>JBKGHI010000043.1:0-45873 GCA_046520405.1 Myxococcus sp. 1LA
ACACATCCAGCGGGCCCGCGAGCTGCTCGCCCGGAACCAGCACGAGATGGCTGAGGTTCACCGCGGCGCGGCCTACGCGGTGCTGGCGGCACGGGGACGTGTGGACGCCGCCGGACCTGAGCGCGCCGGCCAAGGACGTGGTCGCGGTGCTGGAGCGGCGCGGCGCCTGCTTCTTCCAGGACCTGGTGTCTCGCGCGCGCAGGCTGCCCGCTGAAATCGAGGACGCGCTGTGGGAGTTGGTGGCGCGCGGCCTGGTGACGGCGGACGCGGTGCAGAACCTGCGGGTGCTTCAGAGCCCGGCGCATCGCAAGCGGCAGAAGCTGCTCCAGCGGGGCGGCCCGGGCCGTTGGAGCCTGCTGGCGCCCGCGGAGCCGAAGTCGCACGACGAGGTGATGGACTCGCTGGCGCGCCTCTTCCTCCAGCGCTACGGCATCGTCTGGCGCGACCTGGTGATGCGCGAGGCGCTGGCGCCCACGTGGCGCGAGCTGCTCTTCGTGTACCGCCGCATGGAGGCGCGCGGCGAGGTGCGCGGAGGCCGCTTCGTGTCCGGCTTCGTGGGCGAGCAGTTCGCGCTGCCGGAGGCGGTGGACATGGCGCGCTCGGTGCGCCGTCAGCCGCCGTCCGGCGTCCGGGTGCAATTGTCCGGCGTGGATCCGCTCAACCTCACGGGCGTGGTGACGCCCGGGCCTCGCGTGCCGGCGATGCCGGGCAACGTGGTGACCTATGTGGACGGTGTGCCACGGGATGTCGGCGCACTGGACGATACGGCGGACGGCAACGTTGGAGAGGACACGGAAGACGGAGGCGGGGAGGCCATGGCGAGCTGAGCCACGGGCCACGCCGCCACTGGATGCTAGGGTGCCGCCCCTCATTTCTTCGAGGGGCTTCCCGCATGCGTCGCCTGCTGTCGTTGGGACTGTTGCTGCTCACCGCCACCGCCTGCTCGGGCTCTGACGACGACGAGGACCCGGGGGAGCAGCCCTCCAGGACGGGGCGCATCCAGGGGGCGCTGACGCCGTTCCAGGGCAGCGAGCGGTCCACCGGTGACGGCGCCTCCCGGACGGTGCGCTCGCCGTTTCGCGCGGGCGAGCTGGAGAAGCTGAAGGAGACGCTGCGGGGGATGTCCGCGGGGCGCTCGCGCGGCGAGCGGGGGGCGCCAATGGCCGTGCCGGGGCTTCCCATCGTCCCCTGGGCGCCAGGCCACGCGCCGCTGGAGCGGGCTTCCCGGGAGGACCCCACGATTCCCGGGGACGTCGTCCTCCGCTTCCAGGAAGCGGGCCTGTCACCGGAGCGCGTGCTGGCGGCGGTGCAGCGCCCGGGCTTCCGCGCGGTGCACAAGGGCTACGCCAGCGACCACGTGCACCTGGTGGGCTACGAGCCGCTGGACGGCAAGGCCGTGACGGCCGCGAAGACGCAGGAGTGGGTGGCGCAGCTCGCCCAGGCGCCGGGCGTGACGTACGCGGCGCGCAACGAGCGGATGCAGGCGACGGCCGCGCCGAATGACCGGGGCTACAGCCTCCAGTGGCACTACCCCACGCTCAACCTGCCGGCGGCGTGGGATTTGGTTCCGGACGCATCCACCGTGGTGGTGGCCGTCATCGACAGCGGCATCGTTCCGCACCCGGACCTCACGAACGTGCTGCCGGGCTACGACATGATTTCGGACCCGGAGAACGCGGGGGACGGCGACGGCCGGGACAGCAACCCTCGGGACGAGGGCGGGGACACGCCCAGCGGCGGCTCGACGTGGCACGGCTCGCACGTGGCGGGCACCATTGGCGCGAACACGAACAACCAGGTGGGCGTCGCGGGCGTGGCATGGAATGCCCGCCTGCTCCCGGTGCGGGTGCTGGGACGGGACGGTGGCACCAGCTTCGACATCGCCGCGGCCATCACCTGGGCCACCGGCGGCAACGTGCCGGGCGTGCCGAACAATCCCAATCCCGCGAAGGTCGTGAACATGAGCCTGGGTGGCAGGGCACCGCCGCAGGCGCTGTACCAGGACGCCATCAACGCTGCGCTGGATGGCGGGGCCATCATCGTCGTCGCCGCGGGCAACGAGGACGTGGACGCGCGCAACAGCACGCCGTGCAACCAGCAGAACGTCATCTGCGTGGGCTCCACCAGCCTGGCGGGGCAGCGCAGCAGCTTCTCCAACTTCGGCGCGGACGTGGACGTGGTGGCCTCGGGCGGAGAGATGCGCGAGGACCTGAACGGCGACGGCTATCCCGACGGGGTGCTGTCCACGGTGCTGGATGAGAACGGGCTGCCGGCCTATTCCTTCTCGCAGGGCACCAGCATGGCGGCGCCGCACGTGGCGGGCGTGGTGGCGCTGATGGCGGCGGCGCAGCCGAACCTCACGGCCGCGGTGGCGGAGAGCACGCTGAAGGCCACGGCGACGCCGCTCACCAACGCGCAGTGCCCGGAAGGCTGCGGCGCGGGGCTCGTCAACGCACGCGCGGCGCTGGCTCGCATCGCCAACGTGGACCCGGGCTCTTTGGACCCGCAGCTCAACGTGACGACGTCCACGCTGTTCTTCCGGGGCAGCGGCACGCAGCAGCTCAACCTGAGCAACGTGGGCGGCAACCGGGGCGGCGACCTGACGGTGACGGCCAGTGTCAGTGGGCCCAATGCCTCGGCGGCGACGTTCCCGCGGGGCAACTCGGTGCGGGTGCCTGCTTTCGGTTCGGCCTCGCTGGCGGTGGCGGTGGATGCCTCCGGCTTGCCTCAGGGTGACACCGTGGTGACGCTGAGCCTGGTGGGCTCGGGGACCGCGGGCTCGGCGACGGTGGCGGTGAAGATTGGCGTGGCGGGAGCCTCCAACGACCTGGACGCCTTCGTCGCGTTCGTGTGGCAGGACGCGAGGGGGGAGTGGCAGACGTCGGAGGATGCCATCGCCCTTGCGCCCGCTTCGGCGAACTACGCGTACAGCATCTCCCTGACGCCGCGCACGTACTTCGCGCTGGCCACCATCGACGACGACCAGGACGGCAACTTCTTCGAGGATGGCGAGCGCACCGGCTACTGGCGCAACGTGGACTCCTTCGAGCCGCTGGTCGTCGAGCAGGGCGAACGCATCTCCAACGTGGACTTCGACCTGATTCCGCTGGCGCCCATCGATGATGACCCGGCGCTGGAGGTGGGCAGTGCTTGCGGCTCCAACGGCGACTGTCCCGGGGGCGTGTGTGTGACGGACTATCCGGGCGGGTACTGCTCCCTGGACTGCACCACGTCGGCGTGTCCCGCGGGCTCGCGGTGCTACATCGTGGACTCCGCGTCGGGCCTCAAGGCCTGTCTGGCCACCTGTTCACGCCAGGTGGGGACGGGGCAGGGGGATTGTCGCTCCGGGTATGTCTGCTACAGCGACGGCACGGGCTCCGGCGCGTGCCAGCCCAACTGCCGCACCTCCGGCCTGTCGTGTGGGCTGGGGCGGACGTGCCTGGCCAACGGCTTCTGTCGCTGAGGCTCGGGCGCCCGTGTCCAGGGCACCCGAGGGGTAGGGAGGTGGACACTTGGCCACAGTTCCCGGTTCCCACCGGGTAGTGGCGGCGTCATCGTGCAGTCACCTTGTCCCTGATGCAGCGACTGAAGAGTGAGACGCGCCCGCACCACGAGCGCACCGAGGCCCAGGTGCGGTTGATGGATGCGGACCTGACGCCCACCGCGTACCGCCGCCACCTGGAAGCGCTGTTCGGCTTCTATGTGCCGTTGGAGGCCCGGCTCGCCGAACTGGGCCTCGACGCGATGACTGGCTTGAGCGTCCACTCGCGCTGGAAGGTCCCCCTGCTGGTGGAGGACCTCCACGCACTGGGACATGACGACGCCTCGCTCGCCCGACTGCCCCTCTGCGCGGAGCTGCCTTCACTGGCGGGCGTGCCCGACGCCCTGGGCTGCCTCTATGTCCTGGAGGGCTCCACGCTGGGCGGCCAGCTCATCCTCCGGCACCTGCGCCGCCACTTCGACGGCACGCCCCTGGGCACCTTCTCCTTCTTCCGCGCGTACGGCGACGACGTCGGGCCCCAATGGCGGGCCTTCGGCGAGGCCGTCAACCTGGCTTCCGTCACCTCTTCGGATGTCGCGTTCGATGCCCGCGCGGTGAAGGGCGCTCAAGACACCTTCGATGCCTTCGCCGCCTGGCTGAGACAGGAGCATGCGCATGCCACCGTCCCCGCCTGAACTCGACCTGGGCCAGTGCGACCGGGAGCCCATCCACCTGTTGGGGGGCGTCCAACCGCATGGCGTGCTCGTCGCCTTCCACGCGTCGACCTCCCTCATCGCGGTGGTGAGCGCCAACGCGGAGGCGCTGCTGGGCGCGGCGCCGTCCGCGCTGCTGAACCAGCCCATCACCGCCGTCCTCGACGCGGAGACGCTGCGGCGCGTGCGCGCGGGCTCCGTCAATGGACCGGTGCAGGTGCAGGCCGGTGGGCGTGCCTGCTCCGCGCTGCTGCATGTCAGCGGCGACGTGTCGGTGCTGGAGCTGGAGCCGCTCACGGACACGGACGCCCACGCGGACGAAGCCGCGTTGTCCGCCATCCACGCGCTGGTGTCCCCGTTGGGGCAGGTCCGGGGAACCGGCTCGCTGCTTCAGACGGCGGCGGACGGTGTGCGGGCGCTCTCCGGCTTCGACCGCGTCATGGTGTACCGCTTCCACGCGGACTGGCACGGCGAGGTGGTGGCGGAGAGCCGGGCCGATGACGTGGACAGCTTCATGGGGCTGCACTTCCCGGCGAGCGACATCCCCGTCCAGGCCCGTGCGCTCTACCGCCGCAATCCATTGCGGCTCATCGCGGACGTCCAGGCGCGGCCCGTGGGACTGGTGCCACCCACGATGCCAGAGGCTGGCCAGCCTCTGGACCTGTCCGGCGCCGCGCTGCGCAGCGTGTCCGAGGTCCACCTCGAATACCTGCGCAACATGGGCGTAGGCGCGTCCTTCTCCGTGTCGCTGCTGAAGGACGGTGAGCTGTGGGGGCTCATCGCCTGCCACCACCGCTCACCGCGCCACGTGTCCGCCGCGCGGAGGCAGGCCTGTGAGGTGCTGGCGCGGCTGCTGTCGCTCCAACTCGCCGCGGAGGAGCGCGGCGAGGACGCGGCCTCGCGCGCGCACCGGGCAACCCTCCTGGGTCAGCTTGTCGAAGGGTTGGGAGAGGGCGCCTCGCTGCCCGCCGCGCTGGAGACCCACGGGGCGCGGTTGATGGCGCTCACCGGCGCCACCGGCGTGGCGCTCCTCCTGGGCGAGCAGGTCGACGCGGAGCAGGGCGAGGCACCGCTGCTCGTGGGCCAGACGCCCACCCAGGACGAGGTCCTGGCGCTGGCCACGCGGCTGGCGGGCATGCCCATCGCGGACGGCACCCTGCACACGGAGCGGCTGGGCGAGCTGCATCCCCCGCTGGCCGGACGCGCGGACGTGGCCGCGGGGATGTTGGCCGTCCGCCTGGACCCCCAGGCGCCGCGCTTCGTCTTCTGGTTCCGCCCCGAGGTGGCGCGCACCGTCACCTGGGCGGGCAACCCCCACAAGCCGGCGCAGCCTGAACCCGGCCATGCGCGCCTGCATCCGCGTGCCTCGTTCGAGGCCTGGCGCGAGGACGTGCGAGGCGCCAGCGCGCCCTGGACGCATGCCGACGTGGAAGCAGCGGAGTCCTTCCGGGGCGCCCTGGTGGGCGTGGTGCTCCGCCAGTCCGCGGAGCTGAGCCGGCTGTCGCGTGCCCTGGCCCGCTCCAACGCGGAGCTGGAGTCCTTCAGCGGCACGGTGGGGCACGACCTGCGTGAGCCCCTGCGTGGCATCCAGCAGTACACGTCCTTCTTCCTGGATGACCACGGCGCGTCGCTCACCCAGGACAGCCGCGAACAGCTTCAGTCCGTGATGTGGCTCGCCCGCCGGTCGCAATCCCTGCTGGAGGACCTCTTCGAATACAGCCGGCTGGGCCGCATCGAGCTGGCCTGGCGGGACGTGGACATGCAAGCGCTGGTGGAGGAGGCGCTCGCGGTGGTGGCCCCTCGGCTCCAGGATGGGAAGGTCGACGTGCGCCTGCCCCGCCACCTGCCTCGCGTCGCCTGTGATGCCATTCGTGTCCGCCAGGTCTGGGAGAACCTGCTGACGAACGCCGCCAAGTACCAGGCGGCGGCGCCTCATTGGGTGGAGCTGGGCTACTTCGGTCCCGGGGAGGCGCGTCCGGAAGCGGCGGCGCGGCATGACGCGCCCTACGTTTTCTTCGTGAAAGACCCTGGTATCGGCATCGCCTCGCGCTTTCACGAGGCCATCTTCGACATGTTCCGCCGGCTGCACCCCGTGCAGGCGTACGGCGGAGGCACGGGCGCGGGGCTGGCCATCGCGCGCCGGCTGGTGCGGCTGCACGGCGGAGAGCTCTGGGTCGACTCCTCGCCGGGGCAGGGCGCCATCTTCTATTTCACCTTGGGACGAGGCCCGGCATGACGGCTGCCCGCTCATTGCTCCTGGTGGAGGACAGCGACGCGGATGCCGTCGCGCTGGAGCGCATCGCCAGCCGGCTCCTCGTCCCCATGACGGTGGTCCGGGTGCGGGACGGGGAGAGCGCGCTGGACTACCTGTATCGGCGCGGTGCGTACGGGAGTGCGTCCAGGCCGGCGCTGGTCCTGTTGGACTTGCACATGCCCGGCATGAGTGGCCGCGAGGTGCTGGCCCAGCTCAAGGCGGACCCGGGGCTGCGCCGCATCCCGGTCATCATCTTCTCGTCCTCGGAAGACCCGATGGATGTCGAGGGTGCCTACGCGGATGGCGCCAACAGCTACCTGTTCAAGCCGGAGCCGGGGGCGCAGTTGGAGGCGGTGGCCAACGCGCTTCATGCCTTCTGGCTCACGGCGGCGAGGCTGCCGGAGGAGACTGGGGCGGTGACATGACGCCCGTCTTGCGCGTCCTGCTGGTGGACGACAACCCCGCGGATCGCTTCGCCGTGCGGCGTGCCCTGGAGCGCGACAAGGAGCAGACCTGGGTGCTGGAGGCCGTGTCGTCGGCCGAAGAGGCCCTGGAGCGCATCATGGCCGAGCCGCCCGACGTGGCGCTCGTGGACTTCCACCTTCCCCTCATGTCGGGGCTGGAGATGTTGCACGAACTGCATGCCAGTACCACCGGCCCGCTCCCCGCGATGGTGATGCTCACCGGCAGTGGCAATGAATGTATCGCGGTGGAGGCGATGAAGGCGGGGGCGCAGGACTACCTGGTCAAGGATTCGTACAGCGCGGAACGGCTGCGCCACAGCCTCCGGGCCGCGGTGGACACGGTGCGCATGACGCGCGAGCTGGAGGAGCGCAGGGCTCAGACCGAGCGCGCGGAGCGGGCGGCGCGCGAGGCGCTGGCCGTGCGCGACGAGCTGTTCGCCCTGGCCACGCATGACCTCAAGGGGCCGCTGCAAATCATGGCCCTCAACGCGCAGTTGTTGCAGCGCCAGCTCGCGAAGAGCGAGCTGGGGGCCTCGCAGGCGTCACGGCTGGAGCACATCATCCGCGCCACGCAGCGCATGGGCGAGCTCATCGATGACTTCCTGGGCGCCACGCGCAGCGACGAGAAGCCCTTGAACCTCGAGCCGTTGGATTTGCTGGCGCTGGTGCGTTCCAAGGTGCATGCCCTGGAGGCCTCCGCCCGGCACCGCTTCGTGCTGCATTCGGAGGGCGGGGACTTCACGGGCCACTGGGACTCCCGCGCCCTGGAGCGCGTGCTGGAGAACCTGCTGGGCAACGCGGTGAAGTACAGCGCCGCGGACACCACCGTCACGGTGACGCTGTCCACGGACGCGGACGGCCCGGAGGCGCGCGTGCGGCTCCAGGTGGCGGACGAGGGCATGGGCATTCCCGCGGAGGATTTGCCCTACGTCTTCGAGCACTTCCGGCGCGGCCGCAACGTGTCACCGGGCGTCAGCGGCAGCGGGGTGGGGCTGGCCAGCGCGCGCCGCATGGTGCAGTTGCACGGGGGCACCATCCACGTGGAGAGCCAGGAGGGCCGCGGCGCCACCTTCACCGTGACGCTTCCCCGTTATGCGGTGCGCCCGGAAGGCCAGGAGGCCGGAACGCCGCCGGGTGCCCAGGCCGAGCCCGCGTCATCGACGCCGTGAGTCAGCGCGTCATGGCACGGCGGGCATGCCGCCGCGCAGCATGAAGTACACGACGACGCCCGTCACCGACACGTAGACCCAGATGGGCGCCAGCCACCGCGTCACCTTGCGGTGCCGGGCGAAGTCCCTGCGCCACGTGAAGTAGAAGGCCACCAGCGCCATGGGCACCACGGGCATGGAGAGCAGCACGTGGCTGGCCAGGATGCTCAGGTAGAGCCCGCGCCACGCGCCCACATAACGCGTGTCGCCATGCACGAAGTGGTAGGCCAGATAGCCGACCAGGAAGACGGCGGACGCCGTGAAGGCGGACACCATCAGATACTGGTGCACCTGCCGCGCGCCCCGTTTGATCGCCACCCACCCGGCGATGAGCAGCACCGCGGCCGTGGCGTTGAGGCCCGCGTTCACCGCCGGCATGAAGCGCAGGTTCACCCCTTCCACGGGTCCTCCGCTGCGCACCATCAGAATCCAGCCGATGAAGGCCAGCGCCACGGCGGACACCACGGCGGTGAAGACGAAGAAAGCCCGGTCACTCACCCGGGGCGGCAGCGCGGCAGGGGCGGCGTTCGACATGGGCCCCTATGTCTCGCGCGGCGGACTTCGTTGCAACCTCTGCTAAGGGGTTGACACTACTAGGGGTTACATGTGGGATGAAATGTTTCACCTGCCATTACTGGATCTTGAAACGGTAATTCCTGCATACTGAGAGTGGTCCCCCCTCGACCCCCCATCCGGAGGTCCCCCGTGCTCCGTGTGCGTTACCTCGCCTGCCTGGCTGGTGCCGCCTTCTTGCTGGCCTCGCCAGCCTCCGCTCAAGAGGAGGCTGTGTGTTCACCAGTTGTCGAAAAGGTGCCGTTGGAACGGCATCTGCGGCAACTGTCGCTGGACCTGCTGGGCCGCCCTCCCACCTATGAGGAGTACCAGGCCGCCCAGGCCAAGGGTTCCATCGACGTGGAGGACATCCGCGCGATGATGACGAAGGAAGAGTTCAACGCGCGCATCCGCGGCTATCACCGCTCGCTGCTGCGTTCGAACCTCTCCAGCAGCCTCAACAACAACCAGAACTCGCGGGTGACGGGTAACGGCATTACCGCCGCTTATGGCGTGGCGGGCAACCCCGCAGCGACGCTGCGCGGCGCGAACGGCGCGACGTGCAACTCCGACATCGCGCAGGCCGAGTGCCTCACGACGGCGCAGCCAGACGCACACGCGGCGCCGCTCACCGCGCAGCCGCGGACGTCCTGCCACGACGAGCAGGGTGTGCCGCTGGCCGTCAGCTACGACTACGACACCAACTACTACGAGTGCCTGCCGCTCGCGCCGACGACGACGGGGGGCACCGCGCGGTGCTCGGACCTGGCGAGCACCAGCCACCCCCAGCACAAGTACCTCCTGTTCTGTGACCAGCGTGGTTCGGGCACCAGCGCCGGGGCGTTCATCTGCAAGCCGGACCCGCGGAAGACCACGACCAGCGCGCTGACGGTGGAGGAGATGGATGGCACCCGGGTGCGCGCGTTCAAGCACCCGAACCCGGACTCCAGGCCGGCGCTCACCGAGCTGCGGCGCTGCACGCTGGACCTGGAGCTGCGCAACGGCCTCAAGGGCAACTACGGGGTGCAGCGCGGCTGCGTGCTGCGCGAGGGCTTCGTGAACAAGCCCGCGCCCTACTGGGGCACGGACAAGACGCCAGAGACGGTCAAGGTGTGCGCCATCGACGCGCAGGAGCGCACCCACAACCCCTGGAACATGCAGTCCTGTGAGACGGCCCGCTTCTCCGGCGACCGCAGCTGCGGCTGTGGCGTGGGCATGCGCCGCTGTGAGACGCCCGCCATCGCCGCGCAGGACATCCGGGACGTGCACAGCCTGCGCGTGGCGGCCTTCAACGACGAGCCCCTGCGCATCGCCGAGGCGGTGGTGCAGCGCGACGAGCCCTACTTCAACATCCTCACCACGCGCCGCTCGTTCGTGAACGGCACCCTGTCGGAGTACTTCCGCAGCGAGCAGGGCGTGGGCGTCTTCAACGTGACGACGCCGGCCGCGCGGGGCGCCGTGCCGGCCATCGCCTACAACGACGCGGACACCTGGCGGGAGTACACGCGCGGCGAGGGACACGCGGGCGTGCTCACCACGCCGTCGTACCTCTACCGCTTCCCCACGCACCGCGCGCGGGTGAACCACTTCTACGAGGCGTTCCTCTGCAAGACGTTCGCGCCGCCGACGGGGGCTTCGTCGCCCGCGCCGGAGGACGCGTGCAACCGGGAGAACAACCTGGCGGTGCGCTGCGGCTGCAACTACTGCCACGCCACCATCGAGCCCACCGGCGCGCACTGGGGCCGCTACGCGGAGCGCTCCGCGCAGTTCCTGGCGCCTGACCAGTTCCCCCGCTTCGACCCGAAGTGCCGGGACTGCGCGCTCAACGGCGACACCAACTGCGGCGGCGAGTGCAGCCAGTACATCATGCAGGCCTACGACGGTGACGGCGCCAGCAGCCTGGGCATGCTCAAGACGTACCTGTACCGCACGGCGGACGAGGAGCAGAACATCGAGGCCGGTCCCGCGCTGCTGGTGCAGAAGATGCTCCAGTCCGGTGACCTGGAGCGCTGCACGGTGCGGCGCATCTGGAACGAGTTCCTGGGCCGCCCGATGACGGCGGAGGAGCAGCGCATGTACCTGGCGCCCCTGTCCCAGGACTTCGCGCGCAATGGCCACCGCCTCAAGGCGCTCATCGAGCGCGTGGTGACGTCCGACGCCTACCGGAGGATTGACTGATGCGCCGCCTCGTCTTGACCGCCGCGCTCCTCGCGCTGGCCACCGGTTGTACGCAGGATGATGCGAAGTCCGCGGACGGCATCATCGAGCCCATCGCCAACCCGCATCAGCCCGGCGACTTCACGCCGCTGCCGGACCCGGAGGCCCAGGACGGCAGCGTGGGCCGCGCGCCGCGCCGGCTCACCGTGTCCCAACTGGACGCCGCCATCGTCCAGGCGGTGGGGCAGCGCTGGACGGACATCGACTCGCGCGCCACGTCCATGGGGCGCGCGGACTACGCCCTGGTGGTGAGCGAGAACATCGAGCCCAACCTGGTGTTCGCCAAGTTCCTGGAGGACGGCGCGCGCAAGGTGTGCATCAGCCAGGCGTCCGCCGAGATGCGCATGACGGACCCGGCGGCCCGCACCATGGGCCGGATGCTGCCGGAGACGTGGGCTGACCTGACGAAGCTGACGGACGCGGAGGTCCGCGCGCAGCTCGTCTACATGTCCACCCGCTTCTGGGGCTCGCCGCTGTCGGGCGAGGAACTCACGAAGTGGACGTCCTTCTTCACCCAGGCCGCGGCCCGGGTGCAGACCCTCTCCTCTTCCAGGCGCCATGAGACGTTGGCCGTGGTGTGTATCGCCATGCTGACGGACCCGCGCTTCATCACCTACTGACGCTCGGAGTGACTGCGATGAAGAAGAACCGCCACGACGAGAATTGCGCCCAGGGCTGCGCCCACGGACGCCGCACCTTCCTCAAGGCCACCGCCGGCTTCATGGGCTCCACCCTGCTGGGAGGGCTGCCCTTCCGCGCCTTCGCCCAGGCGGCGGAGCTGGCGCCCGCGGACCGCTGCTTCGTCTTCGTCTACTTCAATGGTGGATGGGACCAGCTGCTGGCCTTCGACCCTCGGGACCCGACCGAGTTCACCGCGGACCGGGCCTCGGAGACGAAAATCCTCCCCGGCTACGACCAGATCAACGACTCCCGCTTCGAGTCCCGGCCGCTCATCCCCGCGGAGCGCGCGGGCGTGGGCCGGTCGAACATCGACTTCGGGCCGGCGGTGGGCAACGAGCTGGCCAAGCACTACGACCTGATGACCGTGGTGCGCGGCATCAACATGAACACGCTGGGCCACGAGGTGGGCTACCGCTACTTCCTCACCGGGAAGATGCCCATTGGCAGCGCGGCCCGCGGCTCCTCCACGGCGACGGAAATCGTGGGGCAGATGAAGCCGCGCGTGCCCATTGCCTCCATCTCCTACAACGTGGAGTCGTACAACGACCGGTACGGCGGCTATGCCAACGCGCTGCGCGTCAGCCGGCGGGACGACCTGCTCCTGACGCTGAAGGGCAGCACCGACGCGCTGGACAGCGAAATCGAGAAGCAGCTGCTCGACTTCCGTGGCCAGCCCGTCAACTGCGAGCAGGCGGCCTATGGCGCCCGCGGGGTGGGCACCACCTACTCCAACAGCCAGGAGCAGATGCGGCTCATCCAGTCCCAGGGCCTGGACAAGTCGTTCGACTTCCTCGCGGCGGCCAACCAGCCGCACGGCGCGGAGATGGCGGCCATCCGCACGAAGTACCAGTTGAACAACATCAACGACGTGAACGGCGAGCGCGGCCGCGCCGCCACGGTGGCCACCGCGCTGAAGAAGGGCATTGCCCAGTGCGTCACCATCAACCTCACGGGCGGCCTGGACACCCACTTCGGCAGTCAGCTCACGCAGGCCAACAACCAGCGCCGCGGCTTCGACGCCCTGGCCATGCTGGTGCAGGACCTGCGGGACAGCGACCACCCCTCGGGTAAAAAGTTCATCGACCACACCACCATCATGGTGTTCTCCGAGTTCTCCCGCACGCCGCTCATCAACAGCTCCGGTGGCCGTGACCACCACCTGAGCAACTCCGCGCTGCTGATGGGCGCCGGCATCAAGCACAACTTCGTGTTCGGCCGCAGCGGCGACATCGGCATGGCGCCGGGCACCTTCGACCTGCGCACCGGCGCGTCGGACCCGAACGGCGAGAACATCCTCCCCGAGCACGTCATCGCCACGGTGCTGGCGTCCGCCGGGCTGGACTACAGCATCACCCGCGTCGAACCGTTGCGTCCCATCCTCGCCTGAGCCGTCCATCCGCATGCGCATCCATTCGAGGGCTTCCGCCTCCGCCGTCTTCTCCCTGCTCTCGCTCGTCGTCCTGGGGGCATGCGGGGAGGACGGTTCGCTCCCGCTCGACAAGCCCGAGCCGACGCCGTTCCAGCCGGTCCAGGTCCCGGCCATCACGGCCCTGGCGCCGGTTTCCGGCTTCGCGGACCAGGCGGGCGGCGGCGTCTTCGCCACCGCCTCGCGCGAGCTCGTCCGGCTGCGGCTGGACGGCACGTTGGGGGCGCTGGCGCCGCACCCGGGGAACGAGGCGGCGGCGGGGGGCATCGTGGGTGTCTTCCGGCTGGGGCCCCACAGCGCCCTGGTGGAGACGCAGACCGGGCTCTTCATGGCGGAGTCCGGCTGGCTCATCGCGCCGCCGTGGCGGGACGCGCTGGGGCAGGGCGTCATCGCCACCGCGCAGTCCGCGGACGGCGCGGTGTGGCTGGCGCACACGCGCGGCTTGTTCCGCCTCCAGGAAGGCACGCTGGCCGAGCTGAAGGTGGATGGCGCGTCGGTGACGGGCATCACCTCGCTGGCGGCGGCGCCCTCGCCGGAGAACCTGCCCGGCGTGTGGTTCCTGCACGAAGGCAAGCTGAGCGTCGCGGTGGCCCTCAGCACCACCAACTACCGGGTGCTCACGACGAGCGCGCCGCTGGCGGAGGGAGAGACGCTCCAGGCCCTGGCGGGCATCGGGCCCGCGGTGGGCACCGCCGGTGAGCTGTGGGCGCTCACCAGCCAGGCCCTGCTGCGCGCGGGCCGGGACGGCTGGCGCCGCGTGGAGCTGCCGCAGCAGCCGCAGCAGTTGATTGGCGCCGGCCGCTTCCTGTGGGCCAAGGCGGGCGGCGCGCTGCTCCAGTTCGACGCGGACGCCAACCTCTGGCGCGTGGCCACGGACGCTGGCGCCGGTGACTTCCACTTCCTGGCGGCGGACGAGAGCGGCACCGTGTGGGCGCAGCAGGGCGGCGCGTCCGTCGCGCTGAGCCACGTGCTGGTGCCGCGCCTCCAGGGGCTCTACCAGGGTATGCAGTTGGTGAATGACGGGCTGGTGGTGCGCGCGGTGATGCCGCCGGGCCAACCGCCCGCGAGCGTCGTCTTCAAGCTGGGCAACTCGGAGATTCCCACCGAGGGGCCGGACTACAGCCTGGGCGGCCTGGAGGCCGACGGCACGCACCGGGCCTACTCCTTCGCCGCGCTCGAGGCGGGCCGCTACGTCCTGTCAGTGGTGGCCCGCTACGCGGATGGTTCGGAGGCGCAGCGCTCGGTGCCCTTCGACTACGCGCCCCTCGTGTCGGGGCCGCTGAGCTGGGACAAGGACATCCGCCCCATCCACGAGGCGCGCTGCCGCAACTGCCACAACAGCTCCAGCGCGGCGCGCTCGCTCGACAGCTTCGAGCTGTGGCGGGCCAACGCCCCCATCATCACCGCGGCCGTGAGAGACCAGCGGATGCCCGCTGATGGTCCCATGGACCCCGAGCTCATCTCCCGCATCCAGCGCTGGGCCGCCTCTGGCGCCAGGCCCTGAAGCAACGCGCAGTCTCCCCCCGAGGTACCTGACATGACCCGACTGTCCCGCGCGGCCCCCCTCCTCGCGCTCCTCGCCGCGGCCTGCTCGGATGAGCCGGAGCCCGCCCGCGTGGTGGATCCTCACCAGACGGCCCAGTGCACGGGCCTGACCGCGCTGACGCTCACCGCGCAGCCCGCGCGCGTGCGGGTGGCGGGCCCCGTGAGCCTGGTGGCCACCGGAGGCAGCGGCCACTACACCTACCTGCTGGAGCCGGGAGGCTCCTCGGGTGAGCTGGTGGGCAGCCGCTTCCTGGCGGGGCGCACGCCGGGCACGGACACGCTGGTGGTGGAGGACGCGCGCTGCCCGGGCGTGAGCGCCACCACGCAAGTCACGGTGGCGGCGAACTTCAACGTCGCGCCCGTGCGCGCGGAGCTGCGGCCGGGCACCTCCTTCCAGGTGGCCACCGATGGCGTGCTGGGGTCGGCCAGCTACCTGCTGACGGCGGACGGCTCCGGCGCCACGTTGTCGCCGGAGGGCCGCTACACGGCCGGCACGCGCGAGGGCCTGGACGTCATCACCGTGCGCGACACCCAGACCGGTGATGAGGTGGTGCTCCAGTACGAGGTCCGCAACAACGCCCGGCTGACGGGCGCGCCGGCCTTCCTCGCCGTGCCCTCGGGCTCGTCCGTGCCGCTGGCCACGCGGGGTGGCAGCGACCGGGTGAACTGGACGAAGGAGTCCGGCCCCGGGACGCTGGCGAACGGCCGGCTGAACCTGGAGCCCGGTGCCACCGGCGTGGCGGTGCTCAGCGCGGCGGACCCCTTCACCGGGGACACGGCGCGGGTGTCGGTGCGCGTGCTGGATGAGCTGGTGCGGCCGGGGCTGCCGCACGGCCGGCTGTCCGACGTGGCCACGATGGTGACGGCGGACTTCGACGGTGACGGCCACCTGGACCTGGCGGTGGGCCAGCGCGAGAGCGACTTGAACCAGCCGTCGGGCGGCGCGGTGTTCATCTTCAAGGGGGGCAGCGGCGGCCTGCCGATGGAGCCCACGTGGGTGCTCACCGGCACCACGGAGACGGCGCAGTTCGGTGACGCGCTGGCCGCGGGCGACCTGGATGGCGACGGGCGCGCGGAGCTGCTGGTGTCCTCGCCGGGCGCGGACGTGGCCGTCACCAACGCCGGCGCCGTGTACCTCTACACCTTCCGCGGCGGGGCCCCGGCGCCGCTGCGCCAGCAGCTCACGGGCCTGCTGCGCAACGCGGCGTTCGGTTCGGGCATGGCCATCGCGGACTTCGAGGGCGACGGCGACCTGGACGTGGTGGTGGGCTCGCCGCTGGGCGACCTGGCCCCCACCAACGCCATCCGCAACCGCGGCACGGTGGACATCTACGCGTCCACGCGGAGCTCGCCGGTGCCGGACCTCCCGACGGTGCGGCTGGGCGGTTGGGATTTGACGCAGGACGGCGCCCTGGTGTCGCGCAGCAACTCCGAGCTGGGCCGCGCGCTGGTGACGGGCGACCTCAACGGTGACGGCCTGGTGGACCTGGCCGCGCTGAGCCGGGTGTCCCGCTACAACGCGTCGGGGGCGGTGTCGGGCTCGCAGGTGGCCATCTCCGTCTTCCTGGCGCGCGCGGAGGGTTCGCGCTTCCGGGCTTCGCCTGACGTGTACGTGCTGCCGGCCAACACGAACGACAGCAACGAGGGCACCTGGCGGCTGGACGTCATCCCCGCCGAGGGCACGCGGCCGGCGCTGTTGCTGGCGGTGGCGGACCGGGCGGACTCGCCGGACCTGCGCTCCAGCGGAGGGCTGCAGTCCGGCAGTGATTCCGGCGGCGCGCTGCTCTTCGATTTGTCGGGCTACTCCGCCACGGGTGAGCCCGCTCAGCGGCCGCCCCAGGTGAAGCGCGAGGACGCCTTCGCCCGCATCTACGGCGAGGCCAGCGGCATCAACGCGGGCCGGAGCTGGGCGGTGATGGACGTGGATGGCGAGCCGGGCAAGGAGCTGCTCCTGGGCGCGCCCTATTCGTCCGCGCCGTCGGGCGTGGGGACCAGCACGCTGCGCTGGAGCGGCAAGATTCTCGCCTATCCCCTGGCGACGCTGGAGAAGGGCGCTGTCCTCAACCGGCCGCTGACGGCCCTCAACGGGACGGCGGTGTCGGACACCCTGGGCGCCGGCCTGGCGACGTGGGGCCCGGAGACCAACCCGTCGCTGGTGGCCTTCGCGGGCCGCTCCTCGTCGGAGCAGGGCGCCTTCACCGGCAGCGTGGAGCTGTACCAGCGCCAGGGCGCGTCGGTGGCGGAGTGGACGCGCACCAGCGTCCGGGTGCCAGCGAAGCCGAGCGTGGAGCGCTTCGGCGAGGCGGTGGCGATTACCCAGGGGCCGCAGGGCCGCCCGCTGGTGCTCACCGGCGCGCCGGGCTGGTCCGGCCCCGGCCCCAGCAACGACGGCAACGCCCTGGCCATTGGCCGCGCCTACGTGCACGACGTGTCGGCGCCCGCGCAGGCCACCGTGGTGGCCGAAGGCCTGCCCTCGCCGCACCACGCGGGCCGCAACGTGGGCGTGGATGTGGCCTTCTCCGACTTCAACGGCGACGGCCGGCCGGACATGGTGGTGGGCGCGTCCAACTTCTACGTGCCGGGCACGGGCACCACGAGCTCGAACAACGAGCTCAACAACACGTACACGTCCGTGCCCGCCGCGTGCGTCACCAGCGGCACCCAGAGCGTGGGCGGCGCCCTGGTGTCGCTGGGGCAGGCGGACGGGAGCTTCAAGCCGGCGTACCGGCTGTTCGCGCCGAATGTCATCGCGAACTGCGAGTCGGAGACGGAGGCCGTGTGCCGGCGCACCGGAATCGGGCGCGGCGTGGTGGGCGGGTTCGACCTGAACGGCGATGGCCGCGAGGACGTGGGCCTGCTGCGCAACGACGGCATGGAGGTCTTCCTGGGCCGCGCGCCGGAAGACGCGTCGCTGGCGAAGCTGAGCATGGTGTGTGACTCCGTCTACACGATGCCGTCCATGGACATCCAAACGTCCATGCCGGTGTCGCTGGGCGACCTCAATAACGACGGCTGCGACGAGCTGGCCTGGCGCTACGCGGAAGGCTCCCGGTCCGGCGTGGCCATCCTGCTGGGCTTCGACGCGGGCGGCACGCGCTGCGGCGGGCGCCGGACGGCCACGCTGTGGCGCATCGCGGGTGACAGCGAGGTGCAGCTCGCCAACATGGGCCTGGGTCTGAGCATGACGCGGGCGGGCCGCTTCCTGGGAGACACGCGCGACTTCGTGGCCATCAGCGCCACCAGCGTCCCCTTCAACGGCGTGACGCAGCCGGTGGTGCTGCTCTTCGACAAGGCGGTGCTGGTGAACAAGATGCAGTCGCTCCCCGCGGGCTCGCCGCTGGTGGTGGGCGCGCTGGGCGACGGGCTCAACCCCGTGGTCCTGGTCCACCGCCACCGCGCGGTGAACTTCGGCGCGCGGCTGGTGGGCGGCACGGACCTCACGGGTGACAACATCCCCGACCTGTTGGTGAGCGCGCCGGGCGCCTCCGAGGCGTCCGACGGCGGCGGCGCGGTGTTTCTCTACGCTGGCGGTGTTGGCCAGGAGGGCGCGCTTTCACCGTTCCTCATGGTGGTGGGAGATGGCTCGGAGCGCTCGGCGTTGGGGCAGGCCATGTCGCTGATGCCGGGTAGTAACAGCTCGCCGCCGATGCTCGTCATTGGCGCGCCGCGCAGCTACCGGACGGGAACGCAGAACGGCACGGCCTTCGTGTTGCCGCTCGGCTTCTGACGAAGGCGCACCCGGAGACTGTTGGGTCCACGCTGGGGCCGGGGCTATCCTGGTTCCTGTCTCAGCGTGGGAGGCCCATGAGCCTGAAGCGGGAGTGGCGTCACGGCGAGCAGCAGGCGTGGTTCGAAGCGCCGGACATCGTCTGGGCGCGCTTCCGCGGCGCCGTCTCCCTGGAGACCTCGGTCTGGTCCTGTGGCGTCTACCGGGAGGTGTCCGAGGCGCAGCGCTTCTACCTGGCCGCGGACATCACCGATTCGCACCTCAGCCCTGAGTCGCGGCGCTACCTGGTGGAGCACGCGAAGGCCGGCTGGTTCCTGGGCGTCGTCTACATCGGCGCGGCGATGGAGCAGAAGGCCACCACCAAGAGCCTCATGGTGGGCGCCATGCTGAGCGGCGGGACGCGGCTGGACACGGCCTACGTGGACTCGCCCGAGGAGGCGCGGGCATGGATTGCCCGGCACCGCGAGGCGGCGGCGCGGACGGGCTGAAGGCGGTGGGCGGTCCGGCGGGGTGACGGGCGTGCTGCACGCGACAGGCCGCATGCACATCGTCTGTGGCCAGGAGGGTGCATGGGGGCCGAAGCCCTGGGTTGGTTCAGTTCGTTCGTCCTGCTGCTGACCATTGCCACGCAGGTCCACAAGCAATGGAAGTCAGGGTCGAGCGAGGGTGTGTCCAAGTGGCTCTTCGTGGGGCAGATGACGGCCTCCGTGGGCTTCACGCTCTACAGTTGGCAGGTGGGCAACTGGGTGTTCGTGGTGACGAACGCGCTGATGCTGCTGAGCGCGGTGACGGGGGCCGTGATTGTCCTCAAGCACCGCCGGGCCGCACGCCACAAGCGCGCCGCGCACGCTTGAGTCGCCCAGGCCCTGGCCGTCCGCCTGCTCCAGGGGCGGGCGTGCGGTCCGGCCAGGAGGTGGGTTGGTTTGCGGGAACAGCCTTCTCACATTGCCCGAGCCCCTTAGCGCAGGAGTTCGACATGGCCGACAAATCCGAAGTGGCCCGGCTGCGCAGCCTGGCCCAGCTCGACGCGGATGCCGTGGGCGCGTACGACGCCGCCCTGGCCCGGATTCCGGAGCCGTTGGTTCGCGAGCGGCTCAACGGATTCCGCATCGACCACGTGCGCCACGTGCAGGACCTGAACGCCCTCATCCACGAGGCGGGTGGGACGCCGCTGGAGCTGCGCCTGGACCTGAAGGGGACGGCGATGGTGGGCCTGACGGCGATGTCCAGCATGATGGGCACCGAGGCCGCGCTGGTGGCCATGCTCGGCAACGAGGAGTTCTCCAACCGGGCCTATGACGTGGCCCTGCGCTTCGACTGGCGTCCGGACGTGCGGGCGCTCATCGAGAAGCACCGGGAGGACGAGCGGCGCCACGTGATGTGGATTCGCGAGGCCGTCCGGACGCGCCCCTGGGAGCGGGCACGCGCCGCGGAGGCGGAGAGCTCCGAGGCACCCGCCTGAGCCGTCCCTCCGGGGGCGATATGTCCAACGTCCATCCTCGTTTACGCTCCGGTTGGGGCTTTACGAGGAGACGGGACGAATGCGCTCTGCGTTTTACGCGGCAGTGGTGTTGGCGGGCCTGCTGACGGGCTGCGCCCATCAGGGCAGTACCTATAGCGACCTCTTCATCCCGGACGGGGAGGCCATCTACGACCGTCCTCTGGAGGAGATGTGGCCGGAGGTGCGCAAGTACTTCACGGAGAACAATCTGCCTTTCCGGGAAGACCAGGGGAGCCTGGTGCTGGAGACGGAGTGGCGGCAGGAGTTCGGCGGCTCCAAGGTGTCCGGCTTCTTCCACCGCTACATGGTGCTGGGCAAGCGTGAGTCGCCCACCCAGAGCAAGCTGTGGATCATCCGCATCACCAAGAGCGTCAACAACACGCTGAGGGCTCCGGGCAGTGAACTCGACTGGGGCGTGTCCCGGGTCGGCAACGGAGGCGCAGAGGGCGAGGGCGTTCCGGGGCTCTCCGTCGAGGACTACGAGGCCTACCTGGATGCACCCATGGGGGAGAACTCCTTCATCGCGGGTTCGGGCCAGGGCTCACGGGACCTCGTGATGGAGTGGCGGGTGTTCCGCTCCATCTCCCCCAAGCTGATGAAGGAGGAGAACGCGCCCAAGCCGGTGCAGGTGGCCATGGCGCCCAACGCGAAGGGGAGCGTGGCGGCCACGGACTTCGAATGCGGCCTGCCCATCCTGGGCCTGGGCAAGCAGGTGAAGCCGGGCGGGGTGCTGCTGCTGGGGGAGATGCACGGCACGCAGGAGGTGCCTCGCTTCATCGCGCAGGCGGCTTGCCAGACGGCGGTGGCGGGGACGCCAGTGACGGTGGGCTTGGAGTTGCCGCTGGAGAACCAGACGCGAATCGACACCTTCCTGGACAGCGCGGGCGCGGAGGATGACTGGCTGAAGCTGATGGAGGCGCCGTTCTGGCGCAGCCCGTACCCGGACGGCCGCAGCAGCGAGGCGGTGGCGAACATGCTGGAGCAACTGCGCCAGCTCCGCTATCGCGGGTTGAACGTGGACATCTTCGTGTTTGACCACCCGAAGACGCAGGGACAGGGGCGCGAGGATGCGATGGCGGCCACGGTGCGGCACCAGGTGGAGTCGGGGCCGGGGCGCTTCCACGTCATTCTGTCGGGCAACATCCACTCGCGCACGAAGAAGGGCCTGCCCTGGGACAAGTCCTTCAAGCCGATGGGGCTGCTGCTGAAGGATGAGCTGGACAGCGTGGTGTCGCTGGACATGGCGTACAACAGCGGGTCGGCGTGGATTTGCGCGGTGGACAGCAAGGGCGTGAAGGACAAGCTGGATTGCGGCATCCGCGAGGCGAAGGGGAAGGACAATGGCGACCGCTTCTTCCTGCACACGTGGGGCGGCACGAATGGTGACGGTTACCACGGCGTCTTCTACGTGGGCCCGGTGAACGCGTCCGCGCCCGCGGTGCACAAGGGGCTGGGACGCCCGGGCGCGGGAGACAACTCCGGGGCGCCGAAGGAAGACCCGACGCCGGCGCTCGCGTCGCACTGACGTCTGGCATGACACGGGGCGCGGCGGCTGCTGCGCGCCCCGTGACGCTGGCGTAAGTTGCCGGCGTGAGCGACATCACCATCTATCAGCCGGAGCTCCTCTATTCGGGCGGCCGGTTCCATGAAGGGCGCGGACTGGCGGTCAGCGCCGATGGCCACATCCTGGCGCCGGACGCCGTGCCCGCAGGCGCGCGCACCGTCGCGCTGCCGGGAAGGGCGCTGCTGCCGGGGCTCGTCAACGGACACTCCCACGCGTTCCAGCGGCTCATCCGCGGGCGCACGGAGTACGTGGCATCCGGCCGGGAGGCGGACGACTTCTGGAGCTGGCGCGAGGCGATGTACCGCGCCGCCGAGTCGCTGAGCCCCGAGGACCTCTACGTCGCCTCGCGGCAGGTCTTCCTGGAGATGGCGCTGGCGGGCATCACCACCGTGGGGGAGTTCCACTACGTCCACCACCAGGCCGACGGGACGCCGTACGCGGACCGCAACATGCTGGCGCACGCGGTGATTCGTGCCGCGCGGGACGTGGGGCTGCGCATCTGCCTGCTGCGCGTGGGGTACGCCCGTGCGGGCTTCGGCGTGGCGGCCAATCCGCGGCAGCGGCGCTTCATCGACCCGGATGTGGAGACGTTCCTCGGCTCGGCGGAAGCGCTGGTCCAAGAGGTGCGCTCCGACGCGGCGGTCAGCGTGGGGCTCGCCCCGCACAGCGTGCGCGCAGTGACGCGGGAGTGGCTGGCGGCGCTCGCGGGTTCGCCCTTGCGGAGCCTGCCTGTGCACATGCACGTGGCGGAGCAGCCGAAGGAGATTGAAGCCTGCCTGGCCGAGCATGGCCGCAGGCCGGTGGAACTGCTGGCGGACCTGGGCCTGCTGGGGCCGGGCTTCACGGCGGTGCACGGCGTCCACCTGACGGACGAGGAGGTGGCGCTGCTGGGCCGGGCTCAGGCCACGGTGTGCGCGTGTCCGTCCACGGAGCGGAACCTGGGAGACGGCATCGTCCCCGCGGACGCGCTGGTGAAGGCGGGGGCGCGCATCAGCCTGGGCTCGGACAGTCAGGCGACCGTGGACCTGCTGGACGAGGCCCGGCAGTTGGAGGGGCACCTGCGGCTGGCGCGGCTGCGGCGCGCCGTGTTGGATCCGGGCACAGGCGCCATGGACGGGCTGGCGGCGCGGCTCTTGGGCATGGCCACCGTGGACGGCGCGCGGAGCCTGGGACTGCCCACTGGTGTCCTGGAGGCCGGGGCACCCGCGGACTTCTTCACGGTGGACCTGCATCATCCGTCGCTGGTGGGGGCGCTGCCGGTGTCGCTGCTGCCCGCCATCGTGCTGGGCGCGGAGAAGGCGACGGTGCGCGACGTGGTGGTGGGCGGACGCGAGGTCGTCTGCGAAGGCCGGCATGCGCTCGCGGAGGAGAGTGGCCGCGCCTTCCAGGCGTTGTCGCGCTCACTGTACGCCTGAGCTGCGACCCTCCGCCGATATGGCATTGAGGCGCGGTGCGTTCCCCTCCGGGAGTTGATTCCCGGAGGGGTCGATGCGCGCGACGTGGTTCGCGGTGGTGACGTTGATGTGCTTCCAGGTGGGCTGCGCGGCCCGGCAGGGGAGCACCTACAGTGACTTGTTCATCCCGGATGGCGAGGCCATCTACGAGCGGCCCCTGGAAGAAGTCTGGCCGGAGGTGCGGCAGTTCTTCACGGAGAACAAGCTGCCCTTCAAGGAGGACAAGGGGAGCCTGGTGCTGGAGACGGACTGGCGCCAGGAGTTCGGCGGTTCGAAGATTTCGAGTTTCTGGCATCGGTACATGGTGCTGGGAAAGCGCGAGACGCCGACGAAGAGCAAGCTGTGGATCATCCGCATCACCAAGAGCTCCAGCACTGCGCTGAGCCCTCCGGGGCGTGAGGTGGATTGGGGGCCAAGTCGTGTCGTGGGGGGACGGCTGGGCAACGCGGACCGAGCATTGGATGTCAACGGGGGCTCTGGTGCTGTCTCGTCCGACCCCATGCTCAGCGTAGAGGACTGGGAAGACCGCATGGATGCACCCCAGGGGGAGAACTCCTTCTTCGCGGGGTCGGGCCAAGGCTCGCGGGACCTCGTCATGGAGTGGCGGGTGTTCCGCTCCATCTCGCCCAAGCTGATGAAGGAGGAAAACTCGCCCAGGCCGGTGCAGGTGGCGACGACTCCCAACGCGACGGAGGAGGCGGAGGCCATGGCTTTCGAATGTGGCCTGCCGATTCTGGGGCTGGGCAAGCAGGTGAAGCCGGGTGCGGTGCTGCTGCTGGGGGAGATGCATGGCACGCAGGAGGTGCCGCGCTTCGTGGCGCAGGCGGCCTGTCAGGCGGCGGTGGCGGGGATGCCCGTGACGGTGGGGCTGGAGCTGCCGTTGGAGAGCCAGACACGCGTGGCGGCGTTCCTGGAGCGCGGGGGCACGGAAGATGACTGGCTGAAGCTGATGGAGGCGCCGTTCTGGCGCAGCCCGTACCCGGACGGCCGCAGCAGCGAGGCGGTGGCGAACATGCTGGAGCAACTGCGCCAGCTCCGCTATCGCGGGTTGAACGTGGACATCTTCGTGTTTGACCACCCGAAGACGCAGGGACAGGGGCGCGAGGATGCGATGGCGGCCACGGTGCGGCACCAGGTGGAGTCGGGCCCCAAGCGCTTCCACGTCATCCTTTCGGGCAACATCCACACGCGCACCAAGAAGGGCCTGCCCTGGGACAAGTCCTTCAAGCCGATGGGACTGTTGCTGAAGGACGAACTGGACAGCGTGGTGTCGCTGGACATGGCGTACAACAGTGGCTCGGCGTGGATTTGCGCGGTGGACAGCCAGGGCGTGAAGGACAAGCTGGACTGCGGCATTCGCGAGACGAAGGGCCGGGACAACGGCGACCGCTTCTTCGTGCACACCTGGGACGGCACGAATGACGACGGCTACCACGGCGTCTTCTACGTGGGCGCGGTGAACGCGGCGGCGCCCGCGGTGCACAAGGGCCTGGGACGGCCGGGAGCGGGGGACAAGTCGCTGTCTCCGTTGGAGGCGCCCGTGCCGCGGCTGGCCGTTGTTCGCTGAGTGGACTTGGGGGGAGGGAAGGGCCTTCCGGGGGCTGGCGTGCCGTGGCATGACCAGTCCCTGGAGGCTTTCCCATGAGCGACACGCTGCCCGCGCTGCGGGCCACCCTGACGGAGTTGGTGGCGATGGACACCACGTCCTCCCGCCCCAACGCTCCGCTCATCGACTATGCGCAGGCGCGCCTGGAGGCCGCGGGCTTCAGCGCGGAGCGCCAGAAGTTCACGGACGACGCGGGCGTCGAAAAGGTGAACCTCATCGCGGTGAAGGGGGGCGCCGGCTCGGACCGCGCCGCGCTCGCCTTGGTGGGGCACTCCGACTGTGTGCCGTATGACGCGGCCTGGACGGACGCGCTGCGGCTGACGGAGAAGGACGGGCGGCTCTACGCGCGCGGCGCGTGTGACACCAAGGGCTTCATCGCCTGCGCGCTGCACGCGGCGCTGAACGCCAAGGCGTTGAAGGCCCCGCTGATGGTCGTCCTCACCGCGGACGAAGAGGTCGGTCTGACGGGGGCCAAGAAGCTGGTGGAGGCCGGGCTGGGCCGCGCACGGCACGCGATTGTCGGCGAGCCCACGCGCCTCATCCCGGTGCGCGCCAACAAGGGGTACTGCCTGGCGGAAGTGGAGGTGGTGGGGAAGGAAGGGCACAGCGCGTACCCGGACTCGGGCGCGTCGGCCATCTTCCGCGCGGGGCGCTTCCTCCAACGCCTGGAGCACCTGGCGCTGACGGTGCTGCGCGAGGACCGTGACGAGGGCTTCCAGCCGCCCTTCACCACCGTCAACGTGGGCGTCATCCAGGGCGGCAAGGCCAAGAATGTCATCCCCGGCGCCTGCCGCTTCGTCGTGGAGTGGCGGCCCATTCCCGGTCAGCCGCCGGAGCGCGTGTCGCAGTTGCTGGAGACCATCCGTCAGGAGTTGGTGCGGGACGAGCCCGCCTTCGAGGCCCACATCCGCGTGGTCCGCACGGACCGCGGCGTGAATACGCGCGCGGACGCGGAGGTGGTGCGCTTCCTCGCCGAGGCCAGCGGTAACGCGCCGGAGACGGTGTCCTTCGGGACGGAGGCGCCGCAGATGACGGAGCTGGGAGCGGAGGCCGTGGTGTTCGGCCCTGGCGACATCCGCGTGGCGCACCAGACGGGCGAGTACGTCCCGGTGGAGGATTTGGTGCGCTGCGAGGCCATTGTGGCTCGCGCCGTGGCCCACTTCTGCGGGCGCTGAGCCACGGGGCCTGTTCCCAGCGCCAGTCGGTGGGGCCGCTGTGGCCTCGGAAAGCGCCCGTCGACGCACGCATGTGGCAGCACGTGCGTCGCTGATGCGCAGCCTCAGCGGTGGTCTGCCGCCGAGGCTCGCGCCTACGCCTGCGGCAGCGCGCAGTGGCTCAAATCCCGGAGCACCTTCTTGGCCTCGGCGATGAGGTCGTGGCCGCTGGCGCCCTGCGGCGCGCGGGCGATGAGCTTCATGTCCGGCGTGAGGCGGTAGACGCCCTTGGAGCGCTGCACCAGCCCCGCGACCTTGGGACCGTCCAGCAGCGCGTCCGCGCCCAGCGTCACCACCAGCCGGGTGGTGCCCACCTCCAGCCCTCGCAGGCGCAGGTCGCGCATGTCGATTTTCAGCAGCGTCAGCTCGGACAGGTGGTCCACCTCGTCGGGGGCCTCGCCGTACCGGTCCACCAGCTCCGCGCGCAGGTCCGTGACTTCGTCCGGGTGGCTGGCCTGGCTGAAGCGCTTGTAGAAGACGAGCCGCTGGTGGACGTCGCTGACGTAGTCGTCCGGGATGAGCGCCGGCATGGGCAGCGTGACGTCCGGTTCAATCTGCACCTTGGGCGGCTGGCCCTGCATCTCCGCGACGGCTTCCTCCAGGAGCTGCGCGTACATGTCGAAGCCAATCTCGGCGATGGCGCCCGACTGCTTGTCGCCCAGCAGGTTGCCCGCGCCGCGAATCTCCAGGTCGTGACTGGCGATGGAGAAGCCCGCGCCCAGCTCGGTGAAGTTCTGGAGCACCTCCAGGCGCCGCTGCGCGTCCTTCGTCACCGCGCGCCGTGACGGCACCAGCAGGTACGCATACGCGCGCTCCTTGGAGCGGCCCACGCGGCCACGGAGCTGGTAGAGCTGCGCCAGGCCGAACTGGTCCGCCCGGTTCACAATCATCGTGTTGGCGCTGGAGATGTCGATGCCGCTCTCGATGATGCTGGTGCACAGCAGCACCTGGTACTTCTTCTCCGTGAAGGCGAGCATCACCTTCTCCAACTGCCCTTCGGCCATCTGCCCGTGCGCCACGCCGATGGTGACCTGGGGAACGAGCGTGCGCAGCTGCGTCTCGATGGACGGCAGCGACTCCACGCGGTTGTGGACGAAGAACACCTGCCCGCCGCGCGCCACCTCGCGTTCAATCGCCTCCTTCACCACCTGGTCCTCGTACTTCATCACGAAGGTGCGGATGGCCCGGCGGTCCTGCGGCGGCGTGGCGATGATGCTCATGTCGCGCACTCCCGACATGCTCATGTGCAGCGTGCGGGGAATGGGCGTGGCCGTCAGCGTGAGCACGTCAATCTGGGAGCGCCACTTCTTCAGCGACTCCTTCTGCTTCACGCCGAAGCGCTGCTCCTCGTCGACAATCATCAGGCCCAGGTCCTTGAAGGCCACCTCGCCGCCCAGCAGCTTGTGCGTGCCGATGAGGATGTCGACCTTGCCCTCCTTGGCGCGCTTGAGGATTTCCCGCACCTCCGGCGCCTTCTTCATGCCGGAGATGACCTCCACCGTGACGGGGTAGTCCGCGAAGCGCTTCTTGAAGGAGAGGAAGTGCTGCTGCGCCAGCACGGTGGTGGGCACCAGCACCGCCACCTGCTTGCGGTCCAGCGCGGCCTTGAAGGCGGCGCGCATGGCCACCTCCGTCTTGCCGTAGCCCACGTCGCCGCAGACGAGCCGGTCCATGGGCTCCGGCTTCTGCATGTCCGCCAGCACGTCCTCAATCGCCTTGGCCTGGTCCGGCGTCTCCTCGAACTCGAAGTCCGCCTCGAACTGGGAGAAGTACCGGTCTGGCGCGCTGAAGGCGTGGCCCGGGTGCGCCTTGCGCGCGGCGGCAATCTGGAGGAGCTCCGCCGCCATCTTGAGGAGCTGCTCCTTGACGCGCTTCTTCGTCTTCTCCCAGCTCGTGGTGCCCAGCTTGTCCAGCTGCACCTGCGTGGGGTCACCGCCGGAGAACTTCTGGATGAGCCGCATGCGGCCCACCGGCAGGTAGATTTTGTCCCGGCCCGCGTACTCCAGGACGAGGAAGTCCCCGGGCACGCCGTTGACCTCCATCTTCGTCAGGCCCGCGTAGCGGCCAATGCCGAAGTCGGTGTGGACGATGAGGTCGCCTTCCTTCAGGTCCCCGAAGCCCGAGCCGAACGCGTCCAGCTTCTTGCTGCGGCGAGGCCTCCGGCGCGCGCGCGCGCCGAAAATCTCCTCGTCCGCCAGCACCGCGAGTCCGCCCGGTCCATCCACGAAGCCGTGGCTCACCTCGCCCGTGAAGAGGTGCGCGCGGATGGACGGCTCGTACAGCGCCACCGCGTCCTCCAGCGGCTCCGTGTGGACCTTCACCACCACGTTGCGGTCCATCAGCAGCCGCTTCAGCCGGTCCGCCTGACTCAGCGTGCCACACGCCACCACGCAGGCCACGCGCAGCTCGCGCCAGCGCTCCAGCCGCTCCACCAGCGGGGACAGCGCGCCCTCTTCACCGTGGTGCGCCAGGATGGCCTCGCGCAAATCCTGGGTGCCGCCGAAGCTGAAGTGCACCGGCGGGCGCTCCGTCTGCGCCAGCGACAGGCCTCCGCCCTCCAGCACGCGGAAGGACTTCAGCCGCTGGTTCACGTCCTCACGGGAGAGGAAGTGCTCCAGGGGCGGGCAGATGAGCTCCTGCCGGGCCTCGGCCGCGCCGTGCGAACGCTCCAGCTCCTCCCACAGCGTGTCCGCCGCGCGGTCCTGGCCCAGCGGGTCATCCAGGTAGAGGACGGGCGCCTCGGAGCTCCAGTCGCGCAGGAAGTCGAACAGCGTGGACAGCCCGCCCTCGAAGAAGCCGGGCAGCAGGCCCTCCAGGCCGAAGCCGGGCAGGCCTTCGCGCAGGGCGTCCAGTTGCTCGCGCAGCTTGATGGTGGGCAGGTTGATGCGGTCGGCCACCGCGCGGGCGGCGGACTCGGCGCGCGGGCGCGTCTCGTCGGTGAGCAGCACCTCGCGCGCGGGCACCAGGTCCACTTCCTTCATCGCGTCCACCGTGCGCTGGGACTGCGGGTCGAAGGCGCGGATGGCCTCGATGGTGTCGCCGAAGAACTCCAGGCGGACGGGCTTGTCGTAGAGCGGGCTGAAGACATCCAGCAGGTCGCCGCGGACGCTGAAGGTGCCCACGTCCTCCACCAGGGGGCTGTTCTGGTAGCCCATGCGCACCAGCCGGCGCGCCAGCGAGTCCCGGTCGAAGTCCTGACCCACCGTCACCCGCGCCGCCAGCGCGCGCATCACCTCCAGCGGCAGCACCTTGCGGTGCAGCGCGCGCACGGACAGCACCAGCGCCGGGAAGCGCGTGCCCTGGCCCAGGTGATAGAGGGCGCCCAGCCGCTCCGTGATGGCCGCCGCGTCGGGAGACACCTCGTCGTAGGGGAGCACCTCGTCCGCGGGCAGCCGCAACACGCGCGGCGCCAGCAGGCTGCCCTGTCCTCCCAGGAAGAAGGACAGGTCGGCGGCGAGCGCGTCGGCGGCTTCCTCGTCCACCGCCACGCAGACCAGCGGCGCCTTCAGCACGCCATGCAGGCGGGCGAGCACATGCCCACGCGCGGCGCCCTTGAGCCCCTGCGTCCGGACGCGCTGTCCCGCCCGAAGTCCGTCGACCACCTGGGCGAATGGGTCGCCCGCCGCACCGCCGTCCTGCGTCTGTGTGAAGGGAGTGTCCATGAGTGGACCCTGAGGGCCCCGGGGTAATTAGGAGCCCCACCCTGTCAGGTCAACGACGGAGCGTTCCCGGTGTCGAGCGAAACCGGAGAAATCGGAAGCTCTGGTTAGCTCGGATACTGTTCAGCCACCCCGGGGACCGGTTGGCCCCGCCCCCTGCTGCGGGGTTAGGTTGACTCACAACGGCAGCATCGGGGGCCACGCCGCATGTCATCTGGCCGTGGAATCAACAGGTGCCTGAGCACCGAAGCGGACGAGCCTCTTTCCGAGGCGGTGGTCGTCCTGCGGAGCGTGCGCTCCGCGGTGGGCGGCATCGTGGACTTCGAGTGTGTCTCCGCCAACGTGCAGGCGGAGCGCTGGCTCGGCGGAGAAGAGGGCAGCCTGGTGCACAACCGGCTGCTGGAGGAAGCGCCGTGGGCTTGGGACGGCGGCCTCTTCAGCGCGTGTGTCCGCGCGGTGACTCGCCGGGCGCCGGAAGTCGCGCGCGTGTCGAGGCAGTCGCCCCTGGGCACCGTGTGGCTCCAGGCGCGTGTGTCACCGTGTGACGACGGCGTGGTGCTCTTCCTGGAGGACCTCACCGAGCGCATGGCCGCGGAAGAAGCCCTGCGGCGGGACCATGACCTGCTGCACGCCGTCATCGAGAGCGCCACCGACGCCATCTACGTGAAGGACGTGGCGGGCCGGTACATGCTCATCAACCCCGCCACCGCGAACGCCTTCCACCGTGCGCCGCGTGACATCCTGGGCCGCACGGACGCGGAGCTGCTGGGCGCGGAGCGGGCCGCGCCGACGCTGGCGCACGACCGCGACGTGATGAGCTCCGGACAGACGGCTACGTACGAGGGGGCGGAGGGTGGCCCGGGGACGGACCGCATCTGGCACACGACCAAGGGCGTGCTGCGCCGGGGCGACGGCACCGTGTACGGCCTCTTCGCCATCTGCCGGGACGTCACCGCGCGGCGCCGCCAGGAGCTGGAGCGGGAGGAGGAGGCGCGCTTCCAGGAGCGCTTCATCGGCGTGCTGGGACACGATTTGGGCAACCCGCTGGCGGCGGTGCGGCTGTCCTCCGCGGCGCTGCTGGCGCGCGACACGCTGTCCCCGGAGGTCCGGCGGGTGGTGGCCCGTATCGACGGGAGCGCGGAGCGGATGGCGCGGCTGGTGAAACAGTTGCTCGACTTCACGCGCGCCCGGATGGCCGGCGGCATCCCGCTGCGTCCGCACGAGGTGTGCATGGAGGACGTGTGCCGCCGCATCATCTCCGAGCTGGAGCCCGCGCATCCGGCGTGCAGCGTCCGGCTGGAGGTGGACGGCGAATCCCGCGGCATCTGGGACGAGGAGCGTCTGGGTCAGGTGCTGTCGAACCTGCTGGGCAACGCGCTTCAGCACAGCCCGGAGGGGGCTTCGGTGCGGGTGCGGCTGGCCGCGAAGGATTCACTCTTCCAGCGGGTGGAGGTCCACAACGGCGGGCCGCCCATCCCCGAGGCCCTGCGCACGCGCCTCTTCTCACCGTTCCACGGGGTGCCCCCCGAGCCGGGTCAGCCGAAGCCGAAGCACCAGGGCCTGGGGTTGGGGCTCTACATCGTGTCGCAAATCGTGACGGCGCACGGCGGCTGGTTGGACGTGGCGTCGTCGGCGGAGACGGGGACCTGCTTCTCCGTCACGTTGCCTCGCGTCACCCGGCCGCTGGGGGGGGCGCCGGGCAAGAGCGCGTGACGTCCCTGCCGCGGGCCTGCTAGCGCAAGCCGAACTTCACGGCGGCCTGGAGGCGGATGACGTCCGTCAGGGCGCCCGGGTCCACCAGCTCCAGCGCGGCCTGCTGGGACAGCCCGGCGTAGCGGCGCTTGCGGTAGTCCTCCTCGTCCTCCTCGCCGCCCTTGTCCCCCTTGTCGTCACCACCGCCCTTGTCGTCACCCTGCGGACGGAGGGACAGCGGCTGGGCGGGAGACAGCCCCTTCTCGATGTGCACCGACGACAGCGCGTCCGCGCGCAAGGAGGTGAACAGGCTGGCCATGGAGAGGCAGAAGACAACGGCGACGGTGAGGTTCTTCATGGGGGGGCTCCGTTTCTCTTGAGGGGGGGGACGCGGGGCTTCGAACGGAAATTCAAGGGGCCGGAGGTGCCTTGAAGGTGCGGATGTGTCCCACCAGTGCGTCAATCTGCGCTGGGGTGAGCTTGTCCTTGAAGGGCTTCATCTTGCTGTTCCGCGGGTCGCCGTCGGCGATCACCTTGCGGATGTCGGCGTCGGTCCGGGCCTGCTGCCAGTCAGGCCGGCTCATGTCGCCGATGGACTCCTTCTGGCCCATCTTCGTCTGCGCCTTGCCGTCACCGCCGTGGCACACCGTGCACCTGGCCTTCCACACGTCGGCCACGGCCTCCGCGTGGGCGCCGGTGGCAAGCGTGAGGCTCAGGACCAGGACGAACCGCTTCATCATCGTCGGGGGCTCCTCGCGGACGGCACGCCGGGCCCTGGGCCCGGGCCCCCGAGCATACGCCGAAGCACCCCGTTCGCACGCGTGACGACAGCGTCTCCGTCGCCTACTGGCAGCCTGGTGTGGAGGCGTGCTTGTCGCAATCCACGGGGCGTACGGCCGCCGTCAGCCGGTCCGCCTGGAACACCAGCTCCGGCTTCCAGTTCGGGGCCCCAGGTGTCCCATGGTCGCGCCGGAGGACCAGCCGCTCCGTCGAGGGTGTGTCGACCGCCGGCTCGCAGACCCGCCCGCCCGGCGCCGGGGGCGCGACGACGGGGGAGTTCAGGTCGGTGGCCTCCATCCAGCACAGGCCCACCAGCAGTGACACATCCAGCTTGGGCGGGATGACCAGCTCCGGTCCCGCCTCCGGGCACACGCAGCCGTTGACGCCGCAGGCGTTGTCCTGGCACGCGGTGGTGGGGCAGACGGTGCCCCAGTTGTCTTCACAGGCCAGCGCCTCCCAGCGCATGCGCGTCACCAGGGCGCCGTTCTCCTCCGCGACGCGGGTGCCCAGCCGCACGGGCTGGTGCGTCGCTCGCGCTTTCTGACGGGCCTCCTGCATCATCAACACCAGCTCGCGCTGCGCGCCGCTGACACGCTGGCGCTCCGTCATGCCCTGGAAGCTGGCCACGGAGACGGTGGCGAAGAGGCCGACCAGGGCCACCACGACCATGACCTCCAGCAGCGTCATGCCTCTGTTTCCCGGCCGCATGTCAGTTCCCCGTCCTGTCGAAGGCGAAGTTTCGCGGCGCCAGGCGGACGACGTTGTGCCGGCGCTTGTAGCCGTCCCGGAGGTTGCCTTCGTCATCGCGCGCTCCGGGCGCCTCGTTCCCCATCAGGTCGACTCGCGACGAGCGCGCGGTGATGGACAGCTCCACCACGCGCACGTGGCGCATCAGCTCGTCCCCCGCGCTGCCCGGGCCGCGGTCCGGCGGCACGGGCACGCCGGGGTCCCAGGCCCAGGTGATGTGCGCGGCGCAGGTGCCCTGCGTGCAGGTGACCAGCGAGGGACGTCCCGTCACCTCGTCCGGGAAGAAGCGCACCGGGTCGGTGGGAGGCGCGCCTGGCGCAACGACTCCCAGCCGGACCTGGAGTTGTTCGATGTCCTGGGACACCGCCGTGAAGCCCGCGGGACCCGCGGGGCCATCCGCGTCCATCTCCAGCGCGGGCGCGCCGCTGGCCCAGTTCACGCGGTAGCTCCGGCTGCTGATGGGGAGCAGGTACATGCCGCCTCGGTCTGGCTCGAGTGTTCCAGCCCAGGGCGAAGCACCGGTCGCCGCGGCGAGGGCGCAGTTGCCATCCGCGGCGGCGGCCCGGCCCGGGACGCCCGGCGTCCACTCCACGCCTTCCGCCACGAGGTTCGTCACCTGCCCCACGCACGCCCAGCCCCGCTCGTCGTCCGTGCCCGGGAACACCACGGCGATGACCGCGTTGTCCAGGAAGGCGGGTGGCGGGCCTCCCAGACACAAGGTGTCCTCGTGCCACGCCGCGACGGCGGGGAGGGGACATTGCTCCAGGAACACCATGCGCGCCGGGTCCGTCTCCCAGACCTCCAGCGCATCCGAGTGCAGGGATGCGTCGCCGGGCGGGACGAAGGTGGCGTCATCCGCGAAGGACGCCCGGGGCCAGGCCGACACGGCGTAGAAAAAGTCCGCCGCGCCGGAGGGAAGCTGGCCGCCGGCGAGGGAGACGCTGCCAATGCCCGCGCCCGCCCGCTGCACGCCGAACGCCATCAGGTCGCGCGCGGCGCGGCCCTTGTTCTGCGTCTCCATGATGCGCTCTTCCAGCAGGCCCCGGCGCTGGAGGTGGACGCTCACGCCAATGGCGGCGGCGAGCACCAGCATGGACATCGTGGCGGCCACCATCAGCTCGATGAGCGTGAAGCCGCGCGGCGGTGTCGAATGAAGTCGCTTCATGGCGCCATCCGGGTCTGCAGGGCCACCGCGCGGCGGGGCGCATCGGGCTCTTCCTGCCAGCTCACGGTGACGCGGACGTTGACGACCTGGTGAAGGGCCAGGTTGCTGGCGTGGGGGAGCGGGATGGCGCGGCTCAGGGCGGGCTCACCTGTCTCCGAGCCCTCGAAGGGTGGGTCCACGTCCAGCAGCAGCGAGTAGGTCAACTGCGGCGGCGCGCCGGGCACGGGCGGCGTCTCCGACATGCGGCCATTGGCGGACCACCACACGTCGCGCCCCGCGTTGTCGAGCTGCTTGATGTTGACGCACGGGTCGTTCAGCGGCTCGCCCACGCAGCGGAGGTTGACCACGCGCTCCAGTTCCTGTTCGGCGATGAGGGTCGCCTGGCTCAGGTTGTTGTTGCGGCGGTTGTGCCGGGACGCGGTGCCCAGCGTGAGCATGATGCCCATGATTCCCATCATGAGCACCGCGGCGGTGACCATCGTCTCCAGGAGGCTGAGCCCTCGCGGATGGACGTGGCGCATGGGCCGGCTCATGGCACCACCTCCTGGACGCGCGAGCCGGACTGCACGTCCCAGATGAGAACCCGGGAGCTGCTTCTCGGCGATTCGGAGGTGGGGTTGTTGTACGTCCCGCTTCCCAGCGCGCGCACCTGCCCGTTCTTCACGATGAGCAGGTGGTTGTCATAGAGCACGGGCGCGTGCGTGCCATGGCCGTCGATGGGCGTGTCATTGCCCGCGAGCGCGGCGCCGCCGGTACTGTAGGCGTAGATGCGGCCGCTGGTGGTGCTGTCCAGGTCGCACGCGCTGGCGGCGCGGCCCACGGCGCTGGTGGTGAAGACGCCGTCCTGCGTGGTGGACACGCCGCCCCAGACGACCTGTCCCTCGCCCAGCTCCCGCGCCCATTCGAAGTTCGCGGGGCACTGGGCGCCGGGGCGCTCGGCGGGAATGGGGTCGCGGTCCTCGAAGGCCATCAGGTGATAGCGGGGGCGAGGGTCGGCGGTGTCATCCGGCTCGTTGGCGATGTCCGGATTGTTGGCGGTGCCGAAGTACAGGCGCACCCGGCGGGAGCCATCCGTCGCCACCGACGCGGAGATGGAGGAGTAGATGCGCTGGCTGAGGGGATTCTGGATGCTGGGCACGGTCTGCGCGTTCGCGACGACACATGAGGCCAGCACCTTGCCGAGCTGCGTGCTCGACGCGGTGTTCGAGTAGGTGGGGTTGATGCGATAGATTTTCCCCGAGGTCGACGGGACGTAGATGACGTCGACGTTGCCGTCGCCATTCACGTCCAGGGGGATGGGCTCGCCGCCGATGCCCTCACCCACGTCCGCGGTGGTGCCCAGCGTGACGACGCCCGCAAGTTGCGCCCGTGCGCCGCTGCCCTGCACCCGCGCGGGCAGGCCCGTCTTGAGGTCCATCAGGTAGACGGTGCCCACCGCGCCGGAGTCGGTGGCGTAGTCCGTGCCGAAGAGGGACACCCACTTCTTGCCGCCGTTCGTGCCGAAGTCCATGCGGACCAGCGAGGGCGCATGGCGCGAGCCACGGGTGTCGGGCTTCGGCGTGGTGCCGGTGAAGTACGACGGCAGCGGGGCGCAGCCGTTGCCGGTGCTCGTGCAAGGGGCGCCCGCTGGCGTGAAGCGGTCCCGCTTCATGTCGAACTCCCACAGCGGCGCGGGGTAGTTCGACGCCGCGGGGTGGGTGATGTCGAGCGCGAAGAAGATGCTCTGCCGGGGGCCCGTGGCGCTGGCGAGCACCGTCTTGGCGCCCTCGTTCCAGGCCGTGCGAGGCTCCCAGGCGTCGTCGGTGTCCCGAGGGTCGTGGCCGGTGTCCGCGCGGTAGTCCGTGCTCCGCAGGTCCACGTCCGCCACGGAGGGCGAGGCGTCCATGGTGGCGCGCTCGGTGGAGTAGTCGTCGTTGGCGCGGCGGTAGTTCTCCACGTAGTAGGGCAGCATCTTGTGGGGCAGGTAGGCGAACAGCTCGCTGCCCAGGCCGTAGTCGTTGCCGTTGGCGCAGCCGCCGGCCCGGCCGAAGTAGCCCTGGTACTCCATGCGTCCCGGCGTGCAGGGGTCGTCTCCCGTCTGGAAGGAGCCGGTGCCCAGCGCGTGGAGGTAGCCCTGCGTGGTGCCCACGTAGGTCACCGTGCGGCGGTCCGCATTGGGCGCGCTGAAGTTCTCCACGAACTTCTGGCGCTCCGCGTCCAGGTTCCGGCCATTGAACAGCCATGCGGGCACGTTGGGTGTCCCGATGACCGCCGCTGTGGACAGGTTGACGCCGCCCAGCGGCCAGGTCCGCATCCGGTTTCGCACGGTGGCGGAGTGGCGGTCCTCCCAGCCATAGAGCCAGTCGCGCAGCGCCAGCCGGTCCGCCGAGGTGCAGCCGTTGCGGCCGTCCAAATCGTACAGATACACGCTGCCGTTGCGGCGCGTGCAGAGGCTGTCCGGGAACACCGGGCTGTTGGTGGCGTTGCGCTCCATCAGGTCCTTCACGTTGACGGCCTGACGGGTGGCCGGGTCGAGCGTGACGAGCTTGCGCGCGTCGAGCGGCTCCCGGGGCTGGGGCTCCAGGGTGCTCATCAGGTCGCGCAGCCACTTGCCGGAGTCCCAGACCTCCTCGGCGGGGTCGTAGGGCGCCAGCGTGGCGGGCTCGTAGAGCTTCTTCAGGTAGATGTGGCCCCGGTCGATGGTGTCCGGGCGGTTGTCGTAGGTGCGGATGGAGACCTGGTCCACGCCGCCGTCCGCGACCCACGTCCGCCCGGGCGTTTCGTACACGCCGTGGATGACGGCGTTGGCCATGGGGATGAGCGAGGCGCGGCCGTATTCGCCGCTGCGCTGCGCCTTGTAGGAGACGTTGATGTTGTGGATGGTGGGCTGGCAGGCCTCGCCCGGGCTCTCCATCACCGCGCGCCAGCAGAGCTGCGTTCCCACGCGGCCCTGCTCCAGGAACTCCTGGAGGACGGCCGTCTCGTTGCGCACGCCGCCGTCGCTGTCCGGGATGGGGACCCGGAGCCAGTTCGGGTTGTCGTTCTGGACGTACGTGGGGTTGGTGGTGTTGCAGGGCTCCTGGCAGACCTTGCAGTCCAGCGCCACCTCGTAGGTGATGTCCGGATTGCGCCGGCCCGTGCCGCCGTCCGGCAGCGGCACGGAGATGGAGCAGGGCGCGAGGCCGCCGCCATCCGCGGCGTAGTAGGGCTGGTCCTCCACGGTGAACGTCACCTCGGTGATGGTGAAGTCCATGGAGATGTCCGGCGAGATGTCCGACACCACGTCGGAGCGGTAGGAGCCGTTGTTCTGCTTGTTGATGAGGATGACGATGTCGCTGTACGTGCGGTCACCGCCCGCGTTCTGGTCTTCCCAGCCCAGAATCCAGACCAGCGGGTTGTCACGCGGCGCGCCGACGAGGGTGTGCGCCGCGCGGCGGTTCACGGAGTGGACGTTCTGTGTCTGGTCACCCGGGAAGACGACGCGGCCATAGGCCGGGTCATTCTCCAGGCGGTCATAGGCCAGCCAGCCCAGCCAGTCGGAGCGCAGGTTCTTCCGGTCCACCACGAGCGGGTCCGTGCTCTGGTGCAGGTCCAGGTTGAGCGGCGTCTTGGTGAAGAAGACGTTGATGTCGCCGTGCATCCACAAGTCACACTGCACCTGGCGCCCATCCGTCGTCGGACGGGTGATGAAGCAGGAGTCCGTGGACGGGCCGTAGATCTGCTCCACGTACGTCACCAGGAAGAAGACGATTTCGCGTTCGCCCGCGAGCCGTCCCAGAGGGACGACCTGGTCCTCGGCCTTGGTGATGGCCGCGGTCGTGCTCTTGCCGGTGATGAGGCGCCCCGCGCTGTCGAACGCGCTGGCCTTGTAGTCGGGGATGCCGTCCGCGTCATCGGACTTGTCCCAGGCGGTGCCGGTGCGCATGAACTGGCCGTTGTTGTCGAGCGTCCAGCCCTGGCGCGGCGCGAAGCACTCCGCCGACTCCGATTCGTGGCACGACGTCTCATCGTCATCCGTGGACAGGAAGATGAGGTTGCCGATGCCTCGGTTCCCGTTGAGCGCGTGCCGCGGCTCCAGGAGGTTGGGGATGTGTGGGAACAGGCCCTGGTCGCTGAAGTAGGTGTCGATGGCGCCAGAGGTGACGGCGTCCTGACGCAGGTTGTCTCGCCCGTGATAGCGGTCGTAGACAAGCAAGGTGTCCTGGAAGTCGCGCACGCGCCGCCCCACCACGCCGCCCGTCCCGGGCGCGCGGGGTAGCCGGCGCCGCCCTGCCAGCGCCGAGGCCCGTTGTTGGCGGTGTAGCTCCCGGGGGCGTTGCACGGGCCCATCAGCAGCTCGGGCTCGCGCAGCGTCACCGTCCCGGCGTCACCCCAGCGCCGGTGGGTGAAGGTCCGGTTGGGGCAGCGGGGCGCCACGCCGATGTATCGCGTGGGGTTGAGGTTGTAGAGGTCCTCGTGGAAGTCCGGCACGCCGTTGTTGTTCGTGTCCAGCATCCGGTCGTCATCGGAGTTGTCGGGCGTGCGGTTGTCGTCGATGTACCCGGCGTCGATGAGCTCGTCGTAATAGAACCAGCCCAGCGTGCTGGAGGCGCCGCTGCCCGCGCGGTCGTCGACGATGAGCGCGGTGAGGTCCTGCTCGAAGGGCAGGATGATTTTCTCCGGGTCGAGCGCGTTGAGGTTGGTGTTGAGGCGCAGCTTGGGCGGGTCATCGTCCGTGACGATGATGGCGCTGGGGATGCCCGCGTCCTTGCTGAAGTCGGGTTGCTTGTCCTGGTCCGCGGTGTCGATGCACAGCGCGAGGCTGTTGACGCCGCCATCCGTGCCGCCACCGCCCGTGTCGCCGCTGGGGCCTTGCGCGAGCACGGCGCCCGCGGCGGCCACGGCCAGCGCGGCCATCCCAATTCGAGTCCAGTGCATGATGTCCCCCCTGGCGGCCGGTGTTTCAATGCCGCCCGATTCAGGTGCAACGGATTGCGTTTGAAGGCTTGAGAATCAGAACGTGGGAAGTCCGCTGCCGGAGGTGCCGGTGCCATGGCAGCCCAGCTTCGTGCCGTAGCTGCACGCCAGTCCGCCCGCGGTGCTGGAGTGCTCCAGGAGCGAGCGGACGATGGTGCGGTACGGGAGGCCCGACCCCGCCGGCTGGACCTCGCCCACCGACACCAGCCAGACGCGGCCGTTGGTGTCGGCGTTGCGGTCGGCGTCTGGCTCGTCATCGTCCACGACGAAGACGCGGAAGGAGACGCTGCGGGCCTCCGGATAGGCGCGGATGGGCACGCCCTTCACGTCGCTGATTTCGCGCGAGGGCGCCGTCACGGTGTCGTCGATGGCCGTGCCCCGCGCCAGCGTGTACGGCGTGCGGGGAATCAGCTCCCGCCAGGGCACGCCGCCCGTGGCGACGTCCGGCATTCCCGGCTCGATGACAGTCTCAAGACGTGCCAGGACATCCGCGGTGTAGCTGCCCGCGTTTCCTCCAGAGACGGGGTTGTTCAGCATCGCCAGGACGACGGCGCGCCCTTCGGCCATGCCCGCCTCGGCGGCGAAGAGGGCCTCGCGTGAGCGCCGCTCATGGGCCTGGAGCGTGCTCTCCGCTTGCACCGCGCGGAGGGACACCAGGACGCCGGCCGTGACGAGCGCGATGAGGCCCAGGGCCAGGAGCAACGTGAAGCCTCGCGCCGCGCGGAAGGCGCGTGCGGGCTTGCGGGTCGGATGAGAGCGCACCGGGGACTCCTTGCCCTGGAGGGCAGCAGGGAAGCGCGGGTGTTTGTCTCAGCAATCCCCAGGCCCGGTGTCGCGCCGCGTTTGTGTCAATGCATCCAGCCCTTTGGCCAGACCCCCGGGTAAAGCCTGACACGCAATGTGTCGACACGGCTTGCGTACCTCGCAAAAGTTGCGAGTCAGCGACAAAGTGGGACGCGTTGTGAATCTCGTCCTGGGGGGCTGGGTCGCTGGAGGCCCGGTGACAGTCGTACGGAGCGTCCTGCTCAGCCGCGGCCGCGCGGCCAGAACGTCACATCGCGTTCCGGGGCGTTCAACCAGACGGATTTGAGGAAGCGCACGGCGTTGCGGTCCGCGGTGTCATGCCGGCTGGTGATGACATGTGACGCGCCCAGGAGGAGCAGCAGCGCCAGGGATGCACCCAGCGCGGGCGGTGCGGGCCACTTCTGGCCGGGGGCTCGCGACAGGCTGACGTAGACCCAGCCGGCGGCGCCCAGCAGCAGGGCCACCAGCACCGCGCCCGTCAGCGCGGCGGGCAGCCCCAGGAAGGTCAGCACGCCGGGCGGGATGTAGCCGGCCTGCAGGAGCGGCAGCGCCAGCGCGCCCACGGCGTTGGAGACGTCGTCGGGGATGTAGTTGATGAAGGTGGCCACGCCCGTGACGGCGATGGACACCGCGCACAGCATCGCGGCCCCGCCCAGGGCCCAGGTGCTCCGGCCCGCCGCGCGCAGGCGCTCCAGGAAGAGCCCGGCGGGCAGCAGCAGGAAGGGGACCAGGCCGGTGAGGTGGCGCGGCCCCGTCGTCCAGCCCCACGAGTCGTAGGAGAACGACGAGGTGAAGTACGTGTAGCCGGCGAAGAGGGCCAGGCTCAGCCACGCCAGCGCGCGGGCCTCCGGCGACTGGCTCCGGCGGCGCCACACGAGCACCAGTCCTGGCAGCGCGAGGAGGAGGAAGGGCGCCAGGGTGAACAGGCCGCGCAGCGGGGAGAAGAAGGACAGCGCGAAGGCGCGCGGGTCCGGCGTGCGGATGCCGAGGAAGCCGCCCAGGTGCCAGGGCTGGTAGCCCGCGTCGTTGAGGTACTTGTAGCCGCTGGTCAGCGGGTGGCCGAACGTCACCTGGTGGTACGCCATCAGCGTCACCAGGAAGGGCAGGGCGCCCAGCGTGGCCAGTCCCGCGGCCCGGCCCAGGCGGACCCAACGCTCGCGCGCGGGCACGGGCTGGAAGGCGAAGGTGAGCACCGCGTAGAGCACCAGGCCGAGCACGCCCAACGCGCCGGTGTACTCAGCGGCCACGGTGGCGCCCGCGCAGGCGCCCGCCACCAGGTAGCCGGGCTCGCGCCACTCGCCCCGCGCGCAGCGCCACAGCGCGTAGAAGCTGGCGAAGAGCAGCACCGCCGTCGTCTGGTGGCTCATGAAGAGCAGCGAATAGCTGAACGCCAGCGAGCCCAGCCCGTACGTCACCGTGAGGGCATCCGCGACGAGCGGCTCCAGGGACGCGCGCAGGTAGCGCCGCACCAGCCACAGCAGGCCCAGCGTGGGCAGCACCGTGAGCAGCAGGCGCGAGAAGAAGACCAGCGGCACTTCCGGCACGGCGTGGCGGTGGCCGCCGCCCACCGCGCGCAGCGTGGCGTAGATGGGCACCGCGGCGAACGACAGCAGTGGCGCCTTGCTGGGGTAGTACTTCCCGTCCTTCACGGACAGGTCGCCGACCTTGCCGTAGTCGCGTAGTGCTTCGTTGATGTGCAGGGTGCCGTACTCCACCAGCGCGCGCGTCTGCCACAAGCGGCACAGCTCGTTGGGCGAGCGCAGGCCAGGGTGGTACGGGAACAGCAACACGTACAGCGCCGCCAGCGCGGCCCACACCGCGCGAGGCGCGCCCGCGGGTGAGGCGCCTGGGCGCGAGGCCCTGCCTGTCTCGGAGACGGGGGCCACGGTGGGCGTCGGGGACGCGTCGGAAGGCACGGGCGGGGTGTTCATGGAGGCAGGGCCCTGCTCACGGGCGAGGCCACCTGGGACGGCGGCCGTGATTCAAAGAGGGGCTGACGTGTCACGCGCCGCGCTGGAGCCGCGCTTCCGCCGGTGGAGGGCTGGGCGCCAGTCATGCGCCGGGGCGTCACGCGCATGGCGTGGCCTCGGACTGGCTCCTGGCGCTCATCGGAGGGGCGCCGCATCCCGCGCGGCGGCCGTGCCTCACGCGTCGCCCCCGGTGGCGCGGGCAACGGCGAAGAGGCTCATGCCCACCGGCAGCTTCACGTGCGACTCCGCGCGGGCAATCAGCGGCGCCAGCGTGTCGTAGAGCTTGAGCTGGAGCTTGGGCACCGAGCGGCGCCGCAGCAGGCGGCTGTTGACGAACCAGCCCGGCAGGCCCGCCAGGTTCATCCACTCCAGCGTCTCCACCTGGAAGCCGTTCTCTTCCAGCACCGCGCGCAGCGTGGACGGCGTGTAGCGCCGGTAGTGGCCCACGGCCTCGTCGATGGCGCCGAAGAGCTGCTGGAGCGCTGGCACCAGGATGACCACGCGGCCCCCGGGCGCCAGAATCTGCTTGAAGCGCCGGACGGCGGACGCGTCATCCGGGATGTGCTCCAGCACGTTGGAGAGGACGATGGTGTCCAACTGCTCCGTCTTGAGCGCCTCCCAGTCCGCCAGGGCCACGTCGGACAGGTACGGCCGGATGTGCGGCTTGCCGCGGAAGAGGTTCTTCAGCCGGTCCACGTAGAAGCGGTCCACCTCGAGCGCGATGAGCAGCTCCAGGCCGGACTCCAGCTCGCGCGTAATCGTGCCGATGCCCGCGCCAATCTCCAGCACGCGGCGGCCCAGGTGCTCGCGGAAGCGGCGGCCCAGCCACTGGTTGTAGTGGACGGCGCCGTCCATGCGCTCCAGCGTGGTGTAGCCCTCGTGCTGGTTGTCCGCGTCGTCGCGCACGGTGGCGTAGCGGACCAGCGTCTTGAGCCGGGACAGGTGCGCCGCGGGCGTGCGGCGGGGCACCGCTACCGGCGGCAGCGTCACCTCGGTGAGGCGGAAGAGCTGCGCGGCCAGCTTCACCACCAGCTCCGCGTCCACCGCGTCATCGTCGCTGGTGAGCGTGACGGAGCGCAGGGCCTCGGTGCGGAAGGCGCGCAGGCCGGTGAGCGGGTCCGTCAGCGGCACGTCGGTGACGAAGCGGGTGACGTGGCCCAGCGCCCGGTCCGCCAGCAGCTCCGGCGCCAGCCCCTGCGACGTGCGCAGGCCGAAGACGGCGTCCGCGGTGTCCGCCTGGATGGGGCGCACCAGCGCGTCATAGACCTCCTGCGGATACGAGGCGTCCGGGTCCTGGAGCACCGTCACCGAGCCCGTCACCTTCTCCAGCGCGGCGCGGATGGCTGCTCCCTTGCCGCCGGGCACGGACAGGACGTGCACGTTGGGCGAGGAGACGACGTCGACGGAACCCTCGCCAGCGAGGACGACCTCCGCGCCTGGGGGCAACGCGTGGGCGAAGCGGGAGGCGGCAGCCGCGGTGTCGGGCGAGAAGGGGAGGACGAAGGAAAGCGGTGGCGTCACGCCGGGCTCAGTAGCACAGGCGGCCCGGCCATGCGCGTGCGTGCCCGCAAAGAAGCGCGGATGGAGGGCGTCCAGGCGACCGCGGAACGATGGACAACCCCGCGGGGACACGGCACGCTCGTCACGGTCCCCTCGCGTGTGGGTGAAGGTCGGCGGAGCCCCGCCAGGCCGCGAAATCGCTCAGGGGACGGCAGGGAGACGTGACGTGGATGGAACCGGTTTCGACCCGGCCGGCGGCGCCGGTGGCCTGACGCCGTCGGGCCTCATGCAGCACCTGCGCGCGGTGTGGCGGCGCAAGTGGGTCGTCCTCGGCGTGGCGGTGGTGGTGGTGGCGCTCACGGCCGCCCACACGTTGCGCCAGCCCAAGGTGTACTCGGCCAGCGCGTCGCTCATCATCGACGTGATGGCGCCTCGCTTCCTGGATGGGGAAGTGAAGGAGGTGATGGGCGAGGAGCGCAGCAACTACTGGTTCAACAAGGAGTACTACGCCACCCAGAGTCAAATCATCACCTCGCGAGCGGTGGCGGGGCGCGTGGTGGACAAGCTGGGCCTGTCCACGGACGCGGACTTCCTGGGCATGGCGCACGTCACGGACGAGAAGGCGCGCCTCCAGGCGATGCAGGGCTCGGACGCGGTGGCGCTGCTCCAGTCGCGCATCCGCGTGATTCCCGCGAAGGACTCGCGGGTGATGAACATCGCGGTGGATGACTTCGACGCGAAGCGCGCCGCGCTGCTGGCCAACGAGGTGGCCGCCGCGTACATGGCGGAGAACCTGGCCCTCAAGCTGCGCACCACGGAGGACGCGCGCGACTGGTTGGAGGGCCGGCTGGCGGAGCTGGAGTCCCAGTCCAAGACGAGCGAGATGGCCGTCTACGACTTCAAGAAGGACGCGGACATGCTGTCCACGTCGCTCGAGTCGCGGATGAGCATCGTCAGCGAGCGCATCAACAGCTTCAACCTGAAGCTGACCGAGGTGCGCATCCAGATTGCCGCCCAGCAGGCGCGGGTGGAGGCCATCCACCGGCTGCGCAAGGCGTCTCCGGAGGACGAGACGTGGGCGGAGGCGCTGTCGGGCGCCACGGACGGGCCCATCCAGGACCTGCGCCGCAGCTACACCGAGCTGCGCGTGTCGTGCGCGGAGCTGGGGGAGCGCTACCTGGCCGAGCACCCGAAGCTCCTGGAGTGCAACCGCAAGCTGTCGGTGGTGCGCGAGGACTTCCTCAAGAGCCTGAGCAACGTGGTGCGCGGGGCGGAGACGTCGCTGGCGGAGGCGGTGGCCCAGGAGAAGAACCTGGTGCGCCTGCTGGACGCGGAGAAGGCGGAGGCCTTCCTGGTGAACAAGAAGGCCATCGAGTTCGACCGGCTCAAGCGCGACTCTGACAACAACCAGCGCCTGTATGAGCTGGTGGCCAAGCGGCTGAAGGACATCGAGCTGTCGGGCATGCTGCGCACCAGCAACGTGCGCGTGCTGGACCCGGCGCGGCCCATCCTGCTCCCGGTGAAGCCACACGTGCGCCGCAACCTGGCGGTGGGGCTGGTGATGGGGCTCCTGGCGGGCCTGGGCGTGGTGGTGCTGCTGGAGCTGCTGGAGAACAGCGTGGCCACGCAGGCGGACGTGGAGGAGCGGCTGGGGCTGGCCTTCCTGGGCGTCATGCCTCGGCTGGAGGCCACCAAGGCCCCGCGCGACCGGGACCTCCATGTCCACCGCGAGCCCAAGTCGACAGCGGCGGAGTGCTGCCGCGCCATCCGAACCAACCTGCTGTTCATGTCGCCGGACAACCCGTTCAAGACGCTGGTGGTGACGTCCAGTGGACCGCAGGAGGGCAAGTCCACCACCTCCATCAGCCTGGGCGTGGCCATGGCCCAGAGCGGCAACCGCGTGCTGCTGCTGGACACGGACATGCGCCGCCCGCGCCTGCACCGCGCCTTCGGGGTGCCCAACGAGTTGGGCATCTCCTCGCTGGTGGTGGGCGAGGGCACGCTGGACGCCGCTGTGAAGAGCACCGAGGTGCCCGGCCTCTTCGTGCTGCCGTGCGGTCCGCTGCCGCCCAACCCGGCGGAGCTGCTGCACACGCAGGCCTTCACGGACCTGCTGAAGGCCGCCTCCGAGCGCTTCGACCGCATCATCCTGGACAGCCCGCCCATCAACGCCGTGGCGGACGCGGCGGTGCTGGCCACCAAGTGCGACGGCGTGGTGCTGGTGCTGAAGGCGGCCAAGACGAACCGCGAGTCGGCGCGGCGCGCGCTGCGCTCGCTGGCGGACGTGCAGGCGCGCATGTACGGCGCCATCCTCAACGACGTGGACCTCACGGCGCCTCGCTACGGTGACTCGTATCTGGCCTACCAGGGCTATGGGCAGTACGCCGAAGAGTCCAAGGACGGGGTGGCGCAGTCGTGAACGCGCCATCAGCGGGCGCGGGCCTGCGGGTGCTGCACCTGGGCAAGTTCTATCCCCCCGCGTCGGGCGGCATGGAGGCCCACGTGCAGACGCTGGCGCGGGCCCAGGCGGCGCTGGGCGCGCAGGTGGAGGTGCTGTGCGCCAACCACGCCGCGGACGGCGCGGGCACCAGCCACGAGTTCCACGGCCGCAGCCCCACGCGCGACGAATGGGACGGGCCGGTGCGGGTGATTCGCCTGGGCCGGCTGGCCTCCGTCGCGCGCATGGACGTGATGCCGGACCTGCCACGCGTGCTCGGACGCGCCTTGTCGCGAGGCATGGACGTGGTTCACCTGCACACGCCCAACCCGACCTGGGTGCTGGCCCTGGACGCGGTGCGCCGGCTGCCGCCAATCTTCATCACCCACCACAGCGACGTCATCCGGCAGAAGGTGGCGGGCGCGCTCTTCAAGCCCTTCGAGGCGCTGCTCTACGCGCGCGCCCGGCGGCTGCTGGCCACCAGCGCGGCCTATGTCCCGGGCTCGCCGCTGCTGCGCGCGTTTCGCGGCAAGGTGCGGGCGCTGCCGCTGGGCTCGACCTGGCGCCGTACCTCCAG
>JBKGHI010000440.1:0-4201 GCA_046520405.1 Myxococcus sp. 1LA
CGCTGGCGGAGGCCCGGCCCGGCGGGCAGGTGACGCTGCGCGCGGTGGCCGAGGCCGCCTCCGGGGGTGGCGCGCTCACGTACGCCTGGCGCTCCTCGGACGGAAGCTTCAATGACGCCCAGGCTGAGTCGCCCGTCTGGACAGCGCCAGGGGTCCCCGGCTCCGTCACCTTGACGCTCCAGGTGACGAGCGCGGAGGGCCAGGAGGCCACGCTGGACTTCCCCGTGCGGGTGTCCAGGGACCAAGGCTTCGGCGCGGACGGCGAGGGGGCCTTCAATCGCTGGCCACGGATGACGGCGCCAGGCACCCAGCCTGCTGGAGAAGTCCCCTTTGGGGACACCGTTCAGCTCCAGGCGGAGGCCCAGGACGAGGATGGGGACGCGCTCACCTACGCGTGGACGGCGAGCTGTGCCGGCACCTTCGATGACGCGAACATCCCATCGCCTCGCTTCACTCCGTCCACGCCGCCCGAGGGCGCCTGTGGCGCGTGCCAGTTCGTCGTCACGGCGCGGGATGGCCGCGGCGGTGAGCGCGTGGGCTCGGTGGACGTGTGCGTGGTACAGCGACTGCCGCCCATCATCGTCTCCACGGCGCAGTCGCGGACGGAGGCTTTGGGCGCGGAGCCCGTCCTGCTCCAAGCGGTGGCGGAGGACCCGCGAGGCGAGGCCCTCACCTTCCAGTGGACGGCGAACACCGGGCTCCTGGGGTCCGCCGTCAGGATGGAACGCGGGGCGAGGTGCGCTGGTCCGCGCTGTCCTGTGTGCCGGCGGACGTGGAGCCCACCGTGCGGCTCACCGTGACGAACACGTCGGGCATGAGCGCCACGCACCTGTACCGGATTCGTTGGGACGACCGGCGGTGTGGTGCGTTCCCGCCTTGCTCCGCCCGGTGGGAGGACGGCCGCGTGACGCTGACGGCGGACTGCACCACGGAGGGCACGGTGTACATCCCGGACGGGGCGACCTTCGACGGTGCGGGGCACGTGGTGACGGCGGTGGACCCGGAAGGTGGCCGCTTCCAGGGCGCGGTGCTCCGCAACCGGGGAGACACGGCCCACGTCCGTGACGTGACGGTGGAGGCCCGGGGGCTGACGGAGCGGGCCTGCGACGCGGGCGAGGCGGGCCTGGCGGGCATCCGCTTCATCGGGGCCAGTGGCTCCATCATCGACAGCGAGGTGCGGGCGCTGCACCAGGACGCGGGCCAGGGGGCTTGCCAGGAAGGCGTGGCCATCGAGGTACGCAACGCCCTGGACGCCTCCCGGGTCGTCACGGTGGAGGTTTTGCGCAACCACATCACGGGCTACCAGAAAGCGGGCCTCGTGGCGTCTGGCCTCGTGGACGTGGCCGTGGAGGACAACGTGGTGGAGGGCGGCGGCCCTTCAGCCCTCATCGCGCGCAATGGCATCCAGATGAGCTTCGGTGCCACGGGGCACGTGGTGGGCAACCGCATCACCGGGCACAGCTATTCGCTTCCCGCCTACGTGGCGGCCGGCATCCTCGTCGCGGGTGGGGCTTACTACGGCGCTCCGGTGTGCGAGGACATCCTCATCCAGGGCAACACGCTGGAGGCGAACGACATCGGCATCGACCTGTCGCAAGCGGAGGCGGACGGTGGGCCGCTGGCGCAATCCTCACGGCTGCTCGTGGTGGAGAACATGCTGAGCCATGACCGGGTGGAGAACGGCCTTCCGTACCAGGCGGCCATCGCCGACCTGGGAGGCGGCAACGTCATCAGCCGCAACCGCATCAGCGGTGCGGGGTACGCCAGGGACACCGTGCCCGGCGCCACCTTCGACGTGGACGTGGTGGCGGACGAGGCGGCGCAGGTGGCCTTCCTGACGCCGTCCCAGGACGTGGCGCCAGGGGCGTGCTCCGGGGCGCTGGTGGTGCAGAGCCAGGACGTCCTGGGCAACCTGTCCGCGCTGGCGTCGTCCGCCCTGGTGGTGGAGGCGGACGGTGGCGCCGGGGCCGTGTCCTTCTACCGGGACGCGGCATGCACCCAGGTCCTGCTGCCTCCGAATGGCAGCGGCGCCGTGGCGCTGGAGGGCCCGCAGCAGGAGGCGGTGTTCTACTTCCGCGCGGCGACGGCGGGGTCCCTGGTGGTGCGGGTCCGCGGTGACGGGGTGAGCGCCTCCCAGACGCACGTGGTGCGTTAGGCGGCACCCACCCTGTCTGTTCGGGTGGGTCCGCCTGCCGTCAGGGATTGCAGAGTTGCGGCTGCCGGACGCAGTCGCGACACAGGCCGTCCACGCACGTGGTGGCGCCCGGGCACCAGTTGTCTGGATGCCGGCAGGCCAGGCCCTGCTCCACCTCACGCAGCCCGTCTTCGTCCGACGCCTCGGGCATCCCGCCACAGCCCATCAGCGAGGCAACCGCCAACAACCCCAATGCATGCTTCCAGAGTCCGTGCATGGAAAGCTCCTCATCCAGGTTTGTACGGCTTTCTGAGTCTAACGCGGACCTGGGGAGCGAGGAGGTCGGACCGGCCCGGCTTTGAATAAACAATCGCCGGGGCCGTCGCGTGGACACGTCCGTCACAACCGTCACGCGAGGAGCGGCGATGACAAGGCAATCAATCGTCCCATGCCTGGGAATGGCCTGGGAACCTGGTGGAGTCATCTCGCAGCGCGCCACGGTCACTTCGATTACAACCGGTTCGTCATGACATCGACTTCCTCCGGGCCCGCGTACACCATCCAGACCGCGCGAACCCTGCTCCGCTGCTGGTCACCCGCTGACGCCGCGCGTGCGCAACGTGCCATCAACGCCAGCCTCGAACACCTCCGTCCCTGGCTGGACTGGGCGCGGAATTCCTATCCGATGAGCGTGGCCCAGCAGGCCGCCGCCCTCCGGCGCTTCCGGGGCCTCTTCGACCTGGGAGAGGACTTCACCTATGCGGTGTTCGACCGGGGCGGGACGGAGGTCCTGGGCGGCTGTGGGCTGCACCCCCGGGTGGGTGAGGGCGGCCGGGAGATTGGCTATTGGATTGCCGCCGAGCACATCGGCCAGGGCCTCGCGACCGAGGTGGCGGCGGCCCTCACCCGCGTCGCGTTCGAGTTGGAGGGTTTGCGCCGGGTGGAGATTCACTGTGATCCGCTCAACGTCCGGAGCGTCGCGGTGCCTCGCAAGCTGGGCTTCACCCACGAAGGCACCTTGCGCCAGCGCCTCCCCGCGCCCGGCGGAGGATGGCGGGACACCATGCTCTGGACCCTCCTGGCGGAGGACTTCCAGTCGAGCCCGGCCGTCGCCAGCAACCTGGAGGCGTTCGACGTGCTGGGGCAGAAGCTGCTGTAGGTCCGCGGCTCAGGGCGCCGATGACGCGTCGGCGGCCGGGGGATTCGCGGCCTGGGCGGGGGGCGCCTCGTTCTTGTCCTCCGGTTCCCCCTCCAGCGGTTCACTCTCCGGCGGACGAATCACGACACCCACCGGCGTGCCCCGGGGCGAGCCCAGGTCGACGCGTCCCGGGACGGCGAGCTGCACATAGTTGCAACCGCAGAGGGCGAAGAGCGAGATGGCGGCCAGACGGCGCATGGAACGACCTCCGTGAGCGACGGAGGTCATTCAAGCGCGAGCCGCGTGTGGGATGCCAGGACCTGCGAGCCGCCGCGCCCGGCGGGTGGTGACTGCGAACACCAGGCAGGAGCGCAGTCACCAGGGCATGGCCCTCCAGGGCGGTCGTCGCCAGCCTCCGCGCCAAGCGATTTCAACAGGTTGTGCGGAGCCTGGAGGGCAGGTGGGACATGGCACGGGGCCTGCTCTAGGGCGCGGCATCCACCCCAAGCCGAGGACCCCTCGCCATGGCGCTCCCTCCCGTTTCCCGTTCGTGCGTCTCCAGCCCTTCCTTCCAGCGCGCTTCCGGAGTCGAGCGCCCTGCGATGCCGCTGCAGTCCAAGACGGGCGCCGGGGCGCAGCAGCAGCCCCTGCGGCAGCTGTTTCAGAGTGACGGCTTCGACGGCCGGCGGGCGCGGCGAAGGGCCAGGGCGTGGAGGCGCTGGTGCAGAACCTCTCCCGTCTGGCCCAGATGCTGACGGAGGCCTCCCGCCTCCTGGGCGCCGAGGGCGCACAGGCACCGCGGGGCGGCGTCTCCTCTCCGGCGGGGGGGAAGAGCGCGCAACGCCGCGCCCGCGAACCTTGGCGGGGACCACTTCACTCCGGCGCCGGTCGCTCCAGCGGTGCCCGCCGCCCCTGTCGCTCCGGCGGCC
>JBKGHI010000441.1:0-4173 GCA_046520405.1 Myxococcus sp. 1LA
CAACCCGAAGTGCGGCAGCTTAACGAAACTGTCCACGAAATCGGGGCAAGCCCAGGCGCTGGAGGCCGAAGCCAAGGCCGCCGCCGAAGCAGACAAGGGCAAGGGGGATGATGACGACGACGCGCCCCCGCCCGCCCAGGACTTGCCCAGCCACACCGTGCCCCACACGGCTGAGGGCAAGCCGACGCCGAAGGCGCAGCGCAACTTCACGGACGCCGACAGCCGAATCATGAAGAAGGGCGCAAGCTTCGAGCAGGCCTACAACGCGCAGGCGGCGGTGGACTCGGCGCACCAGGTGATTGTCGCCCAGGCCCTCACCAACCAGCCTCCGGACGCCGAGCACCTGCCGATTCAGCAAGAAGTCGAACTCGTCGCGCTCCGGCTGGAAGACCTGGTCCTCAGCGAAGCGCAGCTGAGCCTCGGCCACCGAGCGGTTGAAGTCCCGCCCGTCTCCACGCAGCAGCGGTGGCAGACGGAAGGCGCTGCCCACCTTGTCGATGTTGCGCGCGTCATAGGCCTGGAAGAGGGCGTCCTGCTGCTGGGCGTCCGTCAGGGGGCGCAGCTCAATCTTCGCGCGGCCCCCGTCGCCGGTGCCGGCGCCGTCCGCCTCGAGGATGAGGATTTTGTGGAAGTTGGCCTTCCCCTTCAGGTTCTCCTCGATGAAGCGCTCGATGCGCGGCACGGAGGCGTCGGAGAGCCTTCCTCCGGAGACGAGCAGCGCCAGGGGAGGGACGGACTTGTTGTTGAAGTAGAGGTAGTTGACCTCCTCCATCTGCCGGGAGCCGAGGACGGACAGCAGAGTGCCCACCCAGCGAGGAATGCCGTAGGGGGAGCGCGGCGAGTGGATGGCGAAGTGGATGAGCTCCGTGGCGGGGCCGTCCGAAGCGTCCGCGACCTTGAGAGAGGCGACAGCCGGGAAGGCGCGGCCGGTGAGGCGGGAGATGACGCGCGAGTCCCCGAAGGACTTGAAGTACACGCGCTCGCTGCCCTGCACCTGGATGTAGCGGCGCAGGCGTCGACGGGTGGTGACGGTGTCGAAGCTGACGGCGGAGATGCGGACGCGCTCGCGCACCTCGACGGCCTCCTTGTCCAAAGGGAGGAGGCGCACGGTGTAGGAGGGGACGTAGACGAAGCGGGCGATGTCGCCCTTGCCGTCGCGCAGCACCTCCCAATAGGCGTTACCCGTTACCTCCAAGTCGTGCCGAGTGCGGCGACGCAGCTCGACGAAGCTGGAGTCGAAGCAGCAGAAATCAAAGAAGGACTCCAGGCGAGCCTTCTCCACCCGGGCCTGCTGACGCACTTCCTCCGCGTGCGCAGCGACTTCCTCGTCCGTGGGGCGTAGGGGCGTCCCGGAAGGCAGCGTGCCGGCGTCTCACGCGCGGCCAGGCGCTCCAGGGCCATGGCGTCGGCCACCTTCTCCTGCGCCCCGTCGGCGTCGAAGTCGATGGCGGGCTCGAAGCGGTAGCCGAAGCCGTCGATGTTGGTGGCGTAGGCATCGACATTCTGGCGAAGGGAGTTGGAGTGCTCGACGAGGAGGCAGAGGGCCTCCGGCTCATACGGGGGCTGGAGGGCGCCGGCCTCGCTGAATGCCACGGACTCCTCCCCTCCAGGGCGGCTGGCGGGTTCGTCGACGCGGGCGCCCACCACCACCGCCTTCAGAATCGACTGGACGCGCTCCTCCGCCTGGTGGACATCCGCAGGCACCGTCACGGGCGGTCCTCCACGTAAGCCAGAAGGCCCGTGGGGGTGTGAGAGACGGCGCGCACGCGCTGGCCGCGGGCCGCAATCTCGACGCGGACTGCCTCCAGCAGTCCGTCGAGGGTGGAGGCCTCGACTGTGAAGCTCGGCCCGGGGTGTGGCGCGCCGCTTGAGCCAGAGGAGAGGACGAAGACTTTGACGTCACGCTGCACACGGGCCTCCCACGCGAAGTGGAGGCAAGGCGCGCGGTGGGAGGGGCGCCCTCGTCGTGAGAGGGCGTTGGGGCCGCGCGCCTCACCTCCAGCGAGGACAAAGGCCTCGGGCCCGATTTCGGGAACATCCGGCGCGCGCTTTTTCGCTCAGGACCTGCGCCGCAATGAGTTGCCTTCGTCGGAGGACAGAGCGCTATTGGCGACACCTGTGGCTGATGCGGGAGCCCGCGCGCGAGCCGAAGCGCATACGTGAAGGCACCTGCGCTGCCGAGAGTCACAGAGGCGATTGGGAGGGCTGCTGGTGAATCCAAACCCTGAGTGTTTGATGCGAAAAGAGGACGCGCGCGGCATCGCGCCCGCCGGTGACGTTGCCGCCACGATGGCCGACGTGACGACGTGCCCATGCGGGTGCCCGGAGCGTGAGGACGGGACGCATCATCCGAACGGCTACCTCGTGACGGCCGAGGAGTACCCCGAGCACCCTGCTGCCAGGCCGGCTACGAGGGATGGGTGTTCTGCATCCACTCCGGCGCGTGGCGCGCCGACGGCGATGACGCGCCCGACGCGGACTGGGTGCCCTGACGCGCGCTACTCCCGCGCGAAGAGTGGGCCGCACGAACCCGGCTCCTCATGGCAGGAGCGGGTCGGCCGCGCCGTCCATGGTGTTCATCTGCGCTGGGAACAGGGGATGGCGGTCCTGCCCCGTTGTTGACTTCAGACGACGGGTTCTCTCCAATGCCCTCATGAATCTGTTGCCATTGACGCCCGCGCCAGAGCGCTTACCTGACGGGGCGTCACCGCCCTGGCCCGCCCCCGCTCTGCTCAAGCCACCACCCGCGCCCAAGGCTCAGGGCCTGGGAATCATCTTCTTCGCATCTATGGCGGCAGCAGGGCCCCTCTGCGTTGGCATCATGCTCTGGGCAGACAGCATTGACACCACGGATGACGTCATTGCCGCGGCGGTGACGGTGTGCTCGGCGCTCTTGCCGGTGGGCGCGGCGGCCTATTCGCTGAGGGACCGGAGCACCCTGCCAGCGAGGCGGCACGCTCACGACGTGCTCCTCGAGCATATGACGACGTGTTGGGCGCGGGTACGCACCTGCGCCATCGTTGGCTCCGAGTCATCATCGGAAGGCGTGCTCTCGCACTACGTGCTCTCCATCGAGCTCGAGCCGTGGTGTGACGGATTCCCGCCCGACCGGCACTGGCAGGTGCGTTGGCGGATTGCGGCGGCGGTGACAGCAAACGTCGTGCCTGGTACGTGGTTCTCCGTCGCCTATGACGGGCGCAACCCGAGGGACAGCAACACGCAGTTTATGCAGTGCTTCGTGAGCCCATCGGGCGTGGTGCTCCCGCTGGAGTGAGCGCATGGAGCGCCTCCGCTGTGCGCCGTGCCTTGCGTGACGTCCAGACTGGCGCGCCACCAGCTCCAGGAACTGGTGCGCGCCAACGTCTCGTTTCGGAGGCAGCCCTCCCGTCACCAGGTGAAATAGCAGGCGTTATGGCAGTTCTCACCGTTGCAGAAGGCGAGGTGGGCGTAGTTGTGGCCGGCAGGGACGGCCAGGTCCGTCATGGTGTAGCGGGTGATGACGTCTCCGCAGGCAATCACATTGTCCGCCGTGCCTAAATTGTCGGCCACCGACATGGCGTTGGAGATGTACGTAGGGCCGCTCGCGGGCAGGCCCTCGGTCCACTGGCCCCAGGTGACACGCCTGAGCACCTTCGTGCCCTGCTCACCGGGGACGCGCGGGCCCGAGGCGCAGCCATGCAATTGCCCAGTGGTGGGGTACCCAATCACCCGCACCCCAATCTCCCCGGTACCGCGTCGCTCGGGTCCTCGCTCGCGCTGGCACACCAGGGCGACTGCCCAGAACTTGTCCGCATGCCTGCGGTTGGTGCGCTCGGCGTCGAAGGACACCTTCCCCGAGGGCAACCACTCGGAGATGGGCAAGGTGCTGGTGCTGGAGTCCAACGCCGCCTACGGGCTCGACGGCGTTGGCTACCGTGGCCTCGGCGACCTGCGCGACGTCGGCCTCCAGCCGCCTGCGGACTGGTGGACGCGGAGCGAGGTGTGGACGTGGCGCCGCATCTGCTCGACGTATCCCTTCCGGCGGCAGGCCTGGCTGAAGGTCAGTCAACGCACGTAGCCAGCGCGCTGATAGATAGCGTTGCCATTCTCCGCTGCGGCCTTCTGAGAGTTGTTGAAGAGTAAGAACTCGCCGTCCCCCGTCGTGACCAGCGCGACCGAGTCGTGAGACGTCCT
>JBKGHI010000442.1:0-4076 GCA_046520405.1 Myxococcus sp. 1LA
GCTCGTCGGGCAGCTCCGGCACGGGGGGCCCGGGGCGCTCGGTGGTGTACGTCCGGCGGGCGCCGCCCTCGGAGCGAGGAAGCTGGGACTGCGTCACCCGCCGCACGCCGCTGCTCGTCGGCCTGCGCATTCCCGGGTTGCTCGTCGATGGGCGACGTCCGCTGTCGCTGCCGGGCCGTCCGCCGTCACTGCCTGGCCGGCTGCGAAGGCCCGGGCTGGAGCCCCGCTGGCCGCTGCTGGACGGGAGCCGCGCGCGGCCCTGGGACGTCTCCGTGCTGCCCGACTGCCAGGCCGCGAGCTGCTCCTGGAAGGACGGGGACACCTCCACCCGGCGGCCCTCGGCGGCCAGCTCCTCCGAGAAGAGGTGCGCCATGAGCTGCGACAACAGGGTGGGGGTGAAGCGCGGGTTGTCGCGGTAGAGCAGCTCCACCAGCGACTCGCTCAAGTCCTTCGCCGTCTGGTAGCGCGTCTCGCGGTCCAGCGCCATGGCATGGGAGATGACCGTCTCCACGTCCGGGTTGACGGTGGGGTTGAGCGTGGACGGCGGCAGGCAGTCGCCTGTGAGGATGCGGGGAAGGACGGTGACGAACTCCCCTTCGTAGGGGCGCTTGCCACACACCATCTCGTAGAGGACGACGCCCGCGGCGTACACGTCGGTGCGCGCGTCCAGGTCCTGCCGGCCCTGGGCCTGCTCGGGCGCGAAGTACGGGTACTTGCCCTTGAGGGTGCCCGGAGACGTCTTCGCCTCCACCGCGCTCGTCGCCTTGGCGATGCCGAAGTCGATGACCTTGACCTCGCCCTCATAGGAGATGAGGACGTTGTCCGGGGACACGTCGCGGTGCACCAGGCCCAGCGCCTGCCCGTCCTCGCCCACGTGGCGGTGCGCGTAGTCCAGGCCATCACACAGCTTGCTGGCGATATGAAGGGCCAGCGGCTCCGGGAAGAAGCCCATGCCCATCCGCTGGGCGCGGCGCAGCACCTTGGACAGCGGCTGGCCCTGCACCAGCTCCATGGCGATGAAGTACTGCCCGTCCACCTCGCCGAAGTCGAAGACCTGCGCGATGTTGCTGTGGCTCATGCTGGCCACCACGCGCGCCTCTCCGATGAACATCTCGACGAAGTCCGCATCGTCGACGAAGTGCGGGAGGATCTGCTTGATGACGCAGGGCTTCGTGACGCCCGCCGCTCCCGTCATCCGAGCGCGGTAGGTGACCGCCATGCCTCCTGCGGCGATTTTCGAGAGGAGGACGTATTTGCCGAAGTGCTGAGGGCTGTTTTCCGCCACGGGGTATCAGCATACCTTCCTTCCTGGGAAAGTCCCGGTTCCGGATTGCACTCCGTGCAAAGTTTTTCAGGGGTGCAGGGCGAGGTGGCTTCACATTTCTTCACGCAGGGCTTCTCCCCTGGAGCGCCCCGGCGCGGTTATCTAGCGGACGTGCCCGGCCGAGCCGGCGAGTGGGGGCGGCCGGTCCCTTGCTGAGAAAGAGACGAATCGGATGGTGTCCGAGCTCCCCCGTCGCTCGCGATGGGGCGTCTTGTGCCTGAGTGGGGTGCTGCTGTTCTCGACGCCGGGCCTGGCCCGCGCCGCCGAGCCAGGGCCCGAGGTGCCGACAGACGCGCCTGTTCAGCCGCAGGGAGGCCTCTCCCAGACGTCCCTGAATGCGGTGCCGGTGTCCCCGCCGCCTCCGGAGCGTCCCGACTTCAAGCCGTGGGCGGTGCCCGTGGCGGTGTTTCCCGGACTGCTCTTCCACGGGTTGGCCCCCCTGGTGGCGGGGGATGGACAGACGGCGAAGCGGCTCTTCGCGCTGGAGGGCACGGGCCTGGGGCTCATCGCGGTGGGAGGGGTGCCCATCCTGTTCACGGGCGCGTCGCGGCGCACCATCGCCCCGCTGTACGCGGTGACGCTGGCGGGCTTCAGCGTGCTGGGCATCTCCGCGCTGGCCAACCTCTACGCGGTGACGGCGCCGGCGTTCAATCCGGGTGTGGCGCCGCCGCTGCTCCCGCCGCTGGAGCTGGAGCTGGGCTACCAGCACGTGAATGACACGGCCTTCGACTACCGCCACTTCCTCACGGTGGGGGCGCAGGCCCGCTTCAACTCGCTGCGCCTCCTGGGCACGGTGCGGGTGGACCCATCCGAGGGCAATACGCAGGTGCGCCTGGGCGGCGCGTGGCGGCTGCTCGGCGCGCCGGAGCGCGCGCTGGCGGGCACGGACGGCAGCGCGCTGGACGTGGAGGCCTTTGGCCAGTTCCACCGCTACCCCACGGAGGGCTTCGCGATGGTCAGCGGCGAGGTGGGGCTGCGGGGCCGCCTGGCCATGTCGCGCATCAGCCCGGCCCTGGCCGGCTCCTTCGCGGAGGTCGCCGTGGGCACGTCGGCGGAGACCTACACGTACCCGGGCGCGGTGAGCGATGGGAACCTGCACGGCCAACTGCTCTTCACCTTCGGCTACGGCGTGTGGCTGGGCCGGGGCGGTGGGCCGTTCCGCGGCGACGCGATGCTCTATTACGACCACCGGAAGGACACCTTCGCGGGGGGCATCCGCTCGCGCGGCGGCGGAATCGTGGGGTCCTTTGGCCTGCGGGGCCGGGCGCTGCTGACGGATGACTGGGGCGTGGCCGCCGAGGTGCAGGCCGGTGGCGCGCTCGTGGGCCGGCTGTCGTTGATTTATGCGCTGGGAGGTGAGCGGTGATGCGCGCGGGAGTGACGGTGGGCGTGCTGGCGGCGCTGGTGTCGTCGGGCTGTGGCATGCGGCCCGCGGAGAACCGCGCGGTCGCTGATTCCAAGGTGGGCCAGGCGCAGCAGGGCGGCCTGACGCTGGCGGTGGCGGACGGGCTGGCCTCGGTGCGCGAATTGGCGCCGGGCTCGCTGGTGCTGTGGGGCAACGCGCCGGCCTTCACCGCCCGCGTCGAGGTGGGCGCCCAGGCACCGGCGGACTGGCTGGTGACGGTGCGCAACGCGATGCCGGACGCGGTGCTGGTCGCCGAGGAGGAGGGCGGCGCGCCGCTGGCGCAGGAGGCCCTGCCGCAGGCGCTGCCCACGGTGAAGGTGTGGCGCGTGGCGCTGCGCGTGGGGTCCACGGTGCGGCTGTCGGTGGCGCCGCCGGATTCCGAGGCGCGCGAGCCCTTCCGCTTCCTGGCGCTGGCGGACGTGCAGGAGGCCCTGCCGAGCGTGGGCGACATCTACGAGCGCATGCGGCGGGACGACGCGGCGCGCTTCATCCTCTTCGCGGGGGACCTCACGGAGTCCGGCACGCGCGACGAGCTGACGGAGTTCCAGGAGCGGCTGGAGGCGGGCTCGCGCATCCCGCTGTACGCCACCCTGGGCAACCACGAGACGTTCACCCGCGACGCGGCCGAGTACCACGCGCTGGTGGGGCGCGGCAGCCAGAGCTTCGTCTTCAAGGGCGTGCGCTTCTCGGTGGTGGACTCCAGCAACGGCACGCTGGACCCGGGCGTGGAGGAGCAGCTGGATGGGTGGCTGGCGTCCTCGCGGGACGGCACGCACGTGGTGGCCATGCACGTGCCGCCGCAGGACCCGGTGGGCATGCGCGGCGGCGGCTTCGCCAACCGGGGCGAGGCCGCCGGGCTGGTGGGGAAGATGGCGCGCGCGGGCGTGGACCTCACCCTCTACGGGCACATCCACTCCTACTATTCGTTCACCAACGCGGGCATTCCCGCCTTCATCTCCGGCGGTGGCGGCGCCATCCCGGAGACGTTCGACGGGGTGGGCCGGCACTACCTGTCCGTGGATGTGAGCGCGGAGGACGGCTTGCGGCAGGCGGCGCTGGTGCGCGTGGATTGATCCGCACGGGTGCTGTTTTAGCCTACCCTCTTGATCTGACACTGAACATCTGGGCAGATAGGGGCCACCTTCCCGCAAGGAGCCAGGAGGCCCGCCCATGTTCGACTCGAACGAGAACGACCCCATTTCCCCGGCGCTGCGTGCGCTGCTCGAACTGTTCGCCACGGAGCTGGCGGAGGTCCGCTTCCCGGACATGAACGGCGAGGTGCTGGACGCCGCGGCCGAGCAGGTGCGGGGGCAGGCGGAGGCCGTGGCGCGCGCGCTGGCGGAGACG
>JBKGHI010000443.1:0-4071 GCA_046520405.1 Myxococcus sp. 1LA
CCGCAGCCTTCTTCGCCGCGCCCTTGGCCGGAGCCGTCTTCGCCGCGGCCTTCTTCGCAGCGCCCTTGGCCGGAGCCTTCTTCGCGGCGGCCTTTTCGGCCGGCGCCTCCGTCACGGCAGCAGGCGCCTTCTTGCCCGCGGCCTTCTTCGCGGGACGCGCCTTCGCCGGAGCGACGGGCTCCTCGTCGGACGGGGCGACGACATCCGCCACCGTGTCCTTCGCGATGGACGACGCCTTCTTCACGGCGGCCAGCGCGGCCTTCACCACGGCCTTCGCGGTGGACGCCACCGTCTGGGCCGTCTCCGCGGCCTCCGACTCAGCGGCTTCCTCGACTGCGGCGGGCGCCTCGCGGGCGTCGCCACCGGCGCGCGCCGTGTTGAACTCCCGCATCGCGTCGTCGACGAGGCCCATGCTCATATACGCCACGCCGAGGTCATGATGGTCGGCCGGAGACAGGCCTTCCTTCGTCCCCGCGCGCAGCTTCTCCAGTGCGTCCTGCACCTGGGGGTCGGCGGCCTCGGGCACGCCGCCCGCGGCCTCGAGCTCGTCCTTCAGCTCCTCCGCCAGGTCGACATTCCCCTCCGCCTCCGCGTCCGGAGCGGCCTTCACCTCCGCCGGAGCAGCGGCGGCCTCCTCCTCCTCGGTGGACTCGGCGAGCGTCTCATACTCCGTGCCTTCCTCGGCCGGAGCCGCTGCCTCTAATGGAGCGGGGCTGTTGGGAGGCGTGGTGGGCTCGGTCGCGACGTCGGCTTCGGTCGCGATGTCGGCCTCGGTCGGAGTGTTGTTCTCGGTCGGCGGGGCTGCGGGCATGGCGGGCTCCGGGGCAATGCGCTGCAGGTGGTCCTCAAGCTTGGCCTTGCGCTCCTTCAACTCCTCCACGCGGGCGCGGTCCTTCTCCACCACGTCCGGTGGCGCCTTGGCCACGAAGTTGGGGTTGTCCAGCTTGCGCAGCACACCGGCGGCCTCCTGCTCGGTGCGCGCGATCTCCTTGAGCAGGCGCTCGCGCTCCGCGTCGAGGTCGATGAGCCCCGCCAGCGGAACGTAGATTTCCAGGTTCGTGCCCACGAAGGCGGCGGCCTGCGGAGGCTTCGTCCCCGGCGCGCCAATCTCGACCTCGGACAGGCCGGCCAGCGGCATCAGGTACGCGCGCCAGCGCTCCAGCAGCTCGCGGGTGCGAGCGTCCGGGCTCTGCACCACGGCCTTCACCTTGGTGGCGGGCGACAGGTTGCTCTCACCGCGGATGGTGCGCAGGCCCTCGATGGAGGCGATGACCGGGGCCATCTCCGCCTCGGCCGCCTCGTCCAGCAGGTCCGCCTCGGGCTCCGGGTACGAAGCAATCATGATGCTGTCCACCGGACGGGGCATCGGCAGCTTCTGCCAGATCTCCTCGGTGATGAACGGCATGAACGGGTGGAGCAGTCGCAGGATGCGGTCCAGCGAGTAGACGAGCACCGCGCGCGTGGAGTCCTTCGCCTCGTCGTCCGTGCCGTACAGCGCGCCCTTCGCCAGCTCGATGTACCAGTCGCAGAACTCGGCCCACAGGAACTGGTACAGCGTGGAGGCCGCCTCGGCGAAGCCGAACGTCTCCAGCGAGGCGCGGGCCTCGGTGGTGGCGCGCTGGAGCCGGGACAGGATCCAGCGGTCCGCCAGCGTCAGCGGACGCTCCTTCAGCGGGCGCTCATCCAGCGTGAACTCGCCCATGTTCATCAGGGCGAAGCGGCTGGCGTTCCACAGCTTGTTGCAGAAGGCCTTGTAGCCACCAAGCCGGTCCATGGACAGCTTGATGTCCCGGCCCTGCTGGGTGAGCGACGCGAGCGTGAAGCGCAGCGCGTCCGCGCCGAACGCGGGCATGCCCTGCGGGAACTTGTTCTTCAGCGTCGGCGCGAGCTTGTCCGAGGTGGCGCCGAGGATGACGTCCAAGGGGTCGATGACGTTCCCCTTCGTCTTGGACATCTTCTCGCCCTTCTCGTCGCGCACCATCGCGTGCAGGTACACGGTGCGGAAGGGCACATCCCCCATGAAGTGCAGGCCCATCATCATCATCCGGGAGACCCAGAAGAAGATGATGTCGTGACCCGTCTCCATGACGGACGTCGGGTAGAAGGTCTGAAGCTCCGGCGTGTTGCGCGGCCAGCCCAGCGTGGAGAAGGGCCACAGCGCGGAGGAGAACCACGTGTCCAGCACGTCCGGGTCCTGGATGAACGTGGACCCGCCGCACTTCGGGCAGGACGTGGGCTGCTCACGCGCGACAATGGGCTCCGCGCGCGCGAAGTCCACGCCGCCCACCTTGACCGTGGCGGCGTCCAGCGGCAGGTCGGTGTCGTCGCCCTGACGCGGGCTGCACGCGGTGCAGTAGTACGCGGGAATCTGGTGGCCCCACCAGAGCTGGCGGCTGACGCACCAGTCGTGGATGTTGCGCATCCAGTGGAAGTACGTGTTCGTCCACGCCTCCGGGACGAACTTCGTGCGGCCCTGCTCCACCGCCTCGATGGCCGGCTTCGCCAGCGGCTCAATCTTCACGAACCACTGCGGAGACAGGCGCGGCTCCACCACCGTGCCGCTGCGCTGACACGTGCCGACGGACAGCTTGTGCGGCTCTTCCTTCTCCAGCAGGCCCTGCTCCTGGAGGTCCGCCAGCACCTGCTTGCGCGCCTCGAAGCGCTCCAGGCCGGCGTACTTGCCAGTCTCCTTCGTCATCCGCGCCGCTTCGTCCAGGATGGACAGCATCGGCAGCTTGTGACGCAGGCCCGTCTGGTAGTCGTTGAAGTCGTGCGCGGGCGTCACCTTCACCACGCCGGTGCCGAACTTCGGGTCCACCAGCTCGGCGTCCCCGATGATGGGAATCTCACGGCCGCTGAGCGGCAGCACCACGTGCTTGCCAATCAGGTCCTGGTACCGCTCGTCCTCCGGGTGCACGGCGACGGCGGTGTCGCCCAGCAGCGTCTCCGGGCGCGTGGTGGCCACGGTGAGCGTGCGGTCGGAATCCTTCACCGGGTACCGGATGTGCCAGATGGAGCCGTTCTTCTCCTCGTGCTCCACTTCCAGGTCGCTGAGCGCCGTGCGGCACGACGGACACCAGTTGATGAGCTTCTGGGCCCGGTACATCAGGCCCTCTTCGTGCAACCGGACGAAGACCTCGCGCACCGCGGCGGAGGACTGCTCGTCCATGGTGAAGCGCTCGCGGCTCCAGTCCAGGGACGCGCCCAGGTAGCGGTGCTGCTCGCCGATACGGGCGCCGAACTTGCCCTTCCACTGCCAGACGCGCTCCAGGAACGCTTCCCGGCCCAGGTCGTGGCGGCTCTTGCCCTCCGACTTCTTCAGCTCCTTCTCCACCACCATCTGCGTGGCGATGCCGGCGTGGTCCGTCCCCGGGAGCCACAGGGCGTTGAAGCCGCTCATCCGCTTCCAGCGGGTGAGGATGTCCTGGATGGTCGCCGTCAGCGCATGGCCGATGTGCAGACTGCCCGTGACGTTGGGCGGCGGCAGGACGATGGAGAACGGCGGCTTGTCGGAGGGAGCCTCGGCGCGGAAGTAGTTGCGCTCCAACCAGAACGCATACTGCCGGGCTTCGACCTCGGTGGGCTCGTAGGCCTTCGAAAGTTCAGTCGTATCGGTCATTGAAAACGGCCGGCCCCGGAGACCGGGGCCGGCGAAAGGTCAGGAGGTTACGGCGCCAGGCGCCTCAGTGCTGGGTCTCTCGGTCCTTGATGAGCCGCTCGAGCTCCTCGCGGATGATGGTCTCCGCCAGCTGCGGTACCACCTCCCAAGCAATCTTCTCGATGACCTCACGGGAGGCCTTGGAAAGCGCCTCGCGCAGCAGGGCCTCGCCCCCATCCGCGGCAGGCGACGGGACGCTCGCCGGGCGGGCCGCGACGGGAGCGGGCGTGGCGATATCCAGCGAAATCTCCTCAGCGTCCCCCTGGTCGGGCAGGGAGTCCTCGATGCTGATGGCCGGCTGGGCCGCGGCGGCGGGAGCGGGCGCTCCCAGGCCGAACGGATCCCTTCCCCGCGCGGCGGGCTGCGGCGCGGTCCCCGGAGGAGGCTGCGGCACGCCCGCGGGCGGACGGAAA
>JBKGHI010000444.1:0-4037 GCA_046520405.1 Myxococcus sp. 1LA
GCCCCCGCGCCGACGCCGGCCCGGGAAGCGCCCGCCGAGGCGCCGCGTCTGGCGCGGGCCTCGTCGGATGACCTGCACCACGAGGCCCCCTTCGCCACGGGCCTCACGGTGGGGAGCCTCAGGGGCAACCGCTGAGCTGGTCCAACGCGTCGAAGGTGGCCGCTTTGTAGGCCTCCGACAGCGTGGGGTAGTTGAAGCACGTCTCCACGAAGAGCCGGGCGCTGGCGCCGGTGAGCAGGGCCGTGAGGCCCACGTGCACCAGCTCGGAGGCCTGGGGGCCCATGACGTGCACGCCCAGCAGCTTGAGGCTCTCCCGGTGGAAGAGCAGCTTCAGCATCCCGTGGGTGTCTCCCAGAATCTGTCCGCGCGGGTTGGTGGCGAAGGCGGCGCGGCCGGCCACGTAGGGCACGTTCAGCTTGCGCAGGGCCTCCTCCGTCTCGCCGGCCATGGACACCTCGGGGATGGTGTAGATGCCGTAGGGCAGCACCGGCGCCATGGTGCGCGTACCGCCCAGGTTGAAGGCGTGCTCCACCGCGATGCGCGCCTGGTCCATGGACGTGGAGGCCAGCGCCGGGAAGCCGATGACGTCCCCCACGGCATAGAGGTGGGGCAGGGCCGTCTGGTACGTGGGGCCCACCTCCACCTGGCCGCGCGGGCCCACCTTCACGCCCAGGGCCTCCAGCCCCAGGCCCGCGGTGTTCGCGGTGCGGCCGGAGGCTACCAGAATCTGGTCCGTCTCCAGCGCGGTGCCGGAGGACAGCAGCATCCGGATGGGCGTGTCCGCGTCCTGAGGCACGTCCACCTGCTCCACCACCTGCCCGAAGCGCAGTTGGATGCCGAGCGCCTCCATGCGCTGGCCCAGCAGCGCGGAGAACTCGTCGTCGAGGAAGGGCAGCAGCTCCGCGCGTGACTCCACCAGCGTCACGGGGATGCCCATGGCGGCGAACATGCACGCGTACTCACAGCCGATGACGCCTGCGCCCACCACCACCAGCGAGCGCGGCAGCCTTTCGAGTTCCAGCACCTCGTCCGAGTCGTGGATGCGCGGGTCCTCGAAGGGGTACAGCGGCGGCCGGTAGGGCGAGGAGCCGGTGGCCACCAGGAGGATGTTGCCCGTGAGGCGCCGCTCCGGGGCGTCCTGGCGCCGCACGACGACGGTGTTCGCGTCCACGAGCGCGCCGGTGCCCTGGATGATTTCCACCTTGTGGCGCTGGAGGTTGCGCGCGATGCGCTCGCGCTCGATGTCCTTCACGCGCCGTTCGCGGAAGAGGAAGTCCGCGACGGTGGCCTCATGGCGCAGCGTCGTCTCCACGCTGTACAGGCCCCGCGCCCGGAAGCCGGACAGGTGGAGCGCCGTCTCGCGCAGCGTCTTGGATGGGAGGGTGCCCGTGTTCGCCGCGGTGCCGCCCAGCACGGGCTCCCGCTCCACCACCGCCACGCGCTTGCCCGCCAGCGCCGCCTGTACCGCGCCCCATTCACCCGCCGGGCCGGAGCCAATCACCACCAGGTCGAAGTCCGCCATGGGGGCGAAGGTACGCGAGCCCGGCGATGCTTTGAAGTCAATGAAAGCGGCTAGGGGGCCGAGGGCGCGCGCCCTTCGTAGCGAAGTCCCTCGCGGACCTCGTCGTCCGTCAGCAGCCGGAAGCCGCCTTCGGCGATGCCTTCCAGATCCACGCCGCCCACGGCTTCGCGGTGGAGCGCGCGCACGGGCAGTCCCACCGCGCCCAGCATCCGCTTCACCTGGTGGTGACGGCCCTCGGTGAGCGTCACCTCCACCGTGTGCTCGTCCCGCACGCGCACCTTCGCGGGGCGCGCGGGGCCGTCATCCAACGTCATGCCCTTGCGCAGCGGCTCCACCTTGTCGTCGTCCGCGGTGCTGAAGACGGTGGCCACGTAGCGCTTGGGCAGGCGGGTGTCCGGGGACGTGGCGTGGGCCACCAGCTTGTCGTCATTGGTGAAGAGCAGCAGGCCCGTGGAGTCCACGTCCAGGCGGCCCACGGCGTGCCACGTGTAGCTGGCCAGCTCCGGCGGGAGCTGCGGCAGCAGCGTCTCGAAGACGGTGCCGGTGCGGTGCTGCCGCTCGGTGGAGGACAGCAGGCCCGCGGGCTTGTGGAAGGCCAGCACGCGGGTGGGCGGCGCCTCCAGGGACACGACGTGGCCGTCCACCTTCACGGTGGCGCCCGGAGGCACGGGCGTCAGCGCCATCTTCGCCACGCGGCCGTTGATGCTCACGCGGCCGGCGCGGATGGCGTCCTCCGCCTCCTTCTGGGGGAAGACGCCCGCGCGGGCCAGCGCGCGCGACAGCCAGTCCGGCTTCTCCTTGCCCTCCCAGCGTTTGTGCTGCGGCGGCGGTGGCTTCGGCTTGTCGGGCTTGCGAGGCATGGGCGCGGCACTGTACCCGGCCGGGCGCCCCTGGGGAGCGGGAGTTGCGCGGGACGTGTCAGGTCGAAGGCGGCCGCGCCCGGAGCGCTCAGGGCCCTGTCCGGCTGGCTGCCCCGTGTCCGCGCGGCCTGCGCCGGGCTCCGTCAATGCCGGGCGGAATCAGGCGCGGATGGACACCTTCCGAAGAAGCTCTTCACCGGAGGGAGACCGCCATGCGCACCCGGATTCCATATCTGACGCTCCTGCTCCCAATGCTCGCGCTCGCCCAGGCGCAGACGCAGATGCCCATCGGTCGCGAGCCCGAAGCGGGGCATTCCACGTGGCTGTGGGTTCTGCTGCTGGTCGTGGCCGCCGCCGCTTTCGCCTGGAGCGCGATGCGCATGGCGGGGCGGCGCAAGGGCCCGCCGTCGGGGCCGGGAGGCATTGGCGTGGGGCGGGAGACAGGACTCCCCCAGAAGCCGCGCTCCGTCTAGGCCGGCGGCTGGCGCTTGCGGAGGCTGTGCAGCGCGGCCTGCCACAAGCGGGCCTCCTTCCGCGTCAGCCGTGAGCGCCGCAGCGGCGCGAACAAGTCCCTCACCGCGGTGCGGCCGGGCTGGGCGTCCACGAGGAAGCCCCCCGCCGTCAGGACTGTCTCCAGCGTGGACTCCACCTGCGCCAGCTCCGCGTCCGTGGCCGCCAAGGGCAGGGGGCCCGGAGGCGTGGCGGCGGCCTCCAGCGTGGCCACGCGGACCTCATAGGCATACAGCAGCACGGCCTGCGCCAGGTTGATGGAGGGCTGCTCGGGCGCGGTGGGCACGGCGGACAAGTCGTGCACGCGCTCCACCTCCGCGTTGGTGAGGCCGCTGCGCTCGTCACCGAAGACGAGCGCCACCGGGCCTGGGGCGCCCGGGCCACCAGCTCCTCGCCCACCGCGCGCGGCGCCAGCCGGCGCTTGCCTTCGACCTTGCGCGAGCTGGTCCCCACCACCCAGACACAGTCCGCCACGGCCTCCTCCAGCGTGTCCGCGCGCCGCGCCGCGTCCAGCACGTCCCCGGCGTGGACGGCGAGCCGGCGCGCGGGCTCCAGGTCCTCCACCTCCGGGCGGACCCAGACCCAGTCGGACAGGCCGCAGTTCTTCAACGCCCGGGCGGCGGCGCCAAGGTTTTCCGCGTTCCGCGGGCGCATGAGGACGAATCGGACGGGCAGCACCATGCGCGCGGCACCTTAGCGCCTTCTCGCACGCCGAGGACCGCGATGGATGTCCCGCGCCGTCTCGGACTCCGCTAGCCTGGGGGCCTCGAATGCCTTCGCAGGCGCCCGGGAGGCACGGCCGGTGTGGCCCCTCGGACACCCTGCGGGTCCGCTGACGCGCGGGGGACGCGTCGGAGCCGCGGGCGCCTGACCACAGCCCTCTCTTCCCCGGGGTGCCCTCGTCCGGCACGCCGTGTGAAGAACACGCGTCATCTTCTGGAGGAAACATGGGTTCGCAGTCCGTCGTCACGCAACGGCCACCGTGGGCGAAGCGTTCGCGCTGGCTCGCCGCGGCCATGCTGGTGAGTGTCGCGCTCGCTGGCTGCAAGGAAGAGCAGGGGGCCACGCCGCCTGCCGCGCCGCAGTCGCAGGCGCCCGTCGCCGCGCAGCCGGTGGACTCGGGGATGGTCGCCGTGGCGCAGCCG
>JBKGHI010000445.1:0-4029 GCA_046520405.1 Myxococcus sp. 1LA
GCGTGAGGCACCGCCACCCCGCCGCCCACCGCGCCACGAGGACTCCTCCCGGTGCCGCTTCAGGCCGCCCAGCACGTGCGCGACGTCCGCGCCGGGCCGAGCAGAGGCCAGCCGCTCCGCCACCACCTCCAGCAAGTCGTCCCAGCCGGCGCAGGACAACCGCAACACCACCCGCTCTGGCGCCAACAGGGGCCCCAGGGGCGGCACCGGCGCCTGGCGCTGCCCGGAGGACACCGGGAACTGCGCGTCCAAGAAGTCACGCACGCGCGCGAGCTGGGGTCCGGACAGGCGCCGCTGGGCGATGTCCAGGAAGAGGGCGCCCGCGCCCGGGACCTCCTCCAGGTAGGTGGTGACGAACGGGCTCATCCGGTGGGCCACGTCCATCAGCAGCGCGGGCGGGACTCGCAGCTCCCGGGCAATGGCCGCCAGGCGCTCGGGCGTGGGCGGCGCGTCCACGCCATTCTCCACCCGGCTGAGGTACGCGCTGGACACGCCGATGCGGCGGGCCAGGTCCCGCAGGGACATGCCCGCATCGGTGCGCAACAGCCGGAGGGTGGCTCCCAGGTGCATCAGCTCCTCGCGGGCAGCGCCCGGGCCGCGCTGGCCCCGTCGCTGGAGGATTCAGAGGTGGACTCCGCCGCCGTGGCGGGCGCGGCGTCGGACACCACCAGCAGGGACCCTGGCGCGTCCCGGATGATGCGCTCGCGGTGCAGGCCGAAGACCTTGTCCTCCAGCCCCCACTGCGCGCCGAGGCCGACAATCACCAGGTCATAGCCGTGGCGCGCCTCCTCCAGCGCGGCCTCGTCCGGCGCGTCGCTGCGCACCACCTTCAGCGTGACGCCGCCCTCCGTCGCCGGGAACAGCTCCTCCACCTGGGCGCGGGCGCCGCCGTTGCCGCCCAGGTCCGACGTCACGTGCAGCACCGTCACCTCGGCGCCGGACTGCTTCATCAGGCGGCGGGCCAGGCCCAGCGCCGCGCGGTCATGCTGGCTGCCGACGAAGGGCACCAGCACGCGCTTGATGTCCGCCAGCCCGCGGTCCACCAGCACCGCCACCGGGCCCTGGGCCTCCCGCATCACCTCGTGCACCGTGCCCCCCAGCATCGTCTGGCTGAAGAGCGGCTTGTGCCACCCCAGGAGGACCAGGTCGGCGCGCCGGGCCTTCGCCGTGCGGCAGATGTCCTGGGAGGGGTCCGTGGAGACGAACGACAGCGGCCGCACGGAGAGCCCCAGGCTTTCGGCCCGCCAGAGCAGCGGCGTCAGCGCGCTGTCCTCCTCCGGGTCCCGCTGCTGCGCCGGGCGCAGGGACGCGCGCTCCGGGGACACCAGGTGCAGGCGTGGAGCTGCGCGCCCTCCTCGCGGCCCGTCAGCGAGCGCGCCAGGGTGGCCATGCCCGGCCCCGCCTGCCCGTGCGACACGCACATCAGCACGCTGTAGGGCGGCGCGCCCGACTCCACCGGCAGCGGCACCACCACGCGCTCGCGGACGAACTCCTCCGGCGGGTAGATCCACTTCAGGAGCGGCGTGGTGATGAACGTCGTCACCAGGGCCATGAGCACCATCATCGTGAAGAGCTGGGGGGAGATGACGCCCAGGTCCAGGCCGATGTTGAGGACGATGAGCTCCATGAGCCCGCGGGTGTTCATCAGGACGCCAATGGCGCTCGCCTCGCGCCACCGCAGGCCCGTCATCCGCGCCGCCACCGCGCTGCCGCCGAACTTGCCCAGGCAGGCCAGGACGATGATGACGCCGCAGGTCAGCCAGTCCTCCGCGGTGTTCAGCAGGCCAATCTGCGTGCGCAGGCCGCTGAAGGCGAAGAAGATGGGCAGCAGCAGCACCACCGCCACGTCCTCCAGCCGCTCCGCGAGCGACTCCGCCAGCCGGCCCTCCTTCGGAATCACCGCGCCGAAGAGGAAGGCGCCGAAGAGCGCGTGGATGCCGATGAGCTCCGTCACACCCGCGGACGCCAGCAGCAGCACCAGCGTGCCCGCCACCACGTTCTGCGTCAGGCCCTCGCGGCTGGCCACCCGCGCGCCCAGCCGGGCGAGGAAGGGCCGCACCACCATCAACATGAAGACGATGTAGCCCAGCGCCAGCACCGTGGTGAGCGCCGCCTGCGACAGGCTCGACGCGCGGACGATGGAGACGACGAAGGCCAGCAGGCACCACGCGGTGACGTCATCCACCGCCGCGCAGGCGATGGCCACCGTGCCCACCTTCGACTGGAGCAGCCCCCGCTCGGTGAGGATGCGCGCCAGCACCGGGAAGGCGGTGATGCTCATCGCCACGCCCATGAAGAGCACGAACGAGGTGAAGGGCACCTCCGGCGACGACAGGCTCTTGTAGAGCCACAGCGCGCCCGCGCCAGCGCCCAGCGCGAAGGGGACGATGATGCTGGAGTGGCTGATGGCCACCGACGCATGCCCCCGGCCCTTCAAGAGCTGGGGGTCCAGCTCCAGTCCGATGAGGAACATGAACAGCACCAGGCCCACCTGGCTGAGCATCGTCAGCACCGGCATGGACGAGGCCGGGAACAACCCGTTCATCACGTCCGGCGCCAGCCAGCCCAGCAGCGACGGCCCCAGGACGATGCCGGCCACCACCTCCGCGATGACCAACGGTTGCCCCAACCACCGCGCGCCGCGGCCAATCAGCCGCGACAACCCGATGATGACGATGAGCTGCAGAATCAGCAGCGCGAGCGCGTTGGTGTGCATCCGGCCCTCCACGTGAAGTGTTAAGCTAGCACTTACCAACCTGTTTTTGAGGCGTCAACCGAGGGGAACGCGGGGCGTCAAACAGGACCCGCCTGCTTGCTCTAGAGCGTCAGGTGGCGGCCGACGGCGTCCAGCAGTGTCTCCACGTCCACGGGCTTGCGCAGGTGTCCGCAAGCGCCGATTTCATCGGCGACCTGGCGCGCGTTGGCGGACGCGGAGAAGACGAGCACCGGGATGTCCCTCCATGCGGGCACCTGCCGCATGGCCCGGGCGAACCCGCCGCCGTCCATGATGGGCATCATCATGTCCAGGAGGACGAGCCCCGGCAGCTCCGCCGCGGCCCCCAGCACCTCCAGGGCATGCTTGCCATTGCTGGCCCCCAGCACCGTATAGCCCGCGTCACGAAGCACCTCCTCCAGGGCTTCGCGCAGGTCCGCGTCGTCATCCACCACCAGCAACGGCCGGCTCACTCACGCCTCTCCTTTTCCAACGGCAAGTCCAGGGTGAAGCGCGCTCCACCCCCTTCGCGCGGTCCGGCCCAGGCCCGGCCCCCGTGCGCCTCCGCGGAGCGCCGGACCAGGTACAGGCCCAGGCCCAGCCCCCCGTAGGAGCGCGAGCTTACCGCCCGCCCGAAGCGTTCGAAGATGTGCTTCACCTGGTCCTCGGTGATTCCAATCCCTCTGTCATCCACCTGAATCCGCCCCATGCGCCCCACGCGCATCACCTCCACCTCCACCGGGTGTCCCGGCGCGAACTTCAGCGCGTTGGACACCAGTGCCGCCACCGCCTGCTCCACGCGCAGCCGGTCCCACCGGCCCCACAGGCCGGCTTCACACGTCAGGCGCACCGGGCTGCCCGCCGACTCCGCTTCCGCGGCGTAGCGCTCCACCACCTCCGACACCAGCGCCGCCAGCTCGAAACGCTCCAGGGACAACACCACGTCCCCGGCGCCCAGCCGGGACACGTCCAGCAGGCCCTCCACCAGCGTGCCCAGCCGCAGCACCTGGCGCATGCTCCGCTCCAGCCGAGACTCCACCTCGGGTGGCATCGCCCCCAGGCGCTCGCGGGTGGCGGGGCTCAGGAGCGAGCCGAGCTGCAGGCGCAGCGTCGTCAGGGGCGTGCGCAGCTCGTGCGCGGCCACGACGAGGAATTCGTCGCGCAGCCGCACCGCGTCCTGCACCTCGCGCAGCAGGCGGGCGTTCTCCAGGGACAGGCCCGCCCGGCGCGCCAGCTCCTGCGCCAGCGCCAGGTCCACCGGCCCCAGGGTGCGCGAGCCCTGCGTGGCCAGCGACAGCACGCCCAGCAGGCCGGAG
>JBKGHI010000446.1:0-4022 GCA_046520405.1 Myxococcus sp. 1LA
CGGTGCCGGCGTCCGGCTGCGTGCCCCCATCCGGCTGCGTGCCGGCGTCCGGGCCCGTGCCCGCGTCCGGCTGCGTGCCGGCGTCAGGCTCGGGCCGCTGCACCGGTGGATTGTCGTCGATATCGTTGCCCGTCGTGGGGGAAGGGGGCTCGTTCGAGCCACCGCACGCCCACGCCGTCATCACCACCGCCCCGAGAAACCCGCCCAACAGTCGTCGATTCACCGCATCCTCCTCCCGCGGGACGCACAGCAAACCGCGTACCGGGCCAGGAACGCCTGGCCGCCTGGAAAAGAGGGTCACCGTGGGCAAAAGCCTTCCCTGGTTGGAGAAGGCCGGGGCCTCACGGTGACGAAAAACAAATGGGCCCGCCTCCTGTGTGGAAGCGGGCCGTCCTGTCGCGCGAGGCGTGTGTCGGGAGGATTACCGGGTCGGCGTACCGTCCAGCTCCTTGTCGACCTGCTCATGCTCCTGCGTGCCCGCGCCGCCGGTGCCCGTCTGCTTCTTCTTGGCGCCCTTGGGGCTGGTGGCGCGCAGCTCCAGCGCGACGACCTCCTGGCCCTCCAGCTGGAACTTCGCGCGCACCGCGGAGCCCTCCGGAATCTCGTCCGTCTTGGCGACCTTCTTGCCGTCCAGCATCAGCACCGTCTTGTCGCGCACGTCCAGGTCCGCGTCAGGCAGGCCCGGGCGGGACAGGCTCACGCCGTCCGCGGTGGCGTCCTTGAGGGTGCCTTGCAGGCTCATGGCCTTGGCCATCTTGAAGGTGCCCTCGTCCTCCGTCTGGACGCCCGTCACGTCCTTGGCGGCCTTGCCGATGGCGGGCCCGACCTCGGTGGCGTCCACGCCGGTGCTCTTCTCCGTGCCAGGACGGGGCACCTGCGTCTTCGACGGCTGCTCCTGCGCGAACGCGGCGCTTCCCACGCACAACGCGAGTGTGGCGATGAGCTTCTTCATGATTCCCTCTCCCTCTTTCAGTTCGGTGGGACCGACTGCTGGGAGCAAGGGTGGGGTCGCTTCCCGCGCCCGCCAATCCGGGCCCGTGCCCGCCCCGCGCCCCTGACTGGAGGGCAGGCTGGCGGGCGCACGCCCTAGTTGGGAAGCTGACTGAGCTTCTTCACCGCGTTGAGCAGCTCGCGCAGGTCCAGCGGCTTGCGCAGCCAGCCGGCGACGCCCAGGCCCTCCGCCGCGCCCTTCACGTCCAGGTCCGCGCTGGCCACCAGCACGGGGATGCGGTTGAAGCTCGTGTCATGACGCAGCGCCTCGCGGAAGGCGAAGCCGTCCATGCGCGGCATCATCAGGTCGAGCAGGATGAGGTCCGGCATGGACTCCACCTGCCGGAGCTGCGCGAGGGCCTCCAGCCCATCCGCGGCGAGGAGGACGGCGTAGCCTTCCAGCTCGAACACGTCCTGGAGCGCGTCGCGGATGTCGAGGTCGTCGTCGACGACCAGCAGTGTCTGAAGCGGTTGCACCGAAGCCTCCGGCGAAGGCGGGACCGTCTTCCCCGCGACGCCGTCCCCACGATGTGTCCGCCCCCACCAAGGGGGAAGCGCGCGGCAAGCCTGGGGGCAGGCAAATGCTCAGCCCCCGACGCATGCCAGGCCGCTCTCCGATCATCTTCCCGGGAAGGGGCGCGGTGGGCACCCCTGTGGCCGCGGGGGGCTTCGCGACGTCAGTTGCAGCCGTCGCAGAGGCCGCGCAACTGCACTTCCACCGAGCGCTGGGACACCGCGCGGGGCACGCCCTTCGAGGACGCGATGCGGACCGACTCCTCCGGCAGGCAGGCCACCGTGCCGCAGTCGGTGCAGGTGAAGTGCGGGTGGCTGCCGCTGTGCTCCTCGCCGGCGCGCTTCAGCTCGAAGCGCCAGACGTGGTCGCCCAGGTCCGCCCGCACCACGAGCCCGGCCTCGGTGAGGTCCGTCAGGTTGCGGTAGATGGTCACCCGGTCGTAGCCCTCGTCGCCCAGCGCGTCCACCAGGTCGGCGTGGCTCATTGGCGAGGTGGCGTCCTCCAGCTCCCGAAGCACCGCCACGCGCGGCGCGGTGCTGCGCAGGCCCGCGGAGCGGATCCGGTCCTGGAACTCAGTGAGCTTCGGCTGCACGGCACTTCTCTTTGCTCCCATGATGCCCTTTCGATAACCGATTTAACGGTCACTTTCACCCTGCTGAGACCTGGCGCGTTGAGTCCTCACGCTCCGCGTTACGCATCCCAGCGGGGCTCCCCCGACTCCCCGCGCATGCTTCCCGCAGGCGGTTGTATCTGCTTCCAATGCAATCTGGATGCAGAAGAATCGCCGTTGCCGCCAAGCGCCGGTGAACCATGAGTTCCAGGCTCCTCCAGTACCTGGTGGCTGGCCCGCCGGGTGGCCCTGGTGCCGGGGGGACGGGGCGAGAAGCCGGATTTCTGAAAAGCCGCGCGGCATGTCGCTGGGGAAGACCTCGGGGGTGGCGAGCTGGCCACAGCCTCCCCTTGTATGGCCGGCTGCGACTGTCGGCGAGATACCGATGCCGCTTCGGATGCATCCGCCACGCAGGTGCGTTCCGGGAAGGCGGGGCCAAGGGCCGGCGGCCGACTGGCGGTCATTTGCACCGGAGAACACTTGCTGCCGGACTGCTTGACTCGTTGCGTCCGGTGCCCAGACTGCGACTCTTTCCTTCATCCAGGGCGCCCGGGCGTCCTGGCCGCGCGCCCGCCTTCGACCCGTCGTGATGACGCCCTCCCTCCTGCTCATCGAAGACCCTGGCGCCACCCGGGAACTCCAGGTGCTCGCCCTGGAGAGCCAGGGCTGGAGGGTCTGGGTCTCCGCGGACGTGCCGGGCGCCTTGACGCTGCTGCAGACGGAGTCGGTGCAGGTGGTGGTGGCGGGCGCGGGACAGTTGGTGGCGGACGGGACCCACCTGGAATCCCTGCGGCGTTCCCTGGAACTCGCGGGGGCCTTGCTCCAAATCAGCGCCTTTCCGGCGGAGCGGGAAGCGCTGCGGCCGTTGAACCTGCCGGTGGAGCGTTACCTGAGCCGGCCCCTGTCCCTGGGGGCGTTGGTGGAGGGGGCTCGGCAGGCCATCCCGGTGGAGGCGGGCGGCGGGCCGGAGGCACGGCGGCCCCGGGTGCTGGTGGCGGACGATGACCCGGTCTCCCGCAAGCTGGCGCAGCTGCACCTGGCGCCCTTCCGCTTCGAGGTGGTGATGGCGGCGGATGGCGCCACGGCGCTGGACCTGGCGCGGCGCCGGGGCCCGGACGTGGTGCTGGCGGACGCGCTGATGCCGGGCATGGACGGCTTCAAGCTGTGCCTGGGGTTGCGGCAGGACCCGCGGCTGGCCCGGGTGCCCGTCATCCTCACGCACACCGTGGCGCCCGACGAGCTGGACCTGCGCATGGCCCACAACGTGGGGGCCAACGGCTTCGTGCGAAGGACGCAGGAGGGGGACGAACTGCTCGGGGCGCTCCTGCGCGAGCTGCGCGCCGGCGGCCCTTCCCACACATCGCCGCCCGCGGACCTGAGCACCGAGGACCACCTGTACCGGATGGTGCGGCAGTTGGAGCGGCGGGTGGGGCTGCTGGAGCAGGCCGAGCGCACCGCGCGGGAGAGCGAGGAGCGCTACCGGCTGGTGGTGAGCGGCTCCTATGACGGCATCTGGGACTGGGACCTGCGCGGCCAGGCCTTCTATTGGAGCCCGCCGCTGCTGGAGATGCTGGGCCTGGAGCCGGGGGACTTCGGCGGGACGTTCTCCGCCTTCCTGGAGCTGATTCACCCGGAGGACCGGCCGGACGTCATGGGCGCGCTGTCCGCGCACCTGGAGCGGGGCACGCCCTATGACGTGTCGATGCGGCTGCGACACGTCACCGGCACCTGGCGCTCGTGCGTGAGCCGCGGCCGGGCGCTGCGGGACGCGCAGGGCCGCCCGGTGCGGATGGCCGGCATCATCGGGGACGTGACGGAGCAGCTTCGCCTGTACCGCGAGACGCAGGAGGCGGTGCGCGCGCGCGACGACTTCCTCAGCGTGGCGGCCCACGAGCTGCGCACCCCGCG
>JBKGHI010000447.1:0-4001 GCA_046520405.1 Myxococcus sp. 1LA
CGAACTCGCGCTCTCCGCGGTGGCCCCGGCCGCGGGCGCAGCGGCGGGACGCGCCGCCTCCACCGCGTCCCCGGAGCCCGCCACGGGCTTCAAGAGCAGCAAGGCGTCGTTCTTCAACACCGGGGAGTGGCACCCGTCCTTCAGACGGAAAAGCGCCGTCATCACCCCATCTTCCGGGTTGAACACGACCAGCACGGGCTGGTTCACCCGCGGCTCACAATGCGGCCCCGTCTGGCAGAGCAACACCTGGCCCACCAGGACGTTGTCCTGGAACTCGCCAGAGAGCACCTCCGTATCGGGTTCAAAGCCGCAGGGGCCACCCGTCGTGAACCCCACCAGCCGGTCGCCCTGCATGCGCAGGGACACCGTTCCATAGAAGTCACCTTGATAGGTGCTCGACACCGTGGGTGGTCCCGCCCACGCGAGGCCGGAGGCAACGGAAAGAACCGTCGCAAGACCCTTGTTCAATAGCGAGGGCGGCATATGTGGGTGGATTCGGGCTCTTTCCATCATAGAGGTCCCGCGCCTGCCTTGTAAACGCGCGAGGATGCCTTGACCCCGCCGCCCCCCGTCCTTATCATTTCCAAAGACTCTGGCGGGAATTCCCAATAGATTCGAGGATTTGGAAGCACTGTAGCTTTGTTCAAGGGCTGTCCCCTGCGGGGCGCGTGATGCTCGGCAGAAATTCGAACCGATACGTCCATTCCGGGGTCCGTTTCGGTCTCCATGTGCAAGCCCTCCCCTCTCACGAGGGATGAGGGAAGCCTGCGGAGACATGATTTCGGTCCCCACCTGGCTTTTAGAGGGTTCAATGGACGCCGGGCACACGGCCATGCTGCGGGGGACTTTTTTCTGTGGAGCGGCGTCGGTGAGCGAGACGGTGGTGGAAGAGGCGGCGGCGAGGAAGCAGACCCTACGAGAGGAGCTCACGGCTCGCCGGAAGGCGATGACGCCGGATCTCATCGACACGCGGGGGCTCAAGGTTCAGTCTCGGTTCTTGGCGGCACCGTATTATCAGAAGGCGCGAACGGTGGCGTTGTACGCCCCCATCCGGGGGGAAGTGCCTACCCGGGATATCCTGATTGCGGCGCTGCAAGACGGCAAGATTGTCTGCTACCCGCTCTCCCATGTTCACGGGCGGATTCTTTCCTTCCGCGCCATCAAGTCGGAAAGCGAGCTGGAGCCGGGGCGGCTGGGGGTGCGCGAGCCCACCAACTCCTCGGACCTCATCGCGGTGGACCAGATTGACCTCTTCGTGGTGCCGGGCCTGGGCTTCACCCGGGAAGGCAAGCGGCTGGGTCGCGGGGGCGGTTACTACGACGCCACCCTCCGCGCGGCCAGTCAGCGCAGTCGGCGGGTGGGCTTGGCCTTCAACGACCAGGTCGTTCCCGTCCTGCCCACGACTGGGGATGACGTCGACATGGACCTGGTCGTAACGGAGTCTGAGTCCCTGCGCGGCCTGTACCGCGACTGGGACTTCCTCGATACGTGAAAGTCCTCTTCATGGGGGACGTGGTGGGCCGCCCGGGACTCCAGGCGGTCCGCACGCTCCTTCCGAGGGTCCGCGCGCAGCACGGCGTGGACGTGGTGGTCGCCAACGCGGAGAACAGCGACCAGGGCTCGGGCATCACTTCAGAGACGGCCCACTACCTGCTCGACAGCGGCGTCCAGCTGCTGACGAGCGGTAACCATTTCTACTCCAAGAAGGCCATCCTCCCCTGGGTGAAGGAACATCCGGACCTGCTGCTGCGTCCGGCCAACTACCCCAAGGGCACGCCGGGCAAGGGCCACAGCGTGGTGAAGCTCCCGGATGGCGGCGCCCTGGGGGTCATCAACCTGGAGGGGCGCGTCTTCATGCGCACCGAGGCCAGCCCCTTCGAAGTCGTCGAAGGGCTGGTGGAGGAGCTGCGCCAGCAGACGCCCTGCATCCTGGTGGACATGCACTGCGAGGCCTCCAGCGAGAAGAACGCCATGGGCGTCCACCTGGACGGGCGGGTGTCGGTGGTGGTGGGGACGCACACGCACGTGCAGACGGCGGATGAGCGCATCCTCCCCGGAGGCACGGCCTTCATCACCGACGTGGGGATGTGCGGGCCGCTGGACTCGGTCATCGGGATGAAGAAGGAGTCCTCGCTGGCGCGCTTCATGGGCAAGACGGCGCCCTACGAGGTGGCCGAGCGGCTCGTCTACCTGCAAGGCGTGGTGGCCGACATCGACGACGCCACCGGGCGGGCGCGGAGCATCCACCGCGTGCGCGAGCACCTGCCAGGCACCTGAAACACCCTCGAGGAAGTGCGTCCACTGCCGACGCACTTCGGGTAGCTTGCGGCGCCATGAATCCGGACGCGCTGCGCAAGGCGACCCCCGAGGAGCAGTTCGAAGAAGTGACCCGTGGCACGGTGGACCTCCACTCGGCCGAAGACCTGAAGAAGAAGCTTCGGTATTCGTATGACACGGGCAAGCCGCTCATCATCAAGGCGGGCTTCGACCCGAGCCGGCCGGACCTGCACCTGGGCCACTCGCTGCTGCTGACGCGCATGCGGCGCTTCCAGGAGTTCGGCCACTCGGTGGTGTTCCTCATCGGCGACTTCACCGGGTTGATTGGCGACCCGACAGGCCGCAACGCCACCCGCCCCGCGCTGACGCGCGACGAGGTGAAGGCCAACGCGGAGACCTACAAGAAGCAGGTCTTCAAGGTGTTGGACGAGGCGAAGACGCAGGTGCGCTTCAACTCCTCCTGGCTGGACACGCTGGGGACGGAGGGGATGATTCGCCTCGCCTCGCGCTACTCGGTGCAGCGCATGCTGGAGCGCGACGACTTCAAGAAGCGCTTCCGCGGCGAGGTCTCCATCTCCATCCACGAGTTCCTCTACCCGCTCCTGCAGGGCTACGACTCCGTGGTGCTGAAGGCGGACGTGGAGCTGGGCGCCACGGATCAGCTCTTCAACCTGCTGGTGGGCCGTCAGTTGATGAAGGAGGACGGCATGGCGCCCCAGGTCATCATGACGGGGCCCATCCTGGAGGGGCTCGACGCGAAGCTGGTGGAGGGGAAGATCGCCGGCGCGAAGATGTCCAAGAGCCTGGACAACTACGTGGGCATCGACGAGCCGGCGAGCATCATCTTCGGCAAGTTGATGAGCATCACCGATGACCTGATGTGGCGGTACTACGAGCTGCTCTCCTCGAAGAGCGTCAAGGAGCTGGCGGAGATGCGCGCCCAGGTGGAGTCCGGCGCGCTGCACCCCAAGACGGCGAAGGTCGCCTTCGCGCAGGAGATGACGGCGCGCTTCCATGGCGCGGAGGCAGGGACGAAGGCCGCCGAGGACTTCGAGAAGCGCTTCGCGAAGAAGGAGCTGTCCACGGACGAGCTCCCCCTGGTGGAGCTGTCCCTGGGCGGCGCGGAGAAGCTGCCAGTGACGAAGCTGCTGCCGGAGACGAAGCTGGTGGCCTCCGCCACCGAGGCGCGCAAGCTGATGGCGCAGGGCGGCGTGCGCATCAACGGCGAGAAGGTGACGGACGCCAAGGCGGAGCTGGGCGCCGGCGAGTACACGGTGCAGGTGGGCAAACTGAAGGCGGCCCGCGTGAAGCTCGGTTGAATCTCCGGCCGGTGACGGCCGTCGCAGGCGCAGGATGACTCCCCGGCCCCTCCCACGGAGGGGCTCGGCGGGGACTGCTGTAGACTCCCGTGCGCCATGCGTCTCTCCCTCCCCTGTCTTGCCCTGCTGCTGGGTGTCTCGCTTCCGGCCCTCGCGGCCCGCGGTGTCTTCGTTTCCGACGTCGCGGTGGACGCCGTCGAGCAGCCCGAGTCCCGCAAGGTCGTCTTCACAGTGGAGGCCGGGCGGCCCTACCCGCTGGTGAAGAAGGGGGGCCCCAACCGCGCCTGGTGCAAGCTGAGCGGCGCGTCCACCGAAGGCTGGGTGCTGTGTGAAGGCGCGCCGGAGTCCACCAGCGCTTCGGCCGCCCCCAGCGCGGCGGACCTGGTGGCCGCGGACCGGGCCCAC
>JBKGHI010000448.1:0-3995 GCA_046520405.1 Myxococcus sp. 1LA
GTCGGCCGGCCGGAGGCGGGCAGGGGGGCTCACGGCCGGGCGGCGGGCCGGCAGCCGCCGCGCCAGGGCCGCGAGTCCCCGGCCCACGTCCGTCACGAGCAGGGCGATGACGAGGCAGAGCGCCACGCCCATCCACGTGTACACCGCCATGGTGAGCAGGCCCTCGGCGCTTTCGGGGAGCAGGTCCAGGACGGTGCGCCGGAACCCGAGGACGCCTGTCATCGCGACGAGCACGCCCAGGGCCATCAGGCGCGGCCAGCGGCCGTGCACCAGGGGGCGCACCAGCCGGCGGTACAGGTACAGGTGGCCCAGCACCGCGCCGAGCCCGATGAGCATCGAAAAGGAGAACAGTCGCAGCGGCATGGAGGAGGGGGCGCGGAAGAGGCCGCAGGGTACCACGGGGCGGCCTTCGCGCGGGGGGCACGGCGTCTCCTGGCGGATGGGCTCGCGAGGGGGCGGGCCCCTTGATAGAGGCCCGCGTGTCAGTGTCGCTCAGGGAGGAGCGCGGACATGGACAAGGTCATCGTCATCACCGGGGCGAGCAGCGGCATTGGCGCGGAGCTGGCGCGGCAGGCAGGCGGGAAGGGCGCCCGGCTGGTGCTCGCCGCTCGCCGGAAGGCGGAGCTCGAAACGGTGGCCGCGCGGTGCGGTCCCGAGGCACTCGCGGTGGTGACGGACGCGACGCGGCGCTCGGACATGGAGCGGCTGCGGGACGCGGCGCTCGCGCGCTTTGGCCGCATCGACGTGTGGGTGAACAACGCGGGCCGGGGCATCACCCGCTCCGTGGCGGAGCTCACCGACGAGGACCTGGAGGCCATGTGGCGCGACAACGTGAACAGCGCGCTCTACGGGATGCAGGCGGTGCTGCCGCACTTCCAGGCGCGCGACGCGGGGCAGGTGGTGAACGTCTCCAGTACCCTGGGCCGGTTGCCCATCGTGCCGCACCGGTCGGCGTACAGCGCGGCCAAGCATGCGCTCAACGCGCTCAGCGCGTGTCTGCGGCAGGAGCTGCGTGAGACGCACCCAGGCATCACCGTGACGGTGGTGATGCCCGGGGTGGTCGCCACGCCTTTCGGGGACAACGCGCTGGGCGGGGGGCCGGATTCACGCGCGCTGCCGGGCGCTCAACCCGTCGAGGATGCCGCGAAGGTCATCCTCGACGTCATCGAGCACCCGCGCCCGGAGGTCTACACCCAGGCGGCGACGCAGGCCCAGGTGGAGCGGTACTACCGGGACGTGGGCGCCTTCGAGGCGGGCTCCCAGTAGGCTGACGGCATTCAGCGCTCAGCGCGCGCAGAAGTAGCCGTGGCTGCTCGGGGCGATGTTCGTGACGATGGCCGGGTTGCAGGCCGCCAGGTCGTAGTCATAGCGGACGGTGCGGACGGCGCGCCGCTCGACGCAGTAGCCCGTTCCGACGCCGCAGCGCCAGACCTGGAGATTCTGGAAGTTGTAGCTGGTGCCCAAGGAGGTGTTGGTACAGGCACTCCAGCTCCCGGACTGGACCAGCTGCATTCACAGTCATCGGGACGTCTCCAGCTGCAAGAGATTAACGCGCGATGATGGGGGTCGAGATGTGCGGCCCGTGTCTGCAATGACTGCGCCCGGATTGAGAGTCTTTGGGTTTGTCAGGGGAAGCGTGCTGCGAAGGCCTTATCGCGGGGAACGCTTGTGGCGTCTGGCGTTACAGACGCGGGGCCATTCGTGGCATCGCCCGCCACAGGCGTTCTGGTGGCGGGCGATATTGCTGCCGGGGATGCGCGTCCGATCCGCTCAGGTGCGGGCTTCGCGGTTCGCGGTGGCCTTTGCGCTCTTCAGGTCCTCGACGATGGCCCGGCTGAAGTCCTGGAGGTCATCCGGCTTGCGGCTGGTGATCCAGTTCGCGTCGCGGACCACGGCCTCGTCCTTCACCTGGACGTTGGGGATGAGCTTCAGGTCATGCTGAATCGTCGTCCACGCGGTGAGCGTCCGTCCATCCAGGATGCCCGCGGAGATGAAGAGCTGGGGCCCGTGGCACACCGCCGCGATGAGCTTGCCGCGGTCGTCGAACTCCTTCACGAACTGGACGAAGCGCTTGTCAGCCCGGAGGTTGTCGGGGGAGTGGCCGCCGGGGATGAGCAGCATGTCGAAGTCCTTCACCTGGACGTCGTCGATGCTCTTCTCCACGCGGAACTTCTCCTTGCCTTGCTTGCCATTGACCTCCTCGCCCGCCTTCTTGCCGATGAGGACCACCTCATGGCCCTCCTTGTTCAGCGTGTCGTAGGGAACCCGGAGCTCGGAGTCCTCGAAGCCTTCGCCCACGATGCACGCAATCCGCTTTCCGTCCGCCATGTCGTCCCTCCTCATGTGGGGCCTGCAAACATCTGCACGCTGTGCAGTGCCCGCCAGGAAGGGGAGACCCGAGCTTGAACCCGGGCGCCGTGCTCGCCGCCAGCTCGGCGGGCGGGCGGGCGCCCGGTGTCATGGCCGGGGCTACTCGTACCGGAGCGACTCGATGGGGGCCAGGCTCGCCGCGCGCCGCGCCGGCCAGATGCCGAAGAAGACACCCACCGTGGCGGAGAAGGCGATGGCCACGATGATGGCTTCGGGCGCCACCACCACCGTCCAGCCCGCCATGCGCTGGAGCACGCCGCGCCGCCCATGCCCAGCAGCAGCCCGAGCGTGCCGCCCGCGAGGCACAGCACCAGCGACTCCACGAGGAACTGGAGCATGATGTCCATGCCCGTGGCGCCCAGGGCCTTGCGCAGACCAATCTCGCGCGTGCGCTCCGTCACCGACACCAGCATGATGTTCATGATGCCAATGCCTCCCACCAGCAGGGAGATGGCGGCGATGCCGGCCAGCAGCAGGGAGAACGTCTGCGTCGTCTCCTGCATGGTGTTGAGCAGCGAGGCCTGGTCGCGGATGTTGAAGTCCGCGGGCTGCTCCGGGCGCAGCCGGTGCTCGCGGCGGAGCTTCTGGTCGATCTCCGCCATCGCGTCGGCCATGGACGTGTCGCTCACGGCCTGCACGGCGATGGAGCGGATGCGGTCGCTGCCCATGACGCGGAACTGCGCGGTGGACAGCGGGATGTAGAGGCTCTCGTCCGGGTTGTTGAAGCCCTGGGCGCCCTTCTCCGCGAGCACCCCGATGACCTCGAACGGAATGCCGCGGATGCGGATGGACTCACCCACCAGCGACGCCGTGTCCGTCAGGCCCAGCTGGGTCCCCGCCAGCGCGCCCAACACCACCACCCGGCGGCGGCCCCTGTCCTCCGCGTCCGTGAAGAGCCGCCCGTGGGTGATCTGTCCCTGGTTGACCTTGAAGTAGTCCGGCCAGGTGCCCACGACAGAGAGGTTCGCGTTCTTCGCGCCGGACTCCACCTGGAAGCGCGACTCGATTTCCGGCGCCACGGCCTGGATGTAGCGCGGGTTCTCCCGCAGGGCCTCCGCGTCGTCGATGGTCATCGACGCCTGCGCGCGAATCATGCCGCTGGAGAAGGCCTGGCCGGGGCGCACCGTGAGGACGTTGGTGCCCAGCCCCTGGAGCCGCTGCGCCACCGAGCGCTGCGCGCCTTCCCCCAGCGCGACCATGGTGATGACCGCCGCGATGCCGATGACGATGCCCAGCATGGTCAGCAGCGACCGCAGCTTGTTGGCGAGGACCGCATCGAATGCGACCCGGATGATTTCACCCATGACGTGTCCTCCTCCTTCCTTGACGTGGGACTAGCGCGGACCGCGCGGGCCACCGCCCGCGCCGGGAATCACGCCGCCCGACATCTGGCGCATCCGCTCGGCGCTCTGCTGCTGCTGCTGCTGGAGCTTCGCCACCGAGATGAGCACCACCTTCTCGCCTTCCTCCAGGCCGCTCACCACCTCGGTGCTCTCCCAGTCGCTCAGACCCAGGGTGACGCGCCGGGGCTGCGGTCCGGTGGCGCTCTGCACGAAGACGACGCCGTGCCGCGTGTCAGCCGAGCCCTGGACGTCCTCGCGTGCCCGGCGCCGCGCGGCCCGCTC
>JBKGHI010000449.1:0-3989 GCA_046520405.1 Myxococcus sp. 1LA
ACGGGGGCCTCCTTCCGGGCAAGCCCCCCGTGATTACCGCGACAGGCTCCTAGAGCGGCGATGTCGAGCGGTCGCTGCCGCCCGTCCGCCATGGGGATATACGTTCCGCGCAAGGGCTTCGCCCAGCACGCACCTCGGTGGAGGCGTGCATGAAGGTCTCGAAGGTACTCTTCGAGACCTGCGCAGCACGTTTCACGTCAAACCTTCCACTCGCGGGGCGGCGTTTCGGCGCAGGGCCGCAAACGACGTTTGAAGACCTTCTTGCGTGACGTGGTGTGGCAGCGCGGTGAACTTCGCCTTCCTGTCCATCCTTGCAGCTTGGCGCCCACGAGCCAGTCCGACTTCCTCTGCCCGTGCGTCATCGGACTGCGGTCTCCGACCTTCCCGATGCGTCCCGCCTCGCCAACTGCGGCCGTCGAGCAGACGACCTCCCGGCTCTCGTGCATGGAGTTTCAATGCATGCGTGGGAACTCCGACTGCGCAGGACCGTCCGCGAGCTCACCCTGGCGGTGAGCGTCAAGGCAGATGCCGCGTGAGAGGGTTCAGCCGATGCGCATCAACTCCTGCACTGCCTGGGGTGAGATTCGGAGCGGGGCTGCGACGAACGGAGCCCACCGGAGTCCAGTCGCGCGTGTGGCGACTCCAGCGCTCGGGGTGTGAAGTTGCCCCGGTTCCGCGCCTCTCCCGCACTTTGTGTGACGCGGAGGCTCAGACGGCGAGCAGCACGCGACGGCGCAGGAGGTCGAAACGGGCGCGACCATACATCTGACGCTTGAGGAGTTTGAGCTTCGTAATCTGGCCTTCCGATTGGGCGTTGCTCCAGGGCGTGGTCAGCGCAGCCCGGACCGATTCCCCGTCCTGCTTCAACCCCTCGGCGAAGGTCTCCACCGCGCGCACGCCGCAGTGGCGCGCCTCGCCCAGCCACGCCTCGAAGGCTCTACAGGACTTGAGCGGCCTTGCCCCATGCGTAACGCCCTGCGCGCGGACCACTTCGCAGAAGCGTTGGGTCAACTCCATGGCGCGCGCGGCTTCCTTGTCCTGTCGGATGCGCGCCAGCGTTGCTGCATCATCAAGGGTGAGTTCGGACGGTGTCTTCACGAACAGCCAGGCCAATTGCTTCGGGGAGGCGAGCGGGTCTGAGCTCCTGCCGTTGGACCACCAGTCGCCGGCGGAATCCGCGCGCGGCCTCGTGCGCGCCGGAGCTGTGCGGCGCGTCTGGAGCCAGCGGTGGACCTGCCGTGACGTGCCACGAAACCCTTGGGCGCGAATCTCCCGCCAGAGAGCGCAGGCATTCTCGCAGCCGGCCGCATGGCGCTCCGTGAGGTACTCCAGATAGGGGTCGAGAATGCTCGGACCAGGTACTCGCGCCGAGCGCTCCGGAAAGGCTTCGGCGGCGGCATACTTGCGCACCGTGCTCGGTGCCAGCCGCAAGGTGCGGTGAATTCTCGACAGGGGCTCCCCGGCGAGGGAACGGCGCCGCACCTCCTGGTATGCGGCAACGTGCTTCGCTCGGCTCTCCTGACGGGCACGGACTTCGGCGTGAGTGCGTGGGAACGAGGTGCGTCGACACGCTGGCGAGACCCCCACGCGCGTGACGCCCGGCAGGGAGCGCAGGCGCGCGTGCCCCCCGCCAGCCAGCGCTCCGCCATTTGCCGCCCATTGAGGAGCAGATGCCAGCGGTCCGCCACTTGTTGAGCGTCGGGAGCACCGAGTGCCGCTGCACGTGCGTACTCGGTCGAGCAGACTTTGGCGAGGACCTTGATGTCAGGGTGACGACGCAGCCACGCAGTCAGCGTCGGCGCCGAGCGGTCGGGCAATACATCGACGACGCAGTGCGCTTCGAGGTCGACGAGAATGGACCCGTAGGTGCGCCCCTTGCGCAGTGCCCAGTCGTCCACGCCCGCCGCCCGTGAGTCTCGAGACGCTGGCAGCGAAACTCGACGTATCAGGCGCAGGAGCGTGTCGGGGCTGGTCGGCATGGCCAGGGGCTTGAGCAGCCTGGCCCCAGCCTCCGCACCGGCGGCCAGGGCGACGGCACACTGGGCGGTGGCCAGGCGTCGCGTCCGGCGGGCCCGAGACGACAGCAACCGCGGCAGCCGCTCCGCGAACGTGCGGCGCGGGCATCGCCCATTTCGGCAGAAGAAGCGGCGCACCTGCACTGCCAGCTTCACGGCGCGCCCGGCGGAGGGCAGGTCAGCAGGGTGGCGGCCGTAGCTGCTGTGCACGGAGTTGCTGGGTGTCTGGCAGGAGGGACATCGGGCACCAGTGCCCTCCGGATGCAGTACAAGGACGACATCCGCCGAGCCGACGCGCATCACCCGCACCACTCGACAGCCGGGAAGGGAGTACAGCGTTTCCATTCCCGGGATGTAGTCGCCTCACCGGCAGCCTGCCGCGTCTGCTTACTCCTTCGAGGAGCCTCACACAAAGTGCGGGAGAGGCGCGGAACCGGGGCAACCTCAGGAGAGTTCCCGCAGGAAGTTTTTGGAGTGTCGGGCATGACGTGCCCTGGTCCAGCGCTCGGCATGATGGAACCGATGCAACTCCAGACCGCCGCAGTGGTGCTCGAAGGCGGCGTGAAGCAAGCGATTCACTGCTGCCACCACGGTGGCAACAGGGTGGCAGTACCTCATGCGTCTCACCTCAACCGGGGGCGCACACGATGTTCACTCTTTCGATCAACTGGTTCGCGGTTCTTCTCTCAACCGTGGCGCTGCAGATGCTCGGCGCGGCGTGGTTCATGGGTGTCATCCCGAAGCCGTATGCGCTGGCGCTCAAGCGCACCGACCTCGTGGGCCGTAAGCCGGAGCCGATCTTCGTCGTCGGGCCCCTGCTCTGCGGACTCGTGGTGACGATGGCGAACGCGATTCTGCTCCGTTCGTTTCACATCGACGCGATGTCGAATGCGCTCGTGTTCGGGGCCATCAGCGGAATCGGCTATCTCGTCGCCACGGTGTTCAACGTGGCCATCAACCCGAACATCCCGCGGCCGGTTCTGTACGGTGCGATCAACGCGCCCTTCTTCCTGCTCAGCAACCTCGTGAGCTGCGCTATTCTTACCGCGATGGCATAGCGCAGAGGACGCATGCGACGCGCTGACCGGTTGTTCGAGATTCTGCAGGTGCTGCGGCGAGCAAAGGGGCCGATGACGGCCAGCGCGATCGCTGCGCAACTCGAGACGAGTCAGCGCACGGTGTACCGGGACCTCGCGGCGTTGATGGCGCGTCGCGTACCAATTCGAGGAGAAGCGGGGGTCGGCTATGTGCTCGAGCGCGGCTTCGACCTCCCTCCGTTGATGCTGACGCCGAGCGAAATCGAGGCGGTGGTGCTCGGCGCACAGTGGGTGGCGGCCAACGCAGACAAGACGTTGTCGGCAGCAGCGGGAGATGTGTTGGCGAAGGTCGCCGCCATCGTACCGAAGCACCTGCGCGAGCTGGTCGACGACCCGGTGGTGGGCACTCCGCCGGCGAAGCAGAAACACCCTGACGGAACCGTCGACCTGAGCCGACTGCGTGAGTGGTCGCGGAAGCAATTGAAGCTCCACATTTACTACGCCGATGCGGAAGGAATAACGAGCACGCGCACGGTGTGGCCGATTCTCGTGGGATACGTGACCGGCGTTCGCGTGTTGATTGCATGGTGTGAGCTGCGTCGGGACTTTCGGATCTTCAGGACGAACCGATTGCTCAGCGTGGATTTCCTCGACGCGACTTACCCCGAGCGCCGTTCTGCATTGCGCCGGCGATGGGAAGCCCAGATGAGTCACGCGAAGTAGATTGGCGCTACCGCCTGCTGCAGCCCATCTGCCTCGAACTCCACCACCGACAGCTTCCACTCATCCGGACTCGGTCGTCGCATGCCGGAAAGAACCGGCGTGCCCACCGCGACTCAGCATGTCGGTCGTCGGCCGGTTACGAACCAGAGTGTCTACCGCAGAACGAAGTGGGTCGGCGTCGGTCGGTTACCGCATCACGGAGTGGCTGCGCCTC
>JBKGHI010000044.1:0-45848 GCA_046520405.1 Myxococcus sp. 1LA
GGCGCGCCCGAGGCCGTGGTGCTCGGCCGGCCCGCCGTCTTCACGCCGGACCTGGAGGCGGATGCCCTGGCCCAGCAGCGCCTGCTGCGCGCCGCGGAGCTCGCGGGCTTCCAGCACGTCCAGTTCCTCATCGAGCCCATCGCCGCCGCGCTCGCCTACGAGGCCCAGCTCACCCGCGACGAGCTCGTCCTGGTGGCGGACTTCGGCGCCGGCACCACCGACCTCACCCTCATGCGGCTGGGCCCCAGCCGCCGCGACAACCCGGACCGCCGCCAGGACGTGGTGGGCTCCACGGGTGTGCGCATCGGCGGTGACCGCTTCGACGCGGAAATCATGCGGCACAAGCTGCTGCCTCGCTTCGGCGCCGGCTCCACCTACCGGGTGCGCGGCTTCAGTGACAAGCGGCTGCCCATTCCCCAGCACATCATGGCCAAGCTGCTCACCTGGCACGAGATGTCCTTCATCCGGGAGAAGTCCACCCAGGAGCTGCTGGACACCATGCTCACCACCAGCGACCGCAAGCCCGAAATCCAGGCCCTGTACGACCTGGTCATGGACAACCTGGGCTACCGCCTCTTCCGCGCCATTGAAGCGGCCAAGGTGCGCCTGTCCAAGGAGGACGTCGCCACGGTGGACTTCGAGGAGGCCCGCATCAACCTCCACGAGCCCATCACCCGCGCCGAGTTCGACACCTTCAGCCAGCCGCTGCTGGACGAGTTGGACGCGTGCACCGCGGGCCTGCTGGAGAAGCACGCGGAGGCCAGGGACATCGACGCGGTGTTCCTTACCGGCGGCTCGTCGCAGATTCCCGCGGTGCGCCAGCTCTACGTGCGCCGCTTCGGCGAGGAGCGCGTGCGCACGGCGGATGCCTTCACCTCCGTGGCCGAGGGACTCGGGCGCGCGTCAGCGCACCTGTCCGTCTGAGCCGGCGGTCCGGGACGGGGCCTACGGGCCCACGTCCACGCTGCGGCTGAGCCACCCCACCCCGCCCCGCCCGTCCCGCGCCACCACCCAGAAGGTGACGCGCTGGGGCGTGGCGGGGGTGTCATAGGCCGAGGTCGGGTCCCCCGGCCGGCCCTCCACGGGCACCTGGGAGCGGAACTCCTTCACCTCGCCATCACCGGTGGCGAACCAACTGAAGAAGACCTGCTCGGGGCGAGGGCCTTCGTCTGTCTCCTCCGTTTCGATGCTGCCATCGGCCAGCACCGGCGTGAAGGTGACCTCGCGCGACACGGGCAGCGGGCCGGTGAGCGGCGCGCCGTCCCACAGGATGTCCGACACCACCGGGTTCTGGTTGGGCGTGGCGGTGGCCCGCAGCGTCACCCGGCGCACGCCGCGCTCGGTGCCTTCCGGTGTCCCGCTGCCGTCCGTGGCCTCGTAGCCGATGAAGAGCGGAATGCCTCGGACCAGCGCCTCGCGCAGCGCGGGGTCCTCCGGGTCCAGCGTCCCGCCGCCGCCCGGGTTGCCGGCGGCCAGCGCCTCCAGCAGCACCGCCTGGACGCTTTCGTCCGCGAGCGACAGCGTGCCGTCCTGCAAGGGCACGTCGGTGTCCCCCGGGCAGCGCCCGTCATAGGGATTGCCGGTGAAGCGGCACAGCGCGTAGCGCACGGTGACGGGGCGCGCGTCCGGCGTCACCGCCAGCGCGTTGAGCGTCATGGGCCCGGGCAGCGCGGGGGCGTCCGGGTCCACCACCAGCTCGGCGGGCTCGGCCTGGATGGCCAGCACGCGCACGCGCCGGATTTCACTCTGGAGTTCGAAGTCAGGGCCGCAGCCAAGGAGCAGCAGCGCCACGAGCGCGGGGAGGATGGGACGCATGCTCAGAAACTCCCCCGGGCGCCGATGATGGGAAGGATGGGCAGTCCCTCGAAGAAGGCGCTCTGGGTGTAGTTGTAGTTGTAGGCGATGCCTTCCACCGCCGGGTTGTTGTAGGCGTTCGTGAGGTCCAGGTAGACGTTCAGCGCCCACTTCTCGAAGGCGAAGTTCTTGTCCACGCGGATGTCCAACTGGTTGAAGGATGGCAGCCGGCGCGAGTTCACCGCCGCGTAGAGCGGGATGAAGACGTCCGAGCCGTCGTCACGCACCGAGCCCACCACCGGCGTCGTGGGATTGCCGGAAGCGAAGCGCATGCGCGCGCCAATCTCCCAGCCCGCCGGCAGCTTGTAGGAGGCAATCGCCGTCAGCACGTGCGTCTGGTCATTGTCGAAGAGGCGCCAGCCCGCGCCCGGCGCGTCCCGGCGCTCGCTGCGGCTGAGCGTGTAGGAGACCCAGCCGAAGAGCCGGTCCGTCAGCGCGCGGCGCACCAGCACCTCCAGGCCGTAGATGCGCCCCACGCCGCCGTTGTTCAGGCGCTCGGGCACAAGCTGGCCGTTGCGCACCACCGTGGCGTTGGAGCGGACGATGAGCCCGTTCAAATCGTTGTAGAAGACCTCGCCGCCCACGAACCACTCCGGCCGCGCCTGCCACTCCGCGCCCACGCTGTACTGGAGCGAGCGCTTCGCGCGCAGGTCCGGGTTGCCGAAGGCCACGCTCGGCTCATCCTGCACCGGAGGCCCGTGGTAGACGCCCGCGCCGCCCTTGAGCGTCAGCGTGTCCGTCAGGCCATAGCGGACCGCCAGGCGCGGATTGAACGTACGGCGGGCCTGGGTCTGGTCGGTGAAGACGTAGCTCTCCGCGCGCAGGCCCGGCACCAGCAGCAGGCGCGGAATGGGCCGCCAGCGCGCCTCCACCCACGTGGAGGGGAAGTACTGGAGGAAGTCGCCGTCCGCGGTGAGCACCTCGTCGGTGACGGTGGGCGTGGGCGGCTCGCCCTCGCGGGAGAGGCCCTGGATGCGCGCGGTGACGCGGGCGAAGTTGCTCACCACGTCGATGCCGCCCGCCAGCGTGAGCGCCTCACCGAAGGCGTACTCCAGCGTGGAGCGCAGGTTCAGGTCCGTGGAGGCGATGCGCAGCCCCCGGTCGCCAATGCCGAACTGGACCAGCGTGTTACCCACCAGGCCGTGGGTGTCCAGGGTGAGCGCGTCCGCGCGGTACTGGTGCCGCAGGCGGAGCTGGTTGAAGCCGGTGGTGACATTCAAGTCGCCGGTGGCGGTGGGGTCGTCATCCGAGGGCCGGTCGAAGACGAGCCCCAGCCTGTCGCGCGAGGTGAGCCCCTGCATCGTGAAGGTGTGGCGCGGCTTCGGCTTCCACACCAGCTTGAGCTGCGCGTCGTAGTAGCGCGGCGCCACCTGGAGGCTGGGGCCGTCATCGCCCATGGGCACCAGCCCCAGCACCAGGTCGATGTACGAGCGCCGGCCCGCCACCGCGAAGCTCAGCGTGTCGGTGATGGGGCCTTCCACCACCGCGTTGGACTCAATGAGGCTGACGCCCACGGTGGCGTGGAGGCGGTCGGTGCGCGGCTCGCGGCTGCGCACGTTGATGACGCCGCCGGTGATGTCGCCGTAGTACGCGGAGAAGTTGCCGGGCAGGTAGTCCACCGCCTCCAGCAGCTCGGAGTTGTAGACGGAGGTGAGGCCACCGAAGTGGTAGAGCAGCGGGATTCGCTGGCCGTCGAGGAAGACGCCGGACTCCTGCGGGCCCGTGCCACGGATGACGAGCTGGCCGCCGTTGAAGGCGGGACGCGCCACGCCGGGCAGGTTCTGCACCACCTTCAGCGTGTCGCCCTGGGTGCCGGGGACGCGCTGCACCTCGGCCAGTTGGAGCGTGGTCTGCGTCACCTCCTTGCGCTCCCGCTCGCTGCGCACCACCGTCTCGAAGGCACCGAAGATGCGCTTGCGCACGTAGTACGTGGCGCGCGTCTCCTGGCCCTCCGTGAAGGTCTCCTGGGTGCGGAAGCGCTCGTAGCCGCTCTGCACCACCAGCACCTCGTGCGTGCCCAGGGGGATGCCGCGGAACGAGAAGCGGCCCTCCTCGTCGGTGACGGCGGAGCGCTCCAACGTGGGCAGCACCACCTCCGCGCCAATGAGCGCGTCCCGCGTGCCACGCTCCAGGGCCCGGCCGCTGAAGTTCACCGGGGCCTCTGGCTCCACGGCGGCGGCGTCATCGCCCTCCGGCGGCGGCGGGGGACGGAAGACGAACTGGTAGGCGTATTGGATGCGCACCGGCGCGGGGACGCCGTCCACCTCGGCGGGCTCGAACTGGAACTGGCGGACCGCCTCCACCGCGGCTTCGTCGAAACCGTGGCCCGCGGGCTGGGACACCTCGACGTTGGAGACGGCGCCCGTTTCCGAGATGTCCACCCACATCACCACCGTGCCCTCGAGTTGCTGGGCGGCGGCTTCGGGTGGGTAGACGGCCTCGACCTGGCGCATCAGCGCGGGAGGCTTCGTCAGCACGCCCTGGGGCGCGCCCGCGTCGGAGGCGGGGATGCCCGCGTCCTGCTGCGCGGACGCTCCCGCGGCGACGAGAAGACAGAGAAGGGTGCCGAGGGTTTTCATGAGGGGCGCGGGACTCCCGCGCCCCTCCTAGTGCTTCGCCTACTTCGGCGCGAGCACGATTTCGATGCGACGGTTCAGGCTGCGATTCTCCGCCGAATCGTTGGCCGCGATGGGCTGGTACTGCCCGTAGCCCGCGGCCGAGAGGAACGTCGGGTCCACGCCAGCGTCCTGAAGTGAACGGACCACCGCCATGGCGCGCGCCAGGCTCAGCTCCCAGTTGGACGCGAACTGACCGCCGCCCGTCGGAACGTCATCCGTGTGGCCTTCCACGCGGATGATCTTCCCCTGCACCGTCTTGAGCGCGTCGGCGATTTTCTTCAGCGCCGCGTCGCCTTCCTTGCCCACGCGGGCGGAGCCGGAGGCGAAGAGAATCTTGTCCTTGAGCTGGACGGTCATCTTGCCCTTGAGCTCGGACAGCTCAATCTTGCCGTCCGAAATCTCCTGCTTGAGGCTCTGGGCCAGGTTCTCGTACTCGGAGCTGCGCTTCTCCAGCTCCTCCTTCGCCTGGGCCAGCTTCTTCGTGTTGCGCGCCAGCTCGTCGTTGAGGGCGGCCAGCTGCGAGTTCTTCTCCTCCAGCGCGCGGCGCTCCGCGGCATTCGCGGTGAGGCGGGACTCCGCCGTGCCCAGGCGCGTGTTCAGCGCCTCCTTCTCCTGCTCCAGCTCGGCAATCTTCGCCTCGAGTTCCTTCACCTTGGCTTCGGCGGCCTCGCGAGCGCCCTTCTCGTCATTGAGGCCCTTGGCGAAGTTCTCCGCCTCGAGCGCCTTGGCGTCGAACTTCCCCTGCGAGACACAACCCGTGGTGGAGAGCGCGACGAGCGCAGCAAGAAGCAACCGATTCCGCATATGTACGTGTCCTCCTGACACTGGTGAATGAAGCGCCAGCCTACCCTCGGCATGGCTCCGGGTCAGGAAGAACCTCGCACTTATTTTGAGCTGCAACGACTGTTTGGCCAACGGACAGCCGAGCACGTCAGTCAGCGCGGAAAAATCGGGTGAGAGTCGAGCCAGACGGAGAAGAGCGCGTCCGCGAAGTGCTTGCCGGGGATGAAGACGCCGCCGGAGGCATCCCCGCCGACCTCGAGCCCGGCGCCCGGCGTGTAGGTGATGACGAGGTCCTCGCCTTTCTGCACGTCCTTGAGCGAGGCGAGCATGGTGGTCAGCTGGTTGGCCAGCGGGCCCTGCCGCAGGTCGGGGTTGTGCTGGAGGCCGTCGCGGAAGCTGCCCACGAGCTGGTCACGGCTGATGTTGCGCAGGAAGCGGAAGTGGAGCCGCTTCACGGAGTTGGAGGTGATGGCCTCGTGCGTGGAGCGCGGGCGGTCCTCCATGTAGAGGCTCCAGACGTAGACCTTGAAGAAGAGCTGCTTGTGCAGCTCCATGTGGGCGAGCTCGACGGTGCGGCCCTTGAGGTTCAACGACACCGGCATGAGCACGCCGCCGACCTGCTTCTGCCCCGCCTGCGCGGCGCCCGCGACGAGCAGCATGCCCACCACGAGACACCGCAGACTCCCACCCCACGCCTGAGTACGCATGCGTCCGACCCCCGACCCCTGACCCACTGAATCCGACAGGACATACGCTGCACACGCCCATCAGCACCGCCAACGCCCCAGAGGGCCACGCTGTACGGCAGTGGACGGCGGCAAGGCCCTGGTGGATCAACGTCGGGCACTGCACGCGACGAATCAGCGAATGGAGAGTTCCTGAAAGTGGATGCCCTCCAACCCCAGCCGGCGCACCGCCCCCATGAAGGTCTCGGTTCCCACGAGCACCGTGGCGTAGTTGCCCAGGCGGAACACGTCACGGTCCGTGGGGAGCGAGGCGCCGTCGAGGATGGGCGCGTCGGGCAACCGGAGCCCCAGCCGGCCACACGTCTTGCACGGAGGGGCGAGCTCAGGAGGGAGGCACTGTGGGTGGAGCAGACCGCCCGGCTCGAGTTGAAGTTCCCACAGCTCGGGTGGGTGTTTCTGGCGGAACCGAAGCTCCGCTCGGACGCCCATGAGCCGTCGCACACCTTCCGCCTGGAGCTGCGCCAGCGTGTCCTGGCGCAGTAGCAGCAGGTAGCTCCCCTGCCAGGTCAGAGGTCCCAGGTCCCCCTGTGCCGTGCCCACCAGCGGCCCGAACCGCGTCCCCGGGGGCAATGTCGCGGTCGATGGCGCCAATGGCCGCACCTGCTCGCGAAGTCGCGTGAACTCGGCAAAGGGAACGGACCGGGCCTTGAGGAACAGGTCCTGCTCGGGCAGCCCTGACAGGTCCACGGCGGGATACATGTGCCCCGAGGAGCTCCACGTCGCTCCACACCCCGGACACGCAGCCAGGCCCGGCAGGCGCCACCGGTGCGCGGCGTTGAAGTCCCCGCGATGACGGGCCGTCGCCACCCGGTCCTCTTGCAGCCAGAAGTAACGGGGCATGCGTCCTCACGTTCCCGGCCGAGAATAGTAGGGCCGCAGGGGGCCTCCCAGGAGCTGGAATCGGTAGATGAGTTCCCCGGCGTGCTTGAAGACCTCCTCGGGCGTGGCTTCCTCGTTGCGAAAGCGGAACTCACGCCACGCCTGGTTCCAGGCCCCACCCCGAGCGCCACCACCGTGAATCCTTTGATGGAGGTCTCGTGGAATCGGCAGGGTGTATTGGTGGATTTTGATGCCCTTCCCCTCGAACCACTCGGCCAGGTCGCGGGCCTGGGGAAAGACATGGTGCTTCTCCCAGCGACCGGGTGTCAGCTGAGGTGAAGGCGGTACGATTCGCGCTGGCGCACCGTTCCAATTGGGGAAGACCATGACGGCGCCGCGAGGCAGGTGTTGTCCCCCGCCCCAGTTCCTTCGAGGCCCCCTGCCAGGAGTCGCGGCTGCCGCGGGTGGACGTGCCGGCGGGAAGCGCGCCAGCGCCACTTCCCCCGGGAGCTCCTCACAGCGATAGAAGCCGCAAGCGTCGTCCAGGCACAGCAGGGAGACACATTGGTCCTCCCGTGGCTCGAAGCACTCGACCTCCGCGTGCGCCCATGCCTGCTGCATGGGAGACCGGGCGGCCGTGCCGCATCCCGCCAAGGCGGCAGCGAGCACCCCAAGCCAGACAAGCAGACGGAACGTCGGACCGTTCAAGGCGCACCCCCTGGTATTCAATGAATACCAGGAGGCAATGACACACACCTCGCCTGCCGCCGTCCGTGGCGTGGAAGATGCGGCTCAGCGACTTACTTCGCCGGAGTGCGCTCCAGCAGGGCGCCGGCCCAGGTCAGGCCGCTGCCCACGACGCTCACCACCACCGCGTCTCCCACGGCGGGGTCGTCCCAGTGCTCGCTCAGGACGCTCGGCGCGCCCGCGGCGCCCGTGTTGCCCCGGGCGTGCACGTTGAAGAAGTGCCGCGCCTCCGGCACCTCGCACCGCCGCTGCACGGACTCCAACATGCGCAGGTTGGCCTGATGACCGATGAGCGCCACGGCCCCCGCGCCTTTTTCGGGGTGGCGCTCCATGAAGCGCGTGCGCAGCGCCTGGAACGTCTCACCCGCGCGGCGGATGGCGAACTTCTGCACCTCGCCGCCCTGCTGGGTGAAGTGCCCCACGCGCGGCACACGCACCTTGTCCGCGCCCGAGGGGTCCCCCGCCAGCAACGTCTCCGTGATGCGCCAGCGCCCCGGCACGCGCGGCGACAGGATGGCCGCGGACGCGCCGTCTCCCCACAGCACCGCGCTGGAGCGGTCCGTGTAGTCCACCACGCGCGTGGAGTTGTCCATGTTGACCACCAGCACGTAGTCCGGCAGCCGCTCCGGCCGCATGCCCGTCAGGAAGTGCAGCTGCATGCAGAAGGACGAGCAAGCGCTCTGCAGGTCCACCGCTGGAGCGTTGATGTTCAGCAACTGCGCCACCCGGTTGGACTCGGCGGGAATGCACTCGTCCGGGCTGCATCCGCCCGCCACCACGAGCCCGATGTCGGACGGCTTCAGCCCCGCGCGCTCCAGCGCCATCATCGCCGCCCGGCGCCCCGTCTCCGCGTTGCTGAAGAGCGCCGCCTCCTGCGCCGCGCGCACGTCCCGGTTGCGCGTCTCCCGCAGGTAATCCAGCGGCAACACCGTGTGCCGCGCGCGGATGCCCACGCGCTCCACAATCCACGCGTCGCTGGTCTCCAGCCCCAGCTCCTCGAAGAAGGCGTTGGTCAGAAGGTTGGGAGGATGGAAGTGGCCGAGCGCGTGCAGGAACATTCAGAACCCTCTAACCGCTCAGCCTCCCAAATCTCTGTCAGCCGTCTGTCACGCCGCCGCGCCTTCGCGCACAGCGGACGGCCTGTCAGGCCATCCAACTAACGCGCGGTGTCAGCCTTCTTCCCGGTGAGTCTCAGCCGCATCGCGCCCTCGCCGCGCGCCTCGAAGCCCGCCTGCACGGCGTCCTCGGTCAGCGCCACCTTCACCGGCCCGGACAAGGTGAGCTCCAGCAGCTGGATGCCCTCCGCCAGCACGGACATCTTCCCTTGCAGGGGAATGGTCATCAGGACCGGCGCATTCGCCTCCTCGCGAGACACCGTCATCGCCACGTCGAAGATGCCCACGGCGCCGCGCGGCTCCTGACGCACCTCCACCAACGTCGCGCGCGTCTGGGTGACGCGGGTGCCATCCCCCTGCTCGTCCACGAGTTGCTTCGCGAGCGCATCGGAGAAGCCCTCCAGGCTGGCCCCCACCGCCAGCGGCGTCTTCGGGAAGGCGGCCTCCAGGCGGTCCGGCCTGCCGAGCTCCGGCAGGTGCTTCTTCACCTCGGCCTCCTCCTCCTGGGACACCGGCTTGCCCTTCGCGTCCGTGATGACCAGCCGCTCCTTCTTCAGCTCCGCCAGGTACGTCTTCCCGCTGATGGGGCTCGCCTTGCGCTGGACCTCGCCCTGCTCCTCGGCCACCTCCCCCACGTCGCCGAAGGCCATCTTCACCTTGGAGACGACAGCCCCCTTGGCGGCCAGGACCGTCACCGTGTGACGGCTGGACGACGTCACCGACATCGACACCGCCATCGGCTTGTCCATGTCCGAGGCACGCAGGTCGAGCGCCAGCCGCATGTCCACGGCGTTGTCCAATTCCTCCTGCGCTCCCACGCGGGCATTCACCTGCTTGAACTGGATGGATGGCGCCTTCTCCTCGGACGCTGGCGCGGGCGCGGCCGGCGCCGCGGCATCAGCGGCCAGCGGCGCGAGCAACAGCCCCAGGGAGACGACGAACGAAGACACGCGGTGCATGTGTGCTGCCCTCCTGGGACGCCATCCTTCCACGGGCCGCGCGCGCGTGTGCCGCTGAAATCGTGCAGTCCGCCAGGAAGCCCTTCGTCTGAACCCAGACGGATTGGAGCGCAACCCGTGCCACTCGCCGGAAGGCCCTTCACCGCGCGCTACAGTTCCGCGCATGAGCGCCGCCCCGGGTCCCCAGGTCCATTTCCGCACCTGCAACCTCTGCGAGGCCATGTGCGGCCTGCGCATCGAACTGGACGCAGGACATCACCGCCATCCGCGGTGACGCGGAGGACCCCTTCAGCCGAGGCCACGTCTGCCCCAAGGCGCTGGCGTTGGAGGACCTGCACCAGGACCCGGACCGGCTGCGCAATCCCATGCGGCGCACCGCCAGCGGCTGGGAGCCCGTCTCCTGGGACGACGCGCTGGATGAGACCGCGCGCCGCCTGCATGACATCCAGCGGGGGCATGGCCGCGACGCGGTGGGCTCGTACCTGGGCAACCCCAACGTCCACAACCTGGGCAACATGCTGTTCGGCCCGGAGCTGCTGCGCACGCTGCGCTCGCGCAACCGCTTCTCCGCGACGTCCGTGGACCAGCTTCCCCACCAGTTCGCCGCCTACCTGATGTTCGGCCACCAGTTGATGGTGCCGATTCCCGACATCGACCACACCAGCTACATGCTCGTGCTGGGCGCCAATCCCCTGGCATCCAATGGCAGCCTGATGACGGCACCCGACATCCGCGCCCGCCTGCGCGCCATCCAGCAGCGCGGCGGGCGCATCGTGGTGATGGACCCGCGCCGCACGGAGACGGCCGCCATCGCCGACGCGCACGTCTTCATTCGCCCCGGCACCGACGCGCTCGCGCTGCTCGCGATGCTGCACGTGGCGCTGGTGGAGCACGCGCCGCGTCTGGGGCCGCTGGATGCCTTCACGGATGGATTGGGGACGGTGTGCGCGCTGGCCCGGGACTTCTCCCCGGAGCAGGTCGCGCCGCACACGGGCGTGCCCGCCCACACCCTGCGCCGCATCGCCCGCGACTTCCTCTCCGCGCGCGCCGCCGTGTGTTACGGCCGCATGGGCCTGTCCACCCAGGCCTTCGGCGCGCTGTGCCAGTGGCTCATCAACGTGCTCAACGTGGTGAGTGGCAACCTGGACCGGCGCGGCGGCGCCATGTTCACCCTGCCCGCCTTCGACGTCGTCGGAGGCCCTCGCGCCCTGGCCGTGGGCCGCGGCAGCTTCGGCCGCTGGAAGAGCCGCGTGCGAGGGCTCCCGGAGTTCGCGGGCGAGCTGCCCTCGGCCGCGATGGCGGAGGAGATGGACACGCCGGGCCCGGGCCGCGTCCGCGCGCTCGTCACCGTCGCGGGCAACCCCGTGCTGTCCACGCCCAATGGCGCGCGGCTGGAGCAGGCGCTCGCGGGCCTGGACTTCATGGTGAGCATCGACCCGTACCTCAACGAGACGACGCGCCACGCGCACCTCATCCTCCCGCCGGTGTCACCGCTGGAGCGCAGCCACTACGACGTCGCCTTCCACGCGCTGGCCGTGCGCAACACCGCGAAGTACTCGCCCGCCCTCTTCCAGCCCGGGCCCGCCGGCCGGCAGGACTGGCAGATTCTGCTCGCCCTCCAGCACCGGCTGCTGACGCTGCGCCGGGGCCGCCCGTCCGTGCGCGCCACGCTCAAGTACCAGGCCCTTTCCCGGCTGGGTCCGGAGCGCGTGCTGGACCTGGGACTTCGGCTGGGGCCCTACGGCGCCCGCTTCCACCCGGCGAAGCAGGGCCTCAGCCTGGCGAAGCTGCGCCAGGCACCCCATGGCATCGACCTGGGGCCACTCCAGCCCTGCCTGCCCCAGCGGCTCCAGACGAAGGACCGCCGCATCCACCTGGCGCCGGAGCTGCTGGTGGCGGATGTGCGGCGCCTGCGGGAGGCCTTCTCGCGAGACGCCGCATCCACGCCCGGCAGTGGCGAGTTGCTGCTCATCGGCCGGCGGCACCTGCGCGACAACAACTCCTGGATGCACAACGTGCCGGGCCTGCTGAAGGGCAAGCCGCGCTGCACGTTGATGATGCACCCCGAGGACGCGGCCCGGCGGGAGCTGGCGGACGGCATGGAGGCCACCGTCACCTCGCGCGTGGGCACGGTGACGGTGCCCATCCACGTCACGGACGAGGTGATGCCCGGCGTGGTGAGCCTGCCCCATGGCTACGGGCACGGACGCCAGGGCACCCGGCTCGCCGTGGCCACCGCGCACGCGGGGGCCAGCCACAACGACCTCACGGACGAGCAGACCGTGGACGCCCTCTGCGGCAACGCCGCCTTCAGCGGCACGCCGGTGCGGGTGCTCCGGGCAGCGGCGCCCGGAGCCGCCACACCAGCGGGATGAGCGCGCCAATCACCACGAACAGGAGCTGCACCATGTGACTGAGCAGCGCCACCGACATGGCGCGCGCGGCCGTGGTGTCCAGCACGCCCGCCGCCAGCGCGAAGGCGCCGTCACTCACGCCCACCTGCCCCGGCACCAGCGAGCCCACCGCCAGGGCGCACAGGTAGAGCCCCTGGGCGAACAGCGCCTGCACCACCGAGGTGTCGATGCCCACCGCGTAGGTCAGCACCCCGTACTGCGCCACCTGGAGCACCCGGCTGCACAGGAACGCGAGCATGGGTGACCAGGGCAGCAATGCGCCACACCGCGCCGAGGTCTGGAACTGCTCCGCGTGGAGCGCCCAGCGGCTGAAGCGGCACACCAGCCACGCGCCGGGCCGCTTCGCGCGCATGCACGCGCGCACGCCCACGGACAGGAGCACCAGAAGCACGCCATGCGCCAGCATGAGCCCGGTGAAGAGAGACATGCCCGTGAGCAGGTAGGACGCCAGCGCGCAGGGGAACGAGATGAAGCCACCCGCCGCCAGCGACGCCGACTGGGAGGTCGCCGCCGCCGCGGTGGCCGTGCCTCCTCCCATGTAGGGACTCAGCAGGGCCGCCTTGGTGGCCTCCGCCGCCGCGCGGCCCGCCGGGGCCATGCTGGACACCGCGGTGCCGATGAGCTGCGCGCGGGCCAGGATGCGCCAGGGCACGCGGTCGGAGCAGGGGCCGTAGGCACGGCGCGTGGCCAGTCCGTCCATGCACTGTCGGCCCAGCTCCAGCAGCACCACCCACGGCAGCAGGCGCCGCGCCGACAGCACGGCGCCCAACTCGCGAGGCCCCGCCTTGTGGACCAGGAGCGCCAGCGTGCCCACTCCCGCCAGCGCGAAGATGGGCCGCAGCCCCACCACCATCCACCGCTTCAGGACCCGCTTCGGCGCCGCTGCTTCAGCGGCACCGGCCGGCTGGGCCAGGGACAACTCCCCGTGCGCGTTGCTCACCATCGACCTCCTCGCCGTCCCGTTGCCCGCAGTGCAAGGTGGACAGCGAGAACGCCGCTGGCGAGTCCCGTCTGTCCGCCTGTCCCCGCCCGAGTGGGGCCTGCGTCTAACGGTGGACACGTCCCGCGGTCCCACCCGCCCCCGGAAGACGAGGCAGTGAGGCGTGGCGGTTGTCTGGACGCTCGGCGTGTCCCGATGAGAGGCGTTTCAGCCCGTGAAGTGGGCCGACTGGCAATGCTCACCGAGCACCGCCCCTCTATGCGCGTCCCCTTGCTCCAATGGGCGATGCCTTGGCTGACGCTGGCACAAGGATGCTCTTTCCACGGTCAGCGGCGCGTCCCAAGCGCCTGAATCGGGATCAAGGCGATGAGCGTCCGCCAATCCGCGGGAAACGCTCATAGGCGCGCTTGAGCGTGTCCAGATGCGCGGGGTTGTTGTAGTCGAGCGGCGCGTCCGTGAGCCGCACGGCCCAGCCACCCGACGCCGTGCGCGTCGCCCGTGAGAGCCATTCGGTGTCACGAGCTGAATCCGGAAACCCGATAAGCTGTGAGGCAGCCGCAGGCCAATAGTTCAGCCACCCGAGGAACCAGGGCGTCTCAGGGGCGGAAAGCTTCTCTGGAAGGTGGAGCATGGGAAGCCCACGGGGTGAAAGTTCCGGTCCATGAGGCGTGCGGCGAAACTGCCGCGAGACTTCCGAGCCATAACCATATGGCGACGCATGCCCCCAGAACGCGCGTGCGCCCTCCGCCACTCCCTCGAGCAGAGCCGCCGCAGCGGCCATCACAGGCTCATCCAGTGGCAGCTTTGCATGCACTTCGAACTGGGCTTGGCGGCCTGGGCTGAAGAGTCCCGCTCTTCCCCGTCCAGAAACCATCACGGGGTAGCGCTCGTCCCCATTGCACACCAACGGAAATCCCTCGTCATCAGTCCGTTCGACGAGCCAGGCATCCCGCTGCGGCAACGTGATGAGGCGGCCCCCTTCGCCCACTTCCCACTCCAGACGCAAGCCAGGGAACGCGTGCTCCATCCCATGGACGACTGCGAGCGAGCGGCCGTCCTTCTCCACCAGCGTCGGCGCATAGACAATAAGGGTGAGCGTTTTATGCGCAGTCATCGTGCGCACCCCGTGACGACGACATCAAGCGTGGGATCTTGTGCATCCAACGCGTCTTTGTGCGCAGCGGTGCTCACCCCAATGACGAAGCCATACCCGCAGGCGGCAGCAGCTCTTCGCTCCTTGTCTATCTGTTCCATTTCCTGCTCGATCTCTTCCCTCTGGATAAAAGGACTGTACGCATCGAACTGATGGGTCTTGATCTCCCACAGTACGCGCGCGCCGACTTGCAGCGCATCGAAGCGAACACCGCCCACGAGCACGTCCATGCCGGGATAACGGTTGGGCGGGAACCTGTCGGCGCACTCGTCATGCGCGGCATCTCCACCCCGATGGGGCACCGGAACAGGCTCGCAACGGGCGCGGCGCGTCGGGTCCATGGCCCCGGGCGGCACCGGGGGCTGCCAGTCCTGCCCCGCTGGCGCCGGCTCCAGCTCGGGCTTCCGCTCCGCTTCCCCCTCCCGGGTGGCCACCCTCGCTCCTCGCGCGGCCGCGGCTTCCTCGGGGGCGCCATGTCGGAGTTCATACACGTCCAACGCCTCCTTGATGGCGACTGCCACCACCACCGCGCCAAGGACGACCACGGCGCCCACCGCAATTTCAGGCGCCGCCAGCACACACAGCCCGACGCCCACGGCAGCGGCGCCCGCAGAGGCGACCGCGCATCTTCCCGTGGTGTCATGGAACGCAAGCCGGTCATGGTCCAGGGCCCCATGACACCGCTCCACCAGCACGGGCCAAGGGTGCGACGCCTCGCGGACGACGCACCTCCCACCGTCACTCCAGGGCAGCGCCGCCGCGCTGGAGGTTGATGATTCTCTGGCCTCGACCTCCGTGCGCGTCGCGAGGCGGTGCCGACGTGGCGCAGGCGGAGAGGACAGCCAGGAGTGCAACGCACGCAAGCAAACGCATGGACACTGACTCTCCTCCAGGCCGCGAAGCGACGGGGCGCGCGTGGAGAATAGCAGCGCGAGCGGCGGATAAGCGCCCCCAGCGGCTCAAGGCCCGGGAGCACGCTCCATGGCTTGCCGCCGCAGCTCATTCAGCGAAGCCATGTCCGGAACGAGCCGTTGAACCTGCGCCATGACGGACTCGACGGCGCGAAGCAACTCTCCCACGAGCCCTCGGCGGAATGCCCCCGCTGCATACCCGGGCCACTCGTTCCAGGGCGTGTAGAGCGCCTTGGGCCATTCCGCGATCAACACCTCCGCGTAGAAGGGTTCGCCCGGGCGAGCACCGCGGAAGTGAGATGAAGCGCCCGCCTTGCTGAGGAGCTTCTCGGAGAGCGGCGGACCACAGTGGAGGAGCCACCCTGTGTCCTCGAGCAACAACAAGCCCTGATCCTCCCACGCAGACTTGCGCCCACGGTCAAAATAGCCACGAGCGAACCGGATGCGGTGCTCCCAGGTGGCAAGACAATCCTGGTGCAGAGGCGCATCACAGAATGCCCGCAGCGCATCTGACTGGGGAAACGCGTTCCCCGATGTGGCGATGAACGGGCGGCTCCGGGCCAACTCGCTGCAGATGGCACAGCGGCTTTGCGGAAGGATGAGCGCCATGCGGACGGAAGGTAGCACCGGGACGCGCGGTCAGCGCCAGGGCCCCTGGAACAACTCTCCGAAGCGCAGGGCCAGCTCCGTGCGCCGCGTCATCAGTGTCCCCCACGCGGTGGCCTCCGACGTCCAGGTGGCCACCGACAGGCCATGCGCCTCGAACACCGCCATCGCGTCGTTGTTCACGCTCAGGGACTTCAACAGCCGCGTGTAGTCCAGCAGCATGCGCAGTCGGGCCTCCGGGAAGCACACCTCCACATCGAGCGGCTGCAATGGCCCACCCGGGTTGAGCAGCATCACGGCGCCACGGGGCGGCGCGGCCTCCACGTCGAGCATGGGCGGCGCGGCCTCCACGTCGAGCCTGGGCGGCGCGACCTCCACCTGCCGCGCCATCAACTCGCGCTGACGCTCCAGGTCCCGCTGGCGGGATGCCTCCACCGCGCGCCGGAGCTTCGCCTCGTGCTCCTGCGCCTCGTGCTGCCGCTTCCGCTCCAGTTGCTCCCGCATCAGCCGGACATCCACCTCGATGTCCTCCAGGAAGTCGCGCGAGTGGCGCTGCTCGCTCGACGTGGGCGAAGTGGCGAGGACGCGCTCCCGGAAGCCGGGGAACCACGAAAGGAAGCGCTCCGCGTCCACGGCCAGCGCATCGACGCCCCGCCGCAAGGCGCCAGACAGCACCGCCGCTCCGTACGACACCGCGAGCGAGGTGGCGCGTGGCCACGCCTCCACCCGCGCCTCCGCCGCCGACCACACAGGAGGAAGCCGTCGGGACAGGTCCTCCTCTGGGGCCTCGCGGACCAGCGCATCCACGCGCGCCGGCAGTTGCGCCGGGTCGTCCACCGGCCACCACGTCAGGAAGCTCACCACCGCGTCAGGCTCCGCCGCCTGCTGTCGCTCCCAGAGCGCCGTCCGCCACGGCGCGAAGACCGCCAGCAGGTCCGCGCGCTCGTCCGGATGCGACTGGAAGCGCCGCCACACGGCGTCGATGAACACCGCCTGCTGGCTGCCGCCGCTCCACGAGCGCGCCACCTTCGTCAGTGGCGCCAACAAGCGCTCTCGTCCCGGCCCTGCCCACAGCGCCATCAACAGCCGCGCGCCCTGCTCTGGAGGAAGCGCATCTGCCCACCGCGTCCGCGAGGGCAGCGACAACACCGCCGCCAGCAGTGGCTCCGTGCACGGTGCCTCGTGGACCCACGTGTGCAGCCGGCGTGCATCCTCCGCATCGATGAGCGTGAGGAAGCGGGAGAAGGCCATGTCCTGGAAGCGACTGACACGGAGGGACGGCGGCTCGCGGGACAGGGACTCGGCCACGGCGGAGACGAAGGCGCGCGTCTCCTCCACATGGCTCGCGTCCGGCGCCGCGGCGGCCCACCCGAGGAAGCGCAGCGCATCCTCCGCGGAGAGCCGCCCCAGGCGCGCGAGCGCCCAGTCCGCCCACAGCGAGCGTTCCTCCGGGGACAGTTCCGCGAAGGGCCGCGCCCGGGCCCAGCCATGCAGCGCCTCCGCCAGCCTGCCCTCCACGCGGTCCGACACCGCGAGCAGCGCGCTCAGCGTCCCCGGCGTCGCCTGCTTCGGCAGCCGCCGCAAGACATCCATGGCGAAGTCCGCATCCCCTCGCGTCGCCATCCGCTCCAGCAACCGCACGGAGCCCACCGCCGCCAGTGCCCGGCGCGCCTCCGCCGCCTGCTCCAGGTCCGTGGACGCCTCGGCCGCGAGGAGGACCTCCTCGTCCCGCAGGCAGAGCGCACATTCGAAGCGCACGTCCGCGTCCGGATGGAGGAGGCCCTCGCGCAGCGCGAGCAACAGCGCGTCCTCCGCCGCCCGCCCGGTGGCGCGCACCCACGCCACGGCGGCGCGGGCCGCATGCTCCGGAAAGCGCCCGAAGGCGGCCCGCGCGCGCTGCGCGAGGCGCTCCGTGGACACCCGGGACCTGCGCGCACGGGGCCACACCCGCCACCGGGTGAGCGACAAGGCCGCCTCCCAGCCGAAGAGCCCCTCGTCCTCCAGACACGTCAGCGCCAGGTCGAGCGCCTCGCGCGAAGGCGCCCCGCCATGGACGTCCACCAACGCGGACAGCCACTGCGGCTCCGGCGCGGGGACGGAGGTGTGCAGCCCCTCCTCGAGCTCGACGGACACCTCCTCCGGCGCGTGCCAGGGGAGCCGCTGGGCCCACCGGTCCTCGACCTCCTCCGCGTACCCCTGGAGCAACAACGCCTGCTCATGGCGCCGCACCTCGACGAGCAACCGCACCACACGGGCCCACGAGCTCGCGTAGCGCGCCTCCAGGCGCTCCGCCATCGAGGTGGGGAGGAGCAACACCCGGTCCGCCAGCGCGTACCGGTCCACCCCGGCGTGCACGAGCATCCGCGCGGCGCCGTAGTGCTCCGGAGAAACCGGGCCGCAGTCACATCGAGGACACAGGATGCCCGGCGCGCGGAAGCGCGTGCAGGCCGGACAGCGAACCTGGGCCCTTCGGCGGGCCCCATTCTCCAACGGGAGCTGCATCCGCCTTCTTTACACCGACTGGGGCCTCACCACCCCACCCCACAACCGTCGCGACGTAAATGTACGGCGAAGCCACACGCCATCCGTGAGTCATTCGCAACGCCATGGCGCGGCTGTAACGCAAAATGTTTCAATTCCTCTCAGCCTCTGGTTGTCACGCGGGGGCCACCCCGAAGGAGCGGTCAAATGACACCTGCGAAGCGCGCCGTGTATGCCACACTGATGCTGCTGTCCGGCGGACTCGCCGCCTGTGGTCCGGTGGGTTCAACTGAGCAGGAATTGACACCAGGAGAGGCAGGCCTGAGAACATGTCTCATTGCCCGAGCCGAGTCCTCGATATCCCAGCAGGACGCCTGCAACCGGGCCCGAAACCAGGCCCCGCTCCTCTGCGCGGACCTGGGCGGCGTCAGCCACGTTGCCCGCTGCGTCCAGGGGACCTCTTCCAATCCGTGGATTGGCGCGCACTACGTCTGTTGCAACGAGTAGCCCTCACCCAAGGAGAAACACCCCATGAAGCAGACCTTCGCAGTGCTCGCGGCGCTCGCCGTCTCAACCCTGGTGGCCTGCGGCGGCGTTGAAGCCGTCGAGCCGCGGGAGGAGCTGGGCCAGGAGTCGAGCGCCCTCGTCTCCTGTTCCACCTCCTGCTCCAATGGAACGACGCTGTCGTGTACGGGCACCACCTGCTCCGCCTCGGACCAGGACTTCGTCCAGTGCAACGGCAACTACCAGTACTGCCCGCCCCCGGAGCCGCCTCCCGACTGCACGAACCCGCGCGACATGTGCGTGAACATCAACAACACCCGCTGCGCGACCCCGGGCACCTCACGTGACTGCTGCGTGCCGGGCATCCCCACTGGCGGATGCTTCTGCCGCTCCAACGGCACGTGGATCTGCACCATCCCCGCTGAAGACCCGTAAACCCTCTCCGGAGCGGGCGCGCCCACCGCGCCCGCTCCGCCTTTCCTCCAAGGCAGACGCTCCCGGCAAACGCCATGGGTTGAGCGCACCGAGGGGGAGTTGAAGGATGGCTCAGGTAACGAATCCGATATTTACGTAAAAATCCGGCTATCCATTGACATGCTGTCCATTGCCGGATATTTGTGATTCGCCACGAATGGGGGACCGTATCGGGCATCTCAACCGATGCTCAGCGGCGTGGCTGCCCAGAACCCACACATCGTCACAACTGCGCTGGAGACCTCTCCACGAACAGCGGCCCCCACCTTCCGGGCCGCCGGTCAGGATTCGTACGCTCGCATCCGCGGCTCGAGTGGCGCGGGGGGTGGGACGCGTCTGCCCGGTGGACGGAAGTGCCCGCCTGACGCGCACCAGGAAGCCACCGTCATGGACCCAACCCGAAATGCCGTTCCCGAGAAGAACCGCGACCTCGCCGTGGGCTCCGCCCGGCTCCAGGACGTCCAGAAGGCGGTCCACTACTACGTGGACAACCACCACTGTGACGTCATCGGACGGGTGTTTCACGGGATGCCGGGCCGGGAGGCCCGCGTCAGCTTCAGCCCCACGCGCCGGGACGCGCGGCTGGACGCGGAGGGGCCTCGGGACGTGCTCCACTTCGGCTCCTACAACTACTCCGGGTTGAACGGGCACCCGCGCGTGGTGGCCGCGGCGGAGGCGGCGCTGCGCCGCTATGGCACGACGGTCAGCGGCGTGCGGCTGCTCAACGGCACGTGCGAGCTGCACCTGGAGCTGGAGCGCGCGCTGGCGGACTTCCTCGGCTTCGAGGACTGCGTCACCTACAGCAGCGGCTACGCGGCGAACCTGTCGGTGCTGTCCGCGCTGTGTGGTGAAGGGGACGTGGTGCTGTCGGACATGCTCAACCACCAGTCCATCATCGACGGGCTGAAGCTGTCGGGCGCGGACATCCGCACCTACCGGCACAAGAGCCTGCGCAGCATCGAGTCCACGCTCCAGAAGCTGCCGCGCGAGCAGCGCAAGTTCATCATCACCGACGGCGTCTTCAGCATGGACGGCGACGTGGCGGACCTGCCGGGCATCGTGGCGCTGGCGGAGCACTACAACGCCTTCGTCATCGTGGATGACGCGCACGCCACCGCGCCATGGGCCCCAACGGCCGCGGCACCCCGGCCTACTTCGGGCTCCAGCCGCGCGTGGACGTGCTCACCGGCAGCCTGAGCAAGGGCCTGCCGGGCATCGGCGGGTTCGCCGCCGGCTCCAAGGCCACCATCGACCTGCTGCGCTTCGGCTCCAACGGCTACATCTTCTCCGCCTCGCTGCCGCCGCCCATCGCCGCGGGCCTGCTGGAGGGCATCCGCATCCTCCAGGAGCAGCCCGAGCTCCAGGAGCGGCTGCACCACAACGAGAACTTCCTGCGCAATGGCATCCGCGCCATGGGCCTGGACTGCATGAACAGCGAGTCCCCCATCATCCCCATCCTGATGCCCGCCTATGAGAAGACGTTCGAGCTGACGCGGCTGCTCCACCTGGAGGGCATCTACGTCAACCCGGTGGGCTACCCCGCCGTGAGCAAGAACCGCACGCGCCTGCGCATCAACGTCAGCGCCAACCTCACCCAGGCGGACCTGGACCGCTTCCTGGAAGCGCTGGACCGCAGCACCCGCAAGCTCGGGCTCCAGGACGCCCCGCCGCTCCCGCAGACCGGCACCTGAGCCGGCGCCTCACGCCACCCACGCCACGAAGAAGACAAGCCATGGACCTCAAGGAACAGCTCCTCTACGGCCTGCCCGTGTTCCTCGCCCCCATCCTCATCGAGCTGGTGGTGGGGCTCTTGCGGCGCAAGCCGGCCTACCGGCTCAACGACATGCTCACCAACGTGACGATGAGCCTGCTCACCGTCCTGGGCAGCGTGGTCATCGCGGGCGCCACCTTCGTCTTCTACGGCTACGTCTACAAACACCACGCGCTCTTCACCCTGGCCAAGGACTCCGCGTGGACGTGGGTGGTGGCCTTCTTCGCCTACGACTTCTTCTATTACTGGGCGCACCGGATGCACCACACCATGGCGTGGATGTGGGGCGTCCACGTGGCCCACCACTCCGGCGAGGACATGAACTTCGGCCTCGCGGTGCGGCAGAGCGCGCTGGGCGAGCTGACCACGTGGCCCTTCTTCGTGCCCATGGCGCTGCTGGGCATCGCGCCGGAGGTGTTCCTGGGCATCACCGGCATCCAGCTCATCTTCCAGTACGCCATCCACAACACCTACGTGCCACCGCTGGGCTGGCTGGAATACGTGCTCGTCACGCCCTCCCAGCACCGCGTCCACCACAGCCGCAACACGCCGTACATCGACAAGAACTACGGCAACATCCTCGTCGTCTGGGACTTGCTGTTCCGCACCTACCAGCCGGAGCTGAAGGACCAGCCGCCCGTCTACGGCCTGCGCAGCAGCCTGCGTTCGTGGAACCCCCTCACCGCGCACTTCCACTATTTCGTGGAGCTGTTCCAGAAGTCCGCCGCGTGCGCGCGGCTGTCTGACAAGGTGCTGTGCTTCATCAAGGGGCCGGACTGGATCCCGCCGTCGCTGCGCCAGGAGCGCTTCACCGGCCACCCGGATGACGGCCCGTCCGCCACCTTCAAGAAGTACGACCCGCGCCTGCCCCTGCCCGTCACCGCCTACTGCGTGACGCAGTTCTTCAGCCTGGCGGCCAGCATCCTGCTGCTGGCGTGGTACCTGGACACGCTCAGCCCCGTGGCCCGCGCGGTGACGCTGGGGCTGGTCCTCTTCGGCACCTGGAGCCTGGGCACGCTGATGGACTCGCGCGCCTACGCGTGGCGGCAGGAGCTGGCGCGGCTGGCGGCCATCGCGCTGCTGGGCCCCGCCCTGGCGCTGATGGAGGGCGTGCCGCTGGTCAGCGCGCTCCCCATCCTGCTCCACCCCGTCCTCAGCGCCGCGTGGCTGCTGCGCTTCCGCGCCGCGTTCCACGGAGGCGCTGACACCTCCACGCCCGGCTCCGGCGCCCTGGCCGCCTGAGCGTTCCGCTTCGACGTCCCCAACCCGCAAGAAAGACATGACCGCGTCCGCACCCGCTACCGGAGGCGCTCCCGCCTTCCACACCTTCCAGCGCCCGCTCGACGTGCGCTGGGTGGGCTCCATCAACGACATTGGCCGGGAGGACTGGCACACCTGCTTCCCGTCCACGGACGTGATGCAGTCCTTCGAGCTGCACCAGGCCACCGAGGCCGCCAGCATCGCCGACGTGCAGTTCCACTACCTGGTGCTCCGCAGCGAGGGCGCGGTGGTGGCCGTCGTCCCCTGCTTCCGCTTCCGGATGTCGCTGACCGTCATCGCCCCGGAGAACGTCAACAAGGTGGTGTCCCAGGTCCGCCGCGCGTTCCCGGACTTCCTCTTCCTGAATGCGTTCGTCATCGGCACGCCCATCGCCATCTGCAAGGACCTGCTGGGCGTGCGCGCGGACCTGCCCAAGGCGCGGCGTGACGACGTGCTGCGCGCCGTCTCCCACGAGGTGATTGCCCGCGCCCGGCACCTGAAGCTGGGCCTGGTCTTCATGAAGGAGTTCACCTCCCAGATGCTGCCCGAGGTGAAGGACGTGCTGTCCCCGCGCTTCACCTTCGTGGAGAGCGCGGCCACCACCTACCTGTACCTGGGCGAGCCGGGGAAGAGCACCTTCAAGGAGCGGCTGCGCAAGAAGTACCGCTCCCTGATGAACAACCGCATGGCCCGCGTGCAGGAGGCGGGCATGCGCTGGGAGACCGTCTCCGACTTCTCCCAGTACGCCGCGCAGATGCACCCGCTGTACCTCCAGGTGCTGGGCCGCTCCAAGATTCGCTTCGAGACGCTCAGCGTGGACTTCTTCGCCCAGCTCCCCCAGCGCCTGGGCGACCGCGTCTTCGCGCTCCTGTGCTTCAAGGGCGAGCGGCTGGTGTCCTTCGAGCTGTTCCTCAAGGACGCGGAGTGGGTCCACCCCATCTACCTGGGCCTGGACTACAGCCTGCGCGACGAGGGCGCGCTGTACTTCAACAGCATCTACAAAATCGTGGAGGTGCTGGAGTCCCATGGCAAGGCGGTGGTGCAGCTCGGCCAGACGAGCTACGCGGTGAAGGCCAGCATCGGCGCGGTGGTGGACCGGCTGTACCTGGCCGTGCACCACACGAACCCGGTGCTGGACCAACTGCTGAAGCGCTTCGGCGCGGAGCTGTTCCCGCCCACGCCCCTGCCCCGCTCGCAGCGGGTGTTCCGGGACATGCAGGAGAACGACGACGGCCTGGCCCGCCACGGCATCCGCTTCGAGCGGCTGGACGCGGAGGGCGAGGAATGACGCCGAAGGCGGGCATCACCACGAAGGTCGTCCCGCGCATCCGGGACGTGCCCCAGGCGCCGTGGGACGACAAGGTGGCGCGGGGGCATCCCTTCAAGAGCGCCGCGTTCCTCTCCTGTCTGGAGGACTCGTTCCCGGAGCGGAAGTTCGGCTACCTCATCGTGTCGCAAGGCGCGGACATCGTCGGGCTGGCCGTCATCACCGAGGAGCGGTTGGACTTGAGCCTGCTCATGCCGGAGCAGGTGGGCAACCTGGCCAAGGGCGTGCGCAAGGTGCTGCCCGGCTTCCTGTCCCTGGGCCTGGGCATGGTGGGCACCTTCGAGACGGCGGAGCGGCACTGGTGGTACGACGCGCAGCGCGTGTCCGAGCATGACTTCGCCCGGGCGCTGCTGGCCGCCTGTGACGAGGTGTGCCGCGACTCCGCGGTGCTGCTGGTGCGCGACTTCATGGAGGCCCTGCCCGAGGACGTGCGCCTGGAGTCGTGGTTCCTCCAGCGGGGCTTCAAGCAGGTGGCCAACCACCCCATGGCCATGGTGACGCTGGACGGGCTGAGCAGCGAGGCCCACTTCCAGCGGCTGAAGAAGAAGTCGCGGCAGAACCTGCGCAAGAAGCTGAAGGACGCGGAGGCCCTGGGCTTCCAGGTGGAGCGGGTGCGGGACTTCCGCCCTCTGCTGGACGAGTGCTACCCGCTCTACCTCCAGGTCCACGAGGGCGCCTCGGAGTTCAAGCGCAACCCCTTCCCCCGCGCCTTCTTCGAAACCATCGCGGAGCGGATGCCCGACACCAGCAGCTTCCTCACGCTGCGGGACAAGGACGGGCACCTGATTGCCTTCATCCTCACGGGCACCGGGGGCGGCATCAACAACCCCTTCTGCATCGGCATGGACTACGCCCGGACGGAGGGCACGCCGGCCTACTACCTGATGATGTGGAAGGAGATTGAGCACGCGGCGCGCACCGGCTGCCGCGTGGTGGACCTGGGCCTCACCAGCTACTTCGTGAAGCAGACGGTGGGCGCGGAGCTGGAGGGCATGACGATGGCCGCCCGCATCCAGTCCGCGTGGCTGCGGCCCCTGCTCAATCCCCTGCTGCCCGCGCTGCTGAGCGAGAAGCAGCCCCAGGAGCGGCGGAAGTTCCGCGTCTCCACCTTCGACGACGACTCGCAGCCCCCCACCGACCAGGCCGCCTGACCATGCTCCGCTACGCCTACGGCTGCATTCCCTCCGTCATGTCCCTGTACTTCGCCAACACCCTGGTGCGGCGAGCAGGGCTTGTGCCCGCGTGCATCCTCCTGTCCGCCGGGGGCCTGCGCTTCCAGAAGAAGCGCTACACCCCGGCTCAGGTGCTGCCCGTCTTCCTGAAGCAGTTCGGCCCACGCTTCACCGGCTACAACGTGCTCGCCGGGCTGAGCGGCTCGCTGCCCTTCAGCCTCCCCAGCAACGGGCTGATGAGCTTCCAGGATTTGTCCCGGAAGCATGGCATCCCCCTGGTCATCAGCGACGACTTCTCCGGGGCGGCCACGGTGGGCGAGCTGGAGCGGCACGGCGTGGAGCTGTTCGTCACCAGCATGTGTGACCAGATCATCCGCGAGCCGCTGCTCAGCCAGCCGCGCTTCGGCTGCCTGAACATCCACCCCTCGTTGCTGCCGGAGTTCCGCGGCGTGGACTCCGTCTTCCAGGCCATGCTGAACGGCGTGTCTGAGATTGGCACCACGCTCCACCGCACCACCGCGCGCATCGACGCGGGCGACGTGCTGGCGCAGAGCGCGTTCACCCGCACCGCCACCGACTCCCACCTGGCGCTGACAGCCAGGGCGACCGCTGCGGGAATCCCTCTCCTCAAGCAGCACATGGAGACGCTGGAGCGCGGCGAGACGCCCCAGGCGCGTCCCGTTGACGTGAGCCGGGCGCGCTACCCCTACCGCTCCTGGCCGGAGCGCGAGGAGCTGCGCCGCTTCCATGCCCAGGGGAACACCTTCTGGCGGGCAACCGACTTCCGCCGCATCCTCGCCTTCGAGGACGTGCTGGCGGCGTAACGCCACGAAAACGACACGCCGGACGGGAGTGTGGCTCCCGCCCGGCGTGGGTGCGACGGACCGCGGACTACTTGCCGCGAACGATGGACTCGCTCTGGATGGACAGGGCGCTGGCGGCGGCCGTCACGTCGATGCCCGTGAAGCTGGTGTACGGGTAGTGGCCGTCACCCAGCTCCTCGACGAACTCGACGTGGTCACCGCGAACCTCGCGGCCGTCGAAGTTGAACGAGAAGGCGCCCGGCGTCGCGCTGCGGAAGAACCACCCGCAGGCCCCCGTGGGATAGGGGTCATGCGAGCCGAAGGACGTGTGGTTGAAGAAGCCCGCGTGGATGGGCGTGAAGCGGATGTGGATGTCGTACCAGGACGCGTCCAGCGGGAACCAGAGGCCGCGGTTGATGTAGCGGCCCTGCAGCTGGCCACCGTTGTACACGTACACGCTGTAGTTCGAACCGCCCGGCGTGCCCGTGAACTGCGGCCGGAAGGTCACCCGGCCCGGCTCGGCGCCGATGCCGACCTCGATGGAGCTGACCACCTGCTCGCCATCACGCGCCGCCAGGGCGAAGCCCTGACCGGCCTTGGCGAGGTCCTGGAAGACGGACTGCTGCTCCCACCGCGTCGCGGCGGCGAAGGTGCTGGAGACACCGTCGTTCGAGGCCTTCACCAGGCCCGTGACGTTGAGGCCCTTCTCCGTGCGCTCCAGCTTCGCGTCGCCCGTCGCGCAGCTCTTGATGCCGGCGAAGCTCTCAACGCAGTTCTGCTTCACGGGCGCTTCCTGGTTCGTCAGCGCGTCCGCCTCGGCAGGCTGCGACTCCTCGCCCTGGCAACCCGCGGCCGTCAGACTCAGGAGTGCTGCCGCCATCAGGCGGCCCGTCAGCTTGATGCTCATGGATGAAAAACCTCTGGTTGGGGGATGACGACTGCCGGGTCCGCAGAAGACCCGCCGGCCGCGTTTGCACCCAGCGCGCCAGCGCCTGACGAACGGCGCCTCCGCTCGGAGCGCTCCCTTCCAACACCGCGCCCAGGCATCCCCGGGGTAGCACGCGGCGTCACAGATGGCCCGCGCCTGTGGCCTGCCCTGTTACAGCGCAGTCCATCCGAGCGCGGTCCGCGTGCGGGCTTCACGGCGCTCAGCGTGCGGGTCCAGCCAGACACCTTCGCCTGGCAAGCACTGCGGGGTGGGCCGGCTCCACGATTTCGTCACAACCCGGCATATCCCCTATGCTTCGCACTGGTCGCCCGGGGGCCCGGCCGGATTTCCTCCCGGAGAAGGCTGGACGATGAACAGCGCAAGCGTGAATGACTCTCCCGTGGATCGCCGTCGCTTTCCCCGGCTCGAGGCGCCGCTCTACGCAAGGCCGGCGCGGCTGAGGCGCGTGGACAAGCAGCAGGTGCTGGATGCCAGCCTGGGGGGCATCCGCATCTACTCCGACGAGCAATACGCGCAGGACTCGGAGCTGGAGCTGGACCTGTTCCTCCGCGACGGCTCGTCGTTGGAGTGCAAAGCGCGCGTGGCATGGACGCGGAAGCTCCCCAAGGACAGCGTGGCCCGCTTCGAGGTGGGCCTGGCCTTCACGGACGTCCCGCCGCTGGCCATGGACAAGCTCAAGTCCGTCCTGGTCTCCGACGAGGAGGGTGGCCCGGGCGACTGCGACTCATAGCCGCCCGGCGTTGTGCTCGGGCCGCGTCTGCCGCAGGCTTGTCCTCGTGAGGATGTCCGAGCAGATGATGGTGGATGAACCCCGGCGGGCCGGGTTCGCGCGGCTCGCCTTCGAGCGCACTGGTCCGCGAACCATCGTCCGCACCGCCCTGGCACACAGCCCGCTGCGGCTGCTCACGCCCCGCAACCACGGCCACGCGGCCTGGGCCTACACCAGCTCGTTCGGCGGCGGGCTGGTGGACGGGGACCACGTCTCCCTGGAAGTGGACGTGGCCCAGGGCGCCACGGCGCTTGTCGCCAGCCAGGGTGCCAACCGCGTCTACCGCTCCCCCCGGGGCTGCCGGAACGACATGACCGCTCGCGTGGCGGAAGGCGGGCTGCTGGCCTTCGTCCCGGACCCCACCGCGTGCTTCACCGGCGCCCGCTATGCCCAGACGCTGGACGTGCGGCTCGCGCCCGGGGCCTCGCTGGTGCTCGCGGACGTCATCACCTCCGGCCGCAGCGCCAGTGGCGAGCGCTGGGCCTTCGCCCATTACGACTCCACGCTGCGCGTCTCCGTGGGCGGCCGTGCGCTCGTGGACGAGCGCTGGCTGCTGGACCCGCGGCAGGGCGCGCTGCCAGAGCGCCTGGGCCGCTTCAACGCGCTGGCCACCGTGCTGCTGGTGGGCCCCGCGCTCGCGGACGCCCGTGAGGCGCTCTCCGCCCAGCTCTCCGCGCTGCCAGTGACGTCCCGCGCGGAGCTGGTGCCCGCCGTCAGCCCGCTGGGTCAGGACGGCCTGCTTCTCCGCGCCGCGGCCATCTCCGTGGAGGCGGTGTTGCACACCACACACGCATGGCTGTCCTTCCTGCCAGCGCTGTTGGGCGACAACCCCTGGGCCCGCCGCGCCTGACGGGGCCACCTTGGAAGTCCTTGACGCGTCGCGCTAGACTGACGCGGTGCACCTGTCCCCTCGCGACGTCGACAAGCTGCTGCTGCATCAAGCCGGCTTCCTCGCCCAGAAGCGCCTCGCGCGCGGGGTCCGGCTCAACTACCCGGAAGCGGTGGCGCTCATCGCCACGCAGCTCCTCGAACTCATCCGCGACGGCAGGGGCGTGGCCGAGCTGATGGACCTGGGCCGCCAGCTTCTGGGGCGCGCGCAGGTGATGGAGGGCGTGCCGGAGATGCTGGCGGAGGTGCAGGTGGAGGGCACCTTCCCGGACGGCTCCAAGCTGGTGACGGTGCATCACCCCGTGGTGGCCGAGCACGGCAACCTGGAGCTGGCGCTGTACGGCAGCTTCCTCCCCGTGCCCCCGCTGGAGCGCTTCGGCGCGGCGGCGCCCGTGGAGGGACGTCCCGGCGAGGTGCGCGTGCAGCCGGGCGACGTGGTCCTCAACGAGGGACGCGACACCGTCACCGTCAGCGTCACCCACCGGGGTGACCGGCCCATCCAGGTGGGCAGCCACTACCACTTCTTCGAAACGAACCGCGCGTTGGTGTTCGACCGTGCCCGGGCCTACGGCCGCCGGCTGAACATCCCCGCGGGCACCGCGGTGCGCTTCGAGCCCGGTGAGCGCAAGACGGTGCAGTTGGTGGCCATCGCCGGTGACGCGGTGGTGCGCGGCGGCAACGCGCTGGGCAGCGGCAAGGTGACGCCCGAGGGCCGCGAGCGCGCCCTGGAGGCGGTGCGCACGCAAGGCTTCGGTCACGAGGAGGAGCGCTGATGAGCCGGAAGATGGACCGCCGCCACTACGCGGACATGTTCGGTCCCACCACGGGAGACCGGGTGCGGCTGGGTGACACGGGGCTCTGGGCGGAGGTGGAGCGCGACGCCACCGTCTACGGCGACGAGTGCAAGTTCGGCGGCGGCAAGGTGCTGCGCGAAGGCATGGGCCAGCAGGCCGGCGTGGGAGACGCGGACGCGCTCGACTGCGTCATCACCAACGCGCTCATCCTGGACTGGACGGGCATCTACAAGGCGGACATCGGCATCAAGGGGGGCCGCATCGCCGGCATCGGCAAGGCGGGCAACCCGGACGTCATGGCCGGTGTCACGCCGGGCATGGTGGTGGGCGTGACGACGGAGGCCATCGCCGGGGAGGGCCTCATCGTCACCGCGGGCGCGCTGGACACGCACATCCACTTCATCTGTCCCCAGCAGGCGGACGAGGCGCTGGCCAGCGGCGTCACCACCTGGGTGGGCGGCGGCACCGGGCCCGCCACGGGCACCAAGGCCACCACCTGCACGCCGGGCGCGTGGAACCTCCAGCGGATGCTGGAGGCCACGGACACCCTTCCGCTGAACATCGGCCTCACCGGCAAGGGCAACACGTCCATGCCACACGGCCTGGTGGAGCAGATTCGCGCGGGCGCCATCGGCCTGAAGCTGCACGAGGACTGGGGCACCACGCCGGCCGCCATCGACACCTGCCTCACCCTGGCCGAGGGCGAGGACGTCCAGGTCACCATCCACACGGACACGCTGAATGAGTCCGGGTACGTGGATGACTCGCTGGCCGCGTTCAAGGGCCGCACCATCCACACCTACCACTCCGAGGGCGCGGGCGGCGGACACGCCCCGGACATCATCCGCGTGTGCGGCGAGCCCAACGTGCTGCCCAGCTCGACGAACCCCACGCGCCCGTACACGGTGAACACGCTGGATGAGCACCTGGACATGCTCATGGTGTGTCACCACCTCGACCGGGAGATTCCGGAGGACGTGGCCTTCGCGGAGAGCCGCATCCGCGGGGAGACCATCGCCGCGGAGGACATCCTCCATGACCTGGGCGCCATCAGCATCATGGCCTCCGACAGCCAGGCCATGGGCCGCGTGGGCGAGGTCATCTGCCGGACCTGGCAGACGGCGCACAAGATGCGCGAGCAGCGCGGCCGGCTGTCCGAAGAGCGCGGCGACAACGACAACCTCCGCATCCGCCGCTACGTGGCGAAGTACACCATCAACCCCGCCATCGCCCACGGCATGTCCCATGAAGTGGGCTCCGTGGAGGTGGGCAAGCTGGCGGACCTGGTGCTGTGGAACCCGGCCTTCTTCGGCATCAAGCCGGAGCTGGTGGTGAAGGGCGGCTTCATCGCCTGGGCGCAGATGGGCGACGCCAACGCGTCCATCCCCACGCCGCAGCCCTACATGATGCGGCCCATGTTCGGCGCTCGCGGACGTGCGCTGGGCGCCACCAGCGTGGCCTTCATCTCCAGCCGCGCCTTCGCCGAGGGCACGGTGAAGGACCTGGGCCTCACCAAGCGGCTGGTCGCGGTGAGCGGCTGCCGCAACCTGGGCAAGAAGGACATGAAGCTCAACGACGCGATGCCTGGCATCACCGTGGACCCGGAAACGTATGAGGTCCGCGCGGACGGAGAGCTGCTGCGCTGCGAGCCCGCGAAGCGCCTGCCCCTGGCCCAGCTCTACTCGCTGTTCTGAGAGGCACGCGCGGCATGGGCTCGACGTGGCGGGTGCTGCAACTGGCGGACTCCGGCTTCCCCACCGGCGGCTTCGCGCACTCCGGTGGACTGGAGGCCGCGGTGCAACTGGGTGAGGTGCGCGGCCCCGCGGAGCTGCGGCGCTTTGTGCGCGACTTGCTGTGGCAGACGGGCCAGGGCGCCCTGCCGCTCCTGAGCGCCGCGCACCGCGAGCCCACGTCGCCTGCCGTCGTTGGATGCCCGCGCGGAGGCGTTCCTCTCCAGCCACGTGGCCAACCGCGCCAGTCGCACGCAGGGCCGCGCATTCCTGGACACATGTGCCCGCATCTTCCCCGGCCCCGTGACGCCAGTGCGCGAGGCGGCCCGCGCCGCCGGGCTGCGCTTCCACCATGCGCCCGTCTTCGGCGCGGTGCTGCACGCGCTGGACGTGTCGCTGGAGGACGCGCAGCAGCTCTTCCTGTCCCTCACCTTGAGGGGCGCGCTGTCCGCGGCGGTGCGCTTGGGCATCGCCGGCACGCATGAATCCCACCAACTCCAGCACCAGGCCACGCCGCTGCTGGACGAGGTGCTGGCGCAGTGCTCGGGGCTGGGGGTGGAGGCGCTGGCGCAGCCGTCTCCCCTGCTCGACTTGTTCGGCGCCACGCACGACCGGCTCTATTCCAGACTCTTCCAGTCCTGAGGTGAAGCGCACATGCACGACGACCACCGCGGCCACGGACACGACGACGACCACGACCATGAGCACGAGGAGTGGGACCACCCAGGCCACTACCACGAGCGCGAGGAGCCCCAGCGGCGCGACTACAAGGCACGCGCCTTCACCATTGGCATTGGTGGGCCGGTGGGAAGTGGCAAGACGGCGCTGGTGCTGGCGCTGTGCCGCAAGCTGCGTGAGCGCCACCGCCTGGGCGTCGTCACCAACGACATCTTCACCCAGGAGGACGCGGAGTTCCTCGTCCGCAACCAGGCGCTGTCGCCAGAGCGCATCAAGGCGGTGGAGACGGGCGGCTGCCCCCACGCGGCCATCCGCGAGGACATCAGTCACAACCTGCTGGCGCTGGAACAGTTGATGGAGGAGCTGTCCCCGGAGCTGCTCATCGTGGAGAGCGGCGGGGACAACCTGGCGGCGCAGTACAGCCGCGAGCTGGCGGACTACACCGTGTACGTCATCGACGTGGCCGGCGGGGACAAAGTGCCGCGCAAGGGCGGTCCCGGCATCACCCAGTCCGACCTGCTGGTCATCAACAAGACGGACCTGGCGCCGCACGTGGGCGCGGACCTGGGCGTCATGGACCGCGACGCACGGAAGATGCGCGGCGACGGCCCCTTCGTCTTCACCCAGGTCACCAAGGATGTGGGCGTGGACGCCGTGGCCGAGCACATCCTCGGCGCGTGGCGGAAGCAGACTGGCGCCCGGGCGTCCTGAGACGCTGACTCCCGCTCGCGGACGGTGGCGTGCCGCCGCCAGCGGGCCCGCTCGCAGCCACCGTGACGGTGCCACGCGACAGACGGCTGTACACGTCCTCGAGGCTCACGCGCCCGCTCGCGACGGCGACAAGCCGCGAGCGGACGTGCGGACCTACCTCGCGCACATCAGCAGCCCGGCCGCATCCACCGTGGCGGCACCTCGCCAGGCAAGGCTGCACGCGCCCTTGAGACTCACGCGGCCGCTCGCAGCGACAACGGGCCGCGAGCGGCCGTACGGGCCTATCGCGAGCGCGTCAGCGACGTGGCCACGTTCACCGTGGCGGTTCCACCCCACACGCGGCCGTACTCGTCCTTGTAGATGTCCAGGTCCACCGTGTAGCTGCCGTTACGCGCCTCACGCGGAATGGACTTCGTCATCGTGAAGGTGAAGGCGCCACCCGGCGGAAGGTTCACACCCCAGTCGGAGAAGGCGGTGTCCCAGCTCGACGGCAGGTTGGAATAGAAGTCGTACCAGACCCAATCACACGACGCGGAGTCGTTGTTGGTGACGTTCACCGTCCAGGTGACGTCCGTGCCCGGCGCCGCCGTCACGGTCTGCGGCGACAGGGTGACGGTGGGCGGCGCGGTGACACAGCGCTCGGCGATGTCGAAGTCCACCGTGCCCTGCATCGTGTGGCCCTCCCGCGTGGCCGCCATGCCCACCGCATACGTCCCAGGCGCCGTGCTGTAAGGCACATACGTCTGGAGCCCCAGCGACACCGACGCAGAAGCGCCGACGCTGGTCTGCGCAGGCACCGGGTCGGAGCCCCACCCCTGAGGGAGAAGGGTGGCGAGCTGGAAGGTGGACGGCCCGCACGACGGCGAGTCGCGATTGATGAGCAGGACGTCGAACTCCGGCCGGCCGCCGGGCCACGCCGAAGGCGCCAGCGGCGACACCTGCACCTCGTGCGGCGCGCGCACGCAGGCCGACTGGCGGTAGTCGATGCGCACCGTGAGCCCCGCCGTGGTGGCCGACTGCACCGTCACGGAGAGGCCGCTGTACGGGTCGTCCCACGTCGTGCCCGGTTGCAGGGCCGGGTCGGTCCAGGCGCCCGTCTGGGGCGTGAAGTCGAGCAGGTGGGAGCCGCTCTGCGTCGCCGCGTCGGCATAGTGCACGAGCGCGCCACCAAAGACTTGCGGGCCCAACGTCGACTCATAGACGCCCACGGGCTGGCGGTACTCCAGCCACAGCCAGTCCTCGCTTCCGGGCCGCCGCCGCACCTTGAGGGCCTTCAGCCCGCCGGACGCGACCACGGGCGCGAGCGTGAACGTGCCACCCACGCCGTCCACCTGCGCCACGGTGGACGCATCCAGCCAGCCGATGCGCGCCTTCTGCGGCGCCGCGTAGTGGCCCAGGTTCCACCGCCCCATCGTGGAGAAGACGTCCCCATACTCGTCGATGACGCCCAACATGCCCGGCAGCCCCAGGGCCTCCGTGCCGAAGTCGCGCGTGCTCGCGTGGCCCAGCGTGAGGTTGTGCCCCGCCTCGTGCGTCACCAACTCCACGGCGCTGTCGTGGACCCTCATGGACTCCGCCACGAGCCACGACGTGGACGCCGTCACGGTGCCGTCCGCCGTCTGCACCTGTCCACAGGACACTGTGGCCTGCCCCGCGTAGGAACAGCCCGCCTGCGGCCGGGGATGGACGATGAAGATGCGGTCGTACTGCGTGAAGTCCACGTCCGCGTCCGCCGCCTGCACCGCCGCCGCGCGCATGGCGTCGCCTTCACTGCACGAATAGGCGCGGTCCAGCGCGTACCAGCCCACCACGTCGCCCGTGGTGGTGGTGCGGCCCTCGGACACCTCGCTCCAGTAGTCCGCCAGCGAGCGGCGCGTGCCGGAGAAGAAGACGTCGTGGACCGCCTGCGAGGTGAGCCCGGGCCGGGGCATGCCGGGGAACTCCGCCATGATGACCAGGCTGCGCTGCACGCCGCTGACGCCACACGCGCTCGCCGTGCTCAGCGAGGACGCGGCATGGGTGTCCACGTCCACGCCCCGCGCGACGACCTGACCGCCCTGCTCGCGGCCGTGCACCTTCACCTGAAGGCCACTGCGCAGCCCCGATGGAGCGCCCTTCTCGAAGACGACCTGGCGGCGCTGATGGCCCACCTTCACGAAGTACTCTTCCCACGCCGCCGCGGGCACGGGCGGGTCCACCACCACGACCTCCAGCTCGCCTTCCCATGACGCCTGACGGCTCACCGTTTCGTGCGGTGGCGCCGCGCCCTGCGACTCATCCGCGTCGGAAACCTGCGCGCCACAGGCCGCGAGCCACACGGCCGATACCATGCTCCACGTGCGGGACATTTCCCCTCCGGCAAACGGCCTGCCGGAGCGGGATTGCATCCGGTGGCCGCCGTCCGGCCTTGTGCCCGGGACACCGCACACCCGCAATGCATCGCGGCCGAAGCCACGAGGAATTCACCCGAAGCGCGGTGCGCTCAGCGCCCGGGCAGGTCCACCGAGCTGCCGTAATTCACATCCCAGTCCGCATGGCCCAGGATGTAGAGGTCCCCGCCCAGCCGAGGGTCGAGCCCCAGCGGCCCCAGGTCCTCCGCGTTGGGCGCGCCATCCAGCGCGCTCAAGGGACCCACGCCGAAGTAGCGACCCAGGTTCCAGTCGGTGTCGTGCGCCATGGCGATCTTGCTGATGGGCGACGGGTACTCGCCGCCCGGCAGGATGTTGGGGCCGTTGCCCGCGGTGCCACCGAAGGGGTCGAACTCCATCCACCAGCTCGCCGGAATCTGGCCACCCGTGCGAGCGCTGGCGGCCTCCGCCCAGGCCTTGTGCGACGGCGAGCCGTAGTAGCCCCTGGCCTCCGACCACTCCTTGAGGGAGTCGTAGCCAGCGGCCTTCATGTCCGCCCCATAGGCCTTCGTGTCGTCCGCGAGCCTCTCCGCGATGGCACGGTCCAGCTCCGCCGCGAGCTGCCCGGGCGGGATGCCCAAATCCAGCGGCTTCACGCTGATTTCAATGTGGTGGCGCACCGAGACGCCAAAGGGCCCCTGGGTGACGCCCGTCTCGACCTTGATGGTCTTCTTGTCGGAGGCGTCACGTCCCGCCTTCGCCGCCACGGACTGGGCGGACGCCGCGCCGTCCAGGGACAGCGGCGCCCGGGCCACAGCCTTCGTCAGGTCGAGCCCGTCCAGCGACTGGTAGGGATTCCGGGGCGTGTTCGCCGGCTGGCGCGCCGTGTCGCCCGCGGGACGGCGGGCCGAGTCGTTCTCGGGGCGAGCAAGGAGCCTCGGGGTGGTCGGGACGGGCTTGGAAACCTTGGACATGGAGGCTCGGGGGGCGGGTCTCTGGATTATCGCCCGGGGCCTCCGGAAGTTGACTGCCCTGGTGCGCTTCCTCCCGCCGGCGGCAGGCGCCACGCCAGAGGCCCCGGGTCAGGCCGCCTTCTTCTTCAGCATCCCGTGCGGGTCGATGACGAACTTGCGCGCCACGCCCGAGTCGAACTCGTGGTAGCCGCGCGGCGCGTCGGCGAGCGAGATGACGGTGGCGTTCACGACCTTCGCGATGGGCAGCCGGCCGTGGAGGATGGCCTGCATGAGCTGGCGGTTGTAGCGCAGCACGGGCGTCTGCCCCGTGAAGAAGCGGTGGGACTTGGCCCAGCCCAGACCGAAGCGCATGCGCAGGTTGCCGTGCTGCGCCGCCTCGTCCGTGGAGCCCGGGTCCTCCGTCACGTACAGCCCGGGGATGCCGATGGCGCCCGCGGCCCGCGTCACCGCCATCAGCGAGTTGAGCACCGTGGCCGGCGCCTCCTTCGAATGTTGCGCGCCATGGCCTCGCGCCTCGAAGCCCACCGCGTCCACTGCGGCATCCACTTCGGGGACGCCGACGACGGCGGCAATCAGCTCCTCCAGCTTGTCGCTCTTCGTGAGGTCAATGGGCTCGAAGCCCACGAACTTCGCGTGCGCCAGCCGCTCCTTGTTCATGTCCCCCACCATCACCACCGCCGCGCCCAGGATCCGCGCGGACGCCGCCGCCGCGAGCCCCACCGGCCCCGCGCCCGCGATGTACACGGTGGAGCCCACGCCCACGCCCGCCGTGACGGCGCCGTGGAAGCCCGTGGGCAGGATGTCCGACAGCATGGTCAGGTCGAGAATCTTCTCCATCGCCTGCGCCTTGTCGGGGAAGCGGATGAGGTTGAAGTCCGCGTAGGGCACCATGACGTACTCGGCCTGGCCGCCCACCCAGCCGCCCATGTCCACGTAGCCGTAGGCGCCACCCGCGCGGCCTTCGTTGACGTTGAGGCACACGCCCGTCTGCTGCTCCCGGCACGTGCGGCAGCGGCCACAGGCGACGTTGAAGGGCACCGTGACGAGGTCGCCCACGTCGAGGAACTCGACGTCCTTGCCCTTCTCGATGATTTCACCGGTGATTTCGTGCCCCAGCACCAGGCCCTTGGAGGCCGTCGTCCTCCCGCGCACCATGTGCTGGTCCGAGCCGCAGATGTTGGTGGAGACCACCTTCAAGATGACGCCGTGCTCAATGGGCTTCCCCTTCGGGTTGGCCAGCTTGGGGTCATCAATGGACTTCACCTCCACCTTGCCGGGACCGAGATAGACGACGCCGTGATTGCTGGGCATGAGCGGGTTCCTCCTGGACTTGCGATGCCTGCCTAAGGCTGGGGACCCGCTCCGGCGCTGGCACGCCCCCAGGCGGATGCAACGGAGGGGGTGCCCACCTGTCCGCCGTCCGGGCTGAGGGAAAGGCACGATGGCCGGTCCGCCCCATCCACCCCAGCTTGTGAGGCATGGGTTTGATGGAGGAGGACACCCCGGAGGTGTCGGCCGCCCTGCTGGAGGGCATCCGAGCCGCCGCGCTGCCGGTGTCGGGCCGCGCCTCGGACCTGGACCCGCTCATCGACAGCATCGGTGATGCGCGGTTCGTCCTGCTGGGCGAGGCCACACACGGGACACACGAGTTCTACCAGGCACGCGCCACCCTCACCCGCCGGCTCATCGCCGAGCACGGTTTCCGCGCGCTGGTGGTGGAGGCCGACTGGCCGGCTGCCCTGCGCGTGGACGCCTTCGTGCGGGGTAACGGCCAGGACACCACGGCGGCGGGCGCCCTGGACAACTTCCAGCGCTTCCCCCGGTGGATGTGGCGCAACCGGGAGGTGGAGGAGCTGGTCACCTGGATGCGCGCCCACAACGCCACCGTGCCCCCGGAGCAGCGTGCGGGCTTCTACGGGATGGACCTCTACAGCCTCCATGACTCCATGCGGGAGGTGGTCGCCTGGCTGGACACGGTGGACCCGGACGCCGCCGAGCGCGCCCGTCAGCGCTACGCGTGCTTCGACCAGTTCGGTCCGGAGCCTCACGTCTACGGGCAGTCCACCACGTATGGGCAGGCGGACTCGTGCGAGGAGCAGGTCTGGGCCCAGCTCGTGGAGCTCCAGCGGCGGCGGACGCGAGGCCCCGAGGACGCGGATGGCCGCTTCAACGCCGAGCAGAACGCCCGGCTCGTGGCCAACGCGGAGGCCTACTACCGCGCCGTGTACGCCGGCCGGCACGAAGGCTGGAACCTGCGCGACACGCACATGGCGGACACCGTGGATGCGCTCGCGGCGCACCTGTCACGCGGCGGGCCCCCCGCCCGGCTGGTCATCTGGGCACACAACTCCCATCTGGGGGACGCGCGCGCCACGCAGATGGGTGATGAAGGCGAGCTCAACGTGGGCCAGCTCCTGCGCGAACGGCACGGCGCGGCCACGTACGCGGTGGGCTTCACCACGTACACCGGCGTCGTCATCGCCGCGCACGAATGGGACGAGCCCGGCCTGCGCCGCCGCATCCAGCCCGCCATGTCCGGCAGCTACGAGCGGCTGTTCCACGAGGTGGGCATGCCCGCGTTCCTGCTGCGCATGGCCGAGCTGGGCGAAGCGGCGGGCGGGCTGCACGAGCGCAGGCTGGAGCGCGCCATCGGCGTGGTGTACGCGCCGCGCACCGAGCGCTGGAGCCACTACTTCCACGCGAACCTGCCCGCGCAGTTCGACGCGGTGTTGCACTACGACGAGACACGGGCGCTGCGTCCCCTAGACACGGATGCCGGGCACGAGAAAGAGGACGCGCCCGACACCTATCCCTTCGGGTTGTGAGGCGTCAGTTCGCCGGCACCGGCGCCTTCTCCTTGATGGGAGGCGTCTGCGGCGCGGGCACCTTCGCGGGCGGCCGCTGCCAGGTGCCCGACTTCGCGGGCGGCTTCTGGCCCCGGGCCAGGTGCCGCTCGATGCGCCGCTTCACCTCCGGCAGCACGTCGTTGGGGATGGGGATGGACAGGTTGTACTGGGCAATCTTCCAGGTGCCCGCGTCCTTCACCAGCACGCCGCTGCCACGGCTGGGCCCCAGGTTGGGCGTATCCAGCACCTCGTCGAACCAGGCCACCGCGCCGTCCTTCGAGAAGAAGATGTGGCGCGACGTGGCCTTGAAGTTCCAGGCCTCGCCCTTGGCGAAGTACGGCCTGGCCCAGGCGCGGAACTCGTCACGCGTCCACCGCTCGGTGGCGTCGGTGCCCAGGTACACCGCGTCCTCGGTGAAGTGGCCGAAGTAGCGCGCTTCGTCCGCGGCGGCGGCGGCCTGGTGCCAGTCATCCAACACGGCGGCGACGGCGGCCTTCGGGTCGGCGGGGGCCGTGTTCGCGGGAGCGGCGGCGAGCACGAAGAGCAGCAAGGAAACGGTTGGCACGCGGAAGACCTCGTCAGGCGGGGCGTTCAAGGTATGAAGCGGCACGGCCCGCCCCGCGTCAAGGCGAACGGGGCGGAGAGAAAGGCACGAATCGCATGGTCCTCGAGAGCTTCCTGGTGGGTGAGGGCGATGTGCCCACGGTGATGCTGCACGGCTTCCTGGGCACGGGGCGCAACCTGCGCTCACTGGCCACGGCGTGGAGCGCGGCGGACCCGAGCCGGCGCATCCTCCTGCCGGACCTCACCGGGCACGGGACGTCCCCTGCCCTGCCGTCCAATTCGGACCTCTACAGCATGGCCCGGGACGTGGTGGACACGGCGCGGGCGCAGGGCTTCAACGGTCCGTTCGACTGGGTGGGCCACTCGCTGGGAGGCCGCGTGACGCTCGCGGCGAGCCTGCATGTGCCGGAGGCCGTCAAGAGCGTGTCCCTGCTGGACATCGCTCCGGGGCCGGTGCCGGGCGACTTGTCGGAGAGTGGCAAGGTCCTGGGCATCCTGCTCCAGGCCCCGGCGCAGGCGGAGAACCGACGGGCGATGCGCGCGGAGCTCACGAGCCGCGGGCTGTCGGAGCCGCTGGCGGACTGGCTGCTGATGAACCTGGTGACGGAGGAAAGCGGCGTGCGTTGGCGCTTCGACCGTCAGGCGCTGGCGGACCTGCACTCGCGGGTGAATGACACGGACCTGTGGGCGGCGGTGGAGCGCAAGGACGGGCCGCCGATGCGCTGCCTCCGGGGTGGCCGGTCGAAGTACGTGAGCGACGCGGACGTGGAGCGCCTGGTGGCCGCGGGCTGCCCGGTGGAGACGGCGCCCACGGCCGGGCACTTCGTCCACGTGGACGCGCAGCCGGCCGTGCTGGCGTGGCTGCGCTGAGCGCCTGCTGAACCGGGCGTCACCTCCGCGAGCCCGTCGCCACCGTCCTCGTCGCGGTGGACTGCTTCTCCGTGGGCGTCAGATGCGCACGCCCACCAGGAGGCCGGGCCACATGCGGACGCCGCCCGGGCCGCGCCCCAGCTTCCACTGCGGCAGCCAGCTCACGTCGCGGTCCTCGTCCTGCGACGACGGGTCATACGCGTTGAGGGACACGCCGCCGAAGAGCGCGAAGCGCCGCTTCAACTCCCAGCCCAGCGTGGCGCGCATCCGGAAGAGCGTGTTCTTCGGTCCCGAGCCCCCATAGAAGTTCGGCTGCCAGCTCCCGTAGGACAGGTCCACGTCCAGCGAGTAGCGGTCCGCCGCGTCCAGCGGGACATGCACGCCCAGGCCCATGTTGAGGAAGGTCCGCAGCGACTTGTCGCCAATGCCCACGCCCGTGGTGGCCAGGACATAGACAGTCCGGCTCCCGTACTTGATGCCCACCGACAGGGGCATCACGTCGTCCGCGGACAGCTCGAGCACGAAGCGGCCCTTGCGGACGATGCTCAAGAGGCCGATGGGCACCGACACGTCGTCGGCGATGTTGATGAGGCCCAACTGCACGCCGCGCACGTCGCCCGCCACGTTGATGAGGCCCACCTGCGCGCCCGCGACGTCCCCGGAGATGTTGATGAGACCCACCTGCGCGCCAGCGAGCTGCTCCGCCAGGTTGATGCCCACGGCGGCCTGCACGCCCCGCAGGCGCGCCGCGGCGCGGTTGGCCGTGGTGCTCACCTGGAAGCCGGTGAAGTCCCGCTCGGTCATGTTGAAGACGGCGGACATCTGCCCACCCGTCCCGCCGCCGAAGGCGAGGTTGCCGCCGAACGCAGTCTGGAGACCGAAAATCTCCCCGCCCGCCACGTTCGCCACGCCCGCCACCTGAATCCCCTCCACCGTCCCGTCCACCCACCCCACCCCGACGGACGCCCCCAGGCCCTGGAGCTGCATCGAGCGCACGCCCAGCACGCCCAGCGCCAGGTGGTTGCGCCCGCCGCCCCCCCACAGCGCGGTGGTGGCCAGCGGCGGCACCAGCGACAGGTTGAAGGGCACGGAGGGCATGTCCCCGAGGATGACGGGCTCTCCCGTGGACAAGGCTTCGGCCCGGACGTCCGTGCCACCTCTCGCCGCCGTGCGCGTGAGTGTCATTGGCACGAAGTGCTCGGCGCGCAGCTCCGTGCCGCCCCTGGACGACACCGTCAGCTCCGCCTCCAGGCGCTGCGCGGGCCGCTCCAGCACGACGTGGTAACGCCCCGCCTCCAGCCCCAACGCCAGTCGCCGGCCCTTGGGCTTCTGCAGCTCCGCGACCAGTTGGTTGCCCCAGTCGCGCACGAAGAGGCGGCCCTGCACGTCCTCCGCCACCGTGAGCCGCACGCGCGAGGTGCGCAGGTCCGTCAGCACCAGGTCGCCGCTGCCCGCCAGTTGGATGTCATAGGCCGCGTGCTGCGGCCCGCCCTGGGTGCGCTCGGTGCGTGCCAGCGTTTCGTGGAAGGCGAACTGGTAGGCCTCGTGCAAGGTGACGCGGCCATCGCCGCTGGCGTCCGCCGCGCCGCGCAGGCCCGTCACCAGGAAGTGCGTGAAGAAGGACGCGCCAATGCTGTCCGACTCCTGCGCCACTTCGTCCGCGGAGCTGGAGGCCAGGTACGCGTGGCCCCGCACCTGTGAGGCGGCGTCCATGAGGAAGCCCGGCCGGTGCACCCCGCCCTTGAAGCGCGTCAGCGCGCCGGAGCCGCACGAGTCCAGAATCGCGATGCGCACGTCCACGGGCACCGCGCCCAAGCCCTCCTTCAGCGCCGCGTAGGTCAGCCGCTCGCCGCGCGGCAGCAGGCCGTCCGCGTCCGAGTGGCCCGAATAGTAGAGCACCAGCTCGCTGCGCACGCCCTCCGCGGCCGCGGCCTCCACCAGCACGCGCATCCGCTCCAGCGCCGCCAGCAGGCCCTTCCGGTCCGCCTCCAGCAGCAGCACGCGGTCCGCCACCGCCACGCCGCCCAGCTCCTCCAGCACGCGGGACATGGCCAGCGCGTCCGAGCCCGCGTAACGCAGCCGCTCGCGCCCCTCGCCGCCCTCGCTGGAGCCCACGAGCAGCGCGAAGCGGCGCAGCGTCACCGGGGGCTCCTCCACCGGAGGCGGAGGGGCGGCGGCGGACAGGGAGGCCCAGACGCCCAGACAGACGGCGGCCAGCAGGCCCCACCGGCGGCACCCTCCCCCAGCAGTGGTGCGTCTCATCATCCGCCTTCCACCCCACGCGTCAGGCCCGGCCCGGCCTCAAGCGAGTCCCCTCGGCATATCTCGCTACGGGCCGGCGCGCGAGCCCGGCTTCACGGGCTCCAGAGCGCCCGCCGCATCATCCAGGAGCTGCCACCCCGGCCGTCCCGGACCACCGCCCAGAACGTCACCTCCTGCGCCTGCGCGCCCTCTGGAGGTTCCCACTCCGTGCGATGCCTGCCTTCCTGACCGCCAAAGGAGGAGCCGCCCGTCTCCTGCGGCGCGAACTCGCCCAGCGTCGCGTGCCAGGAAATCTCCCAGCTCTCGCGCAGCGTCACCGCCTCCAGCCGCAGCCCGGGCACCACGTACGTCTCCTGCAGTGACGCCAAATCCTCGGACGTCACCACGAAGGGCCCGGCGCCCCGCAGCTCCAGCGGCGCATCCACGAGCCAGGTGACGTCGTCCACGCGCAGCCCTGGAATCACCGGCGTTTCGTTCACCCGCATGCCCTCCACCGCCGGACACCAGAAGACCATCAGCTTCTGCGCGTACACCCGCTCCTCACCCGCTTGCGTGAAGAGCACCAACGGCATGCGCAGGCCGCCCAGCCCCAGGTAGGGGTCCAGCTCCTGCACCCGCTCCAGCAGCGGCGTGTCGTCGGCCAGCGTGGCCGCGCCCGGCTGGATGCTGAGCGTCAGCTCACCGGGCCCGGTGGTGCCCTCCGCGAGCAGCACGCGGTTGGCCTCGTTCGCGCACGTCCGGTCCTCCGGGTCCGCGCAGGCCCACAGCGTGTACTGGATGGGCCGCCCCTCGCCCGCCGGGTCCACCAGCAGGGCCCGGTACGTCACGGGCTCGGCGAGTTCGTCCAGCGTCGCCGGGTTGAGCTCACAGGCGGACGCCATGAACTCCGGGGGCTCGGTGGCCAGGCCGAGCACCCGGAAGTCGTGAACGCGTGAAGGCTGGTCCTCGATGTCGACACACGCGGTGGCGCCCAGGAGCAGCAGCGGCAAGCCACAGGACTTGAGCAGGGCCTTCATCTCAGAAGCTTCCTTTCACACCCACCACGGGGAGGATGGGGATGCCCGGCACCTCGTACTCCCGACGGAACCGGTAGTCGTTGAAGACGAACTCGACGTTCTGCGCGTTGTAGAGGTTCTGCACGTCCAGGTACGCCGTGAGCGTCCAGCTCTGGAACCGCCAGCTCTTGTCCACGCGCACGTCCAACTGGTGGAAGCCGCCCGTGCGGTCGGAGAAGTACGGGCCGAACGTCGCGTTGAAGCGGTTGCGGTCCGCGTCGTAGACGTCATAACCGCGCGCCAGCGGCGTCATCGGCCGGCCGCTGGTGTAGCGGAAGCGGCCACCCAGCTCCCAGCCATTGCCCAGCACGTAGCCCGCCACCAGCGTCAGGATGTGCGTCTGGTCCCAGGGACTGAGGCCATACGTGGAGTCATCCGGCACGCTGCCACCGCCACCGAAGAGTCCCCCACCCTGCGGCCGGGGACCCGCGCGTCCATCCTCCGCGCGGCTGAAGGTGTACGACAGCCAGCCGGACCACTTGTCCGTCGCGGAGGCGCGCTCCTTCTTCAGCATCACCTCCACGCCGTACGCGCGGCCGATGCCGTCGTTGGAGTACGGCAGCGTGAAGACACCGCCGCCCTCGTTGGTGACGAGCTGGCCGGGCGACACGATGTTGTTGAAGCGGCGGTTGAAGAAGCCGGTGACGTCCACGTTGAGCACGTCGGTGATGCGGTGCTCCACGCCCAGGCTGCTCTGGAACGCGCGCTGGTAGGCGAGGTCCGGGTTGCCGTACGGCAGGGTGATGAAGCGGAACGTCTCCGGCGGCTGGCTGTAGAGGCCCAGCGAGCCCTTGAGGTTGGTGCGCGACGTCGCCGCGTAGCGGACCCACAGCCGGGGGTCCAACGCCAGGTTCCGCGTGTTCCCCACCGACTGGAGGTTGCCGCGCACGCCCGGCGTGAAGGTGAAGCGACCGACATTCAGGTCGGCCTCGAGGAACAGCGCGCCGTCGAAGGAGGCGAGGGCAATCTGCTCTTCCAGTTGCTGGCCCACCGGCTCGGCGCCAGGGAAGGGCACGTACTCGATGCCGCCCGGCGCGGGGAACGACACGTCGTAGCGCTCGTGCTCGAAGACGATGTCCAGACCGGTGCGGACGGTGAGCGCGGAGTTCAGCTCGATGCCCAGCACCTCCCGGGCGCCCAGCGTGTACGTCTTGCCTTCCTGCCGCGCGAGCCCGAAGTCGACGTCGCTGCGGTCCATGCCGACGAAGGGCGTGAACACGGACCACATCGCGCCCTTGCGGTAGGTCCAGTCGCCCTTCACGCGGTGGAAGTTGGTGCGCGTGTTCAGCTCCAGGTCCCGCTCCGTCTCCGGGCCGGTGGACACGATGCGGAGCTGGTCATCACTGCCGAAGGCCATGACGTAGCCGGAGCTGCGCGCGCCCCCGTCGGCCACCGTCGTGTCGTCGTTGGGCGTGCCCCGCTTCGCGCCGAAGTCCACGCGCAACTGGTAGTCCCAGTAGCGCGGCACCACGGAGAGCGTGCCACCCTCCGTCTCCGGCAGGACGGCGGGCAGAATCGTGTCGATGTACGAACGGCGCGCGGCCGCGGCCACGCTGATGCCGTCCGTAATCGGGCTCTCCAGGAAGAAGCCCGCGTCCAGCAGGTCCACCTTCACCGAGCCGTGCAGCGTGTCCGAGGCGCCCTTGCGCGTGCCCACCTCGACGATGCCGCCCACCGCGCGGCCGTACTGGCTGCCGTAGCCGCCCGGGAAGAAGTCGAGCTGGTCGATGAACTCGGCGTTGACCACCGAGGGCCCGCCGAGCAGGTGGAACAGGAGCGGGATTTCGACCCCGTCCATCATCGTCGCCGTCTGGCCCGGGTTCGAGCCACGCACCAGCAGCTCACCGGAGATGAAGGGCGCGCGCGCCACGCCCGGTAACGACTGGATGACGCGGATGGGGTCGCCGAAGGAGCCCGGCGTCTTCTGCGCCTCCTCACGGGTGATGGTGCGGCGCACCACCTCCTTCTTGGGCCGCTCGGAGCGAATCACCGTCTCCAGGCCGCTACCCGATGGCGCGAGGTAGAAGTTCACCTCCGTCGTCTCGTTCGGCTTCAGCTCCTCCTTCGTCTGGTAGAGCTGGTAGCCGGTGGCCACCACGCGCACGTCGCAGACGCCCGCGGGCACCTCCAGCGTGAAGCGGCCGTCCTCGTCGGACATCACCTCGGGGGCGTCCGGGTCATCACCACAGCGCACGGTGGCGTTGGGCACGCGCGAACGGCTGCCGCGGGAGATGAGCTGACCGGTGAGCGTGGCCTTGGGCTGCTCGGCCTCCGCGACCTCTGCGCCCTCCTCCGGCACCGGCGTGGTGAGGGTGAAGTGGTAGACATACTCCACCTGCACCGGCGCGGGCACGCCGTCGACCTCGGCGGGCGAGAAGCGGAACTGGCGCACCGCCGCCATGGCGGCCTCGTCGAAGCCGTTGCCCACGGGTTCGGTGGGCAGTACCTCGGCGACGGAGCCGTCCGCCGCGATGGTGATGATGAGCCGCACCGACGCGGTGAGTCCCTGCGCGAGCGCCTCGGGCGGGTATTGCGCCTCCACCTGCTGCACCAGCTCGGGCGGCTTGGTGATGGTGGGCTGGGCCTGCTGCGCTGGAGGAGGCGTGGCCGCGTCCGCGGGAGGCGCGTCAGCTTGTGGCGCCTGCGCGAGCACGGGTGCCGCCAGCAAGAGCGAGGTCGCGACCAGCGCGCCTCGGGCTTTCAGGATGGAGGACATGACGTGTCCAAGCATACGGGTGAGAGGTGTTCCCGCTCCCGCGGAAAGAGAGGCGGAGCGAAGGCGAGGTGGAATCCCAGTGCGGCTGTGGGGAGGGGTACCCCGGACGCGCCGAGCAAGCCCCCGCTCCGCCTCTCTTCCAGCGGGAGTGGCGACATTCAGTCGAGCAGGAAGGTGTACGCGTACTTCATCTCCGTGGCGACGGGCTCGCCGCCCTTGATGGCGGGCTTGAAGCGG
>JBKGHI010000450.1:0-3975 GCA_046520405.1 Myxococcus sp. 1LA
GGCGGAGGCGGGCTTCGAGGTGGCTGCTGGTGGCGGGCGCGCAGCCGCGCTGGAGTCGCTGGCGGGGGATGGCGCGGCGCCGCAGCTCGTCATCACGAGGTGGAGCTCCTGGACGGAGACGGCTTCAGCCTCTGTGGCCAGGTTCGCGCGGATGCGCGCACGGCGCACCTGCCGGTGTTGCTGCTGGCGCGGCGTGAAGAGGACTTCCACCGGGACCTGGCCGGCGGCGTGGGCGCGGATGACTACCTGGCCCACCCGGTGGACGCGCGGGACGTGGTGGCGCTGGCGCTGCTCAAGGCGGGCCGGTGCAGCGGTGACGCGGCCTTCGAAACGCATACCGAGCGGCTGTCGCTGTCCGACGTGGCGCGCGCGCTGCTGGCAGGCGTCCGCTCCGGCCGCGTGGTGATGGCGGAGGGGCAGGGCTGGTTCGCCTTCCGGCACGGCCTGGTGGTGGACGCCGTCTTCAATGGCGAGCGCGGCAGCCTGGCCTTGCGGCGGATGCTCTGCTTCGGCGGCGGTGAGTACTCGGTGATGCTGGGGCCCGAGCTGCACAAGGGCTCGTTCACCATGGACCGCCCGTACCTGTGCGAGACGGTGCTCCAGGGCCTCACGCGCTTCGACGCGCTGCGTGCTCGGGGATTGCCGCTCGCGTCACGGCTGACGGTGGACTTCGCGCGGCTGGCGGAGGTGCTGGCGTCGCTGCCCGAGGACGTGGGCGAGGTGGTGCGCCTGTTCGACGGCCGCCGGACGCTGCGCGCCATGTTGCTGGAGTGCCAGTTCCCGGAGGCCGTGGCGTACGAGGCGTCCACGCGCCTGTTCGCGCTGGGCGTCCTGGTGCCCGCGTGCCTGGTGGAGGAGCGGGAGCGCGCGCGCTGTGGCGCCACGGTGCCCGGCTTCTTCGAGCCCACGCTGTCCGTGGATGCCGTGCCGGTGGACGCGGACGGGGCTCCGGCAGCGGCCTGTACGGGGGATGGGTCTTCCGCACCCTTCACCCTGGTCGGAGGCGCGCAGCCTCCCGTCATCCTTGATTTCCCCAAGAAGGTCCCCGGCGTGTCGAGCGCCGTGGAGGGCCTGACGGGGGCTGTCCGGTCCGACGACGCGGGCGTTTGAAGGGTTTGACTCGGCGGCCCCCGGTAGGGGACAAGGCCCGGCTCGGAGTGCTCCAACCGCTGGGCGCCCGCTGAGGCACACCCACCATGTCCGGTCACAATCGGTGGTCGAAGATCAAGCGCCAGAAGGCCGCGATGGGCGCGACCAAGGGGAAGTTGTACTCCAAGGTCATCAAGGAAATCACTGTCGCGGCGCGGCTCGGTGGTGGTGAGCCATCCGGCAATGCCCGGTTGCGCGTCGCGCTGGCCGCGGCCCGCGAGGCCAACATCCCCAAGGACACCATCGAGCGCGCCATCAAGAAGGGCACGGGCGAGTTGGAGGGGGAGAACTACGAGGAGGTGACGTACGAGGGCTACGGCCCCGGCGGTGTCGCCATCCTGGTGGAGTGCCTCACCGACAACCGCAACCGGACCGCGGCGGACATGCGCTCCACCTTCAACGCGTACGGGGGCAACCTGGGCGCCGAGGGCGCGGTGGCCTGGATGTTCCAGAAGAAGGGCGTCATCAGCGTGAAGCACGGCCCCTCCGAGGACCAGTTGATGGAGCAGGCCATCGACGCGGGCGCGGAAGACGTCATCATGCTGGGGGACGAGGGCGCCGAGGTGCGCACCGCGGCGGCGGACCTGCACACGGTGGCGGGGCGGCTCCAGGAGGCGGGGCTGCCGCTTTCGCAGCAGCGCTGGGTGTTCTTCCCCCAGAACACCGTGTCGCTGGACGTGGACACCGCGAAGAAGCTCCTGAAGCTGCTGGACGCGCTCGAGGAGAACGACGACGTGCAGAACGTGCACGGGAACTACGAAATCGAAGACGCGATGCTGGATTCGTTGTTGCAGTAGCGGTGGCCTGGAACGGAGCGGAACGTGCGCGTGCTTGGCGTTGACCCGGGGAGCCGGTTCATGGGCTTCGGGGTGGTGGAGGAGAAGCGGGGCCGGCTGGTGCACGTGGGCCACGGCGTCATCAAGGGGGACCCGGCGCTGCCGCTGTCGGACCGCCTGCGGGACTTGCACGGCGCGTTGACGGCGGCCCTGGGGAAGTACCGCCCGGACGCGGTGGCGGTGGAGGGCGTGTTCACCTTCCGCAACGCGCGCAGCGCGCTGGTGCTGGGGCATGCGCGCGGCGTGGCGCTGCTGGCGGTGGCGCAGGCGGGACTGCCCGTCTTCGAATACGCGCCGGCGAAGGTGAAGAAGGCGGTGGGCGCGGGAGGCGCGGACGGGAAGGACGCGGTGGCGCGGATGGTGCGCACCTTCCTGGACCTGGATGCGTCGGTGCTGGAGCGCGCGGACGCGAGTGATGCGCTGGCGGTGGCGCTGTGCCACCTGAACCATGGGCGGGCCGCGGTACCGGCGGCGTCCGCGGCGGGCAAGAAGCGCAAGGGCGCGGCGGCGCTGCTGGCGGACCGGCTGGCGCCCGCGTACCGGCGCCCGGAGGCGAGATGATTTCGCGATTGCGTGGGACGGTGCTGGAGAAGGACCTGGAGGACGCCACCATCGACGTGGGCGGCGTGGGCTACCGGGTGAACTTCTCCACGCTGACGTTGGGAAAGCTGCCGGCGGAGGGACAGCCGGTGGACGTGCGCGTGCGCACCGTGGTGCGCGAGGACGCCTTCGACCTCTTCGGCTTCCTGACGAAGGGTGAGGAAGAGGTGTTCCTGCTCCTCAACAGCGTGTCCCGCGTGGGCCCCCGGCTGTCGCTGATGGTGATGTCCGGCATGGAGGTCCCGGAGCTCGTGGCGGCGCTGTCGCGCGGCGAGGTGGCGCGGCTGGCGAAGATTCACGGCGTCGGGAAGAAGACCGCCGAGCGGCTGGTGCTGGAGCTCAAGGACAAGGTGAAGAACATCCACCTGGAGGCGGTGTCGCGCGGCACGGCGCCGGCCGCCCCCAGCGGTGCCCGTTCGGACCTGGTCTCCGCGCTGCTCAACCTCGGCTACAAGCAGCCCCAGGCGGAGAAGGCCGCGGACCTGGCCGGCGAACGGCTGGGGCCGGACGCCACCTTCCAGGCCCTGTTCCGCGAGGCCCTCAAGGCGCTTCGCTCCGGCGGCTGATCGCACGACTTTCCGGTGTGACGGCGCTGTGACGGCGAAATCCGAGATACCGCCGGGGCCGTACTCGCGTCTCTCTCATTGAGAGCTTGAAAGGCGCTGGGGCGAGGGGGCCCCAGTGTCGCGCTGTCGGCAAAAGTCGTCCGCCGTCGCGTGATGACGGACAGCAGACGCGCTTTCCTACCCAGGTCCGAGTAGGAGCTTCCGGCATGGGTGACACTTTCCAGTTCCAGCGGCGAGGGCCGGCGTGACGCCGAGGACGAGGGCTGCATACATGACGTCATGGCGTGCCATTCCAGTGTGGCTGTCGCTGCTTTGCGGGGGAACAGCGGGGGGCGAGCCGCTTCGGGAGGGCGAGGCGCGGGCGCGGATTGCCCTGGAGTCGCAGGACGCTGTCGACATATCGACGGAGTCATCGGAGGGCATCGCACCCGGCCTGTTTTCGCAGCCTTGGGCGGTGTGCAGCGACGCTGCCGAGCGGCTGCGAGACATCCGGCCGGGGCCTACGGGCTCGCTGCCCATGGAGCTGACGCGGGCGGGCTCGGCGCTCGTCTTCAGCGCGGATGACCGGCGTGCGGCGCGAGCTGTGGCCGCGACTGACGCGGGCGGCAGACGGCGCGCGTGAAGGACCTGCGCCCGGGGCTGGCGGGCTCCCAGCCGCGGAACCTGACGCGGGTGGGCTCCCGGGTGTTCTTCGTCGCGGATGACGGCGTGCACGGCGCGGAGCTGTGGCGCACCGACGGCACGGAGAAGGGCACGGAGCGGGTGCGATGAGTTCCTGGCCCGGTCGCCGGCGCGCTCGCGTTGGGCCAGTTGACGCTCGGTGG
>JBKGHI010000451.1:0-3898 GCA_046520405.1 Myxococcus sp. 1LA
CACCACGGAGCGCGGGCTCGTGGAGGCCCCACGCGGCAACGTCACGCTGGGCGTGCCAGGCGTCGCCGAGGGCTGCACCGCGGGCAGGCGCGTCGTCAGGGGCACTTCCGGGGCCTGCAGGTGCTTGCGCAGGTCCGCGGCGTACGCCTCCGCGGGCACGGGCTTGCGTGCGGCGACGTCGGGCTCGCCAGGGTACGGGGTGATGCGCAGCGGCGGGGCCCGGCCGCTCTTGTCGTTGAGCGGGCGGCGGTACACGAAGGCCCCATCCACTTCGATCATCTCGAAGCGGTCGTAGACCTTGAACAGGCTCTCCGAATAGCCCAGGAACAGCAGCCCGCCCGGCCGCAGCGCGGCGAGGAAGCGATCCATCAACCCGCGGATGGTGGGCAGGTCGAAGTAGATGATGACGTTGCGGCAGAGGATGAGGTCCAGCGACGCCAGGGCCACCTTGTCGAACACGGGGACAGCCAGGTTCTGCCCGTCGAAGCGGATGTACTCACGCAGCGCGGGCAGGGCCTCGTAGCCCTCCTCCACCGGCCGGAAGAAGCGCGTCAGCCGCTCCTGGTTGATGCTGATGGCCCGGCGCGCCGTGAAGCGCCCCTGCTTCGCCGCCTCCACCGCCGCCAGGTTGAGGTCGGTGGCCCACAGGTCCACCTCCAGCGACAGCGCGCCCAGCTCCGCGAGCACCATGGCCAGGCTGTAGGGCTCCTCGCCCGTCGCGCAGCCCGCGGACCAGATGGACACCTTGCGCATCTCCCGCCGCGAGCGCGACACCAGCTCCGGCAGCACGCGCTTCTCCAGCGCGCGGAACTGCTTGGCGTCGCGGAAGAACTCGGTGTGCCCCACCGTGACGAGCGGCAGGAGCGAGCGCAGCTCCTCCTCGCCTCCAGGCCCCGTCAGGCGCTGGATGTAGTGCTCGGGCTCGTCCAGGCCCAGCACGGGCATGCGCGCGGACAGCGCCAGCCGGAGGCTGTGGAAGCCGTCGGGCGTGATTTTCAGCCCCGCGCGCTCCAGGAGCAGCGCGGCCAGTTGCTGCAGGACCTTCTGGCTCGCCGTCAGCACAGTTCCACCCACTGCATCAGCGCCGCGCCAATCCGGCTGAGCGGCAGCACCTCGTGCGCCGCACCCATCAGCACTGCCTCGCGCGGCATGCCCCAGACGACGCTCGACGCTTCGTCCTGGGCAATGGTCCGTCCACCGCGCTCTCGAATCTCCTTCAACCCTCGCGCCCCGTCGCGCCCCATGCCCGTCAGGATGACCCCGATGCAGCGCGAACCGAACGACTCGCCCGCGGAAGTGAGCAGCATGTCACAGGAGGGCCGGAAACCGCGAAGCGGCGGGCCGGAGTCCAGCTCCAACCGGCCCTCCGGTCTGACCAACAGGTGACTGCCTGACGGAGCGATGTACACCGTGCCCGGCTCCATGAGCACGTCATGTTCCGCCTCGAGCACGCGAAGCGCCGTCTCATTGGCCAGCCAGTGCGCCAGCCCTTCCGTGAAGCCATCGCTGATGTGCTGGCAGTAGGCGATGGGCGCCGGGAAGGCACGCGGAATCATCCGCAGCACCTGCGCCACCGCCTTGGGCCCGCCCAGCGACGCGGCGATGGCCACCAGCGGATACGGCGGAGGCGGCTTCGCCTCGCGCGCCGCCTGTGCCGCCGGCCGCGTCTGCACCTGACGCACGGCCTTCACCTGGGCCAGCATCACCAGCTTGCGCGACACGCTCGCCCAGAAGTCGGCCCCCGGCGTCGCGGGGCGCTCGAGCACGTCCAGCGCGCCCATCACCATCGCCTGGAAGGCCTCCTGGCCGGACAGGGCTCCGGGATGCAGCGCCAGCACCGGCACCGGCCGCTCCACCATGACCTGCTCGATGGCCGCCAGCGCGTCCAGCGACGTCAGGTCCACCAGCACCACGTCCGGGAAGTGCCGCTGCACGGCCACCAGGGCGCCGGCGAACTCCACCTCCGCCGGCCCCACGGGCACCAGGGATTCCCCATCGAACAGGCCCCGGGCCGCGAGCGCACGCAGCCCCTTGCCCACCATGAGCACACGAAACGCCATTCCTGCGACTGCCGCGCCACCGCCCAAGCCAGGCTCCTCAGGTCAGCCGGTCGATGGCCTGCGCGAGAACCTCCACGCCCAGCTCGCCCTTGACGAGGTACGCGTCCGCACCCGCATCCAACCCACGCCGCTTGTCCTCGGGTGAGGCGAGCGACGACAGGATGATGACTGGAATCCGGGCCACCGCGGGCGTCGACTTGAGCCGCCGCGCCAGCGAGAACCCGTCCAGCTTGGGCATCTGCACGTCCGTGAGGATGAGGTCGTACGTGTTGTTCTGCACCTTCACGTAGGCCTCTTCGCCGTCCTGGGCTTCCTCCACCGAGTGCCCCAACGCCTTCACCAGCGCCCCTTCCGTGGCGCGGGCAATGGGCGAGTCGTCCACCAGCAGCACCCGGAGGCGCTTGGCGGCGGGGGCCTGGGTGACGGGGCGGGCCATGCGGCGCACCTCCGCCATGATGTCCGGGACGTGGAGCAGCACGGCGATGCGGCCGTCCTCCAGCGCCGCGGTGCCGGCGATGAAGGGCGCGCCCTTGAGGAACTCGCCGCCGCAGGGCTTCACGGCCACTTCGCGCTCGTCCACGAAGCCGTCCACCACCAGCGCCGCGTGGTCCTCGCCGTGACGCACCACCACGGCGGGCGGCTTGTCGAAGCGGTTGCCACCGTTGAGGCCCAACAGCGGCCCCAACGCCACCAGCGCCGTGGGTTTGCCGCGGTGCCGCACCGCCAGCGTGCCGAAGATTTCCAGCCGGTCATCCGGCTTGACGCGCATCACGGCTTCCACGTCCGCGGCGGGCATGCCGTAGACGTCGTCGCCCAGGCGCACCAGCAGCACCTTCATCAACGCCAGCGACTGCGGCAGGCGCAGGGTGATGGTGGTGCCACGGCCGATGCGGCTGTTCACGCCCACCGAGCCGCCCAGCGTCTCCACCTTGCGCTTCACCACGTCCATGCCCACGCCACGGCCAGACAGCTCGCTGACCTGGTCGCGGGTGGAGAAGCCGGGGCGGAAGATGAGCTCGATGGCCTCGCGCTCCGACAGCGCCGCTGCCTGCACCGCGGTGATGAGGCGCTTGGAGATGGCCGCCTGACGCAGCCGCTCCGGGTCGATGCCTCGGCCGTCGTCCTCCACCTCGATGTGGAGCATGTCGCCGTCCACGCGCACGCGGATGCGGATGCGGCCGTTGAGCGGCTTGCCCAACTGCTGGCGCGTGTCCGGTGACTCCACGCCGTGGTCCACTGAGTTGCGCAGCAGGTGCACCAGCGCGTCGCGCACGTCGCCCAGCATGGACCGGTCCACGCCGATGTCGGCGTTCTCGATGACCAGGTCCACTTCCTTGCCCTGCGTGCGCGACATCTCACGCACCGCGCGCGGGAAGGCGTCGAACACGGTGGACAGCGGCACCAGCCGGGCCTCGGCCACGTGGTCCGCCATCTTCGCCAGGTTGCCGTGCAGCGTGTTGATGCCGTCGTCGTTGCGGCGCACGAAGCGGAACGCGTCGTCGCGCAGCATGTGGAGGTCGCTCTCCACGCGGTCCAACTGCTCACGCACCTCGTTGGCGATGTCGAACTCCTCCGCCAGCCGGAGGAAGCGGTCCCCCAGGCGGCTGAAGCGCTCGAACAGCTCCTCCGTCTCCGAGCTGCGCAGCCGGCCGCGGGCGCTCTCCACCAGCAGGTCGCCCGCGAGCAACCCCAGCGAGTCGAGCACCTCCACGTTGACGCGGATGGTCCGGTCCGCCACCGCGGACTTCGCGGCGCTGGGAGCCTCCTCGTCACGGCCGTGGGCCGGGTGATGCGCCCCGGCCGCCGGTTGCGCGGGCGCGGCGGCGTGCGCCACCGGC
>JBKGHI010000452.1:0-3881 GCA_046520405.1 Myxococcus sp. 1LA
CAACACCGTGCAGGAGGCCCGGGCCACGGGGACGCCCTTCGTGGCGCTCGCGCGGCCCGGCTCTACGACAGCAGGCGTTGCGGCTGCGCTCCGAGGAGCGCGCGGGCACCGTGGAGGCGTTGGTGACACGCGCCGCCGGGCTCGCGCTCGCCCGGCCCGCGCGAGGTGCGGGCCCCTACGTGAGCGGGACGGACGACGCGGTGACGCTCATCGAGCGCACCCTCCTCAGTGCTTGAGGTCCTTGTGGCCCGGCGCCGGGTCGATGCCGTGCGCCATGATGAAGTGGTAGAGGGCCTGCGGGTCTTCCTTGGGCCCGCCCATGAGCTCCACCAGGAAGTGGCCCTGGGCGCCGGTGTCCGGGTCGGGGGCGACATTCACCTCCGTCACCTCGCGGCCGGGGATGACCAGCTCGCCCACCAGCACCTTGCCCTTGAGGACCTGGACGATGTGCTGGCGCTCCTCCTCCAGGAGGGCCCAGTGGAAGTCGTCGTGGTCATACAGCATGGCGTCCACGGAGCCGCACCGCAGGATGCAGTGCGTGTGCTCCTGGAGCCAGCGCCAGAAGCCATCGAATTTCAGGGTGCGTACCGGCTGGGAGATGATGTCCATGGAGACCTCTCGCTCGTCGGCCAGGGCGCTTGCCGGCCACGTATCGCTCCTCCCTAGCACGGCTGACGCCCTGCGTGATGTCCGCTTTGGGAGAATGGGCGGGGCGTGCCCGCCTGCTGTCCGGTCCGCGAATCCCGTGGGCCCAGGCCGTGTTCCTCCTGTCAGGAATGGGGGCGGCCCGTGCGCCCCGGAACCCCAAGAGGAGCGTGCTTGAAGTTCCCTTCTGGTCTGCCCGGTGTCTCCTCCAGCCTTCGTCCTGGCCGTGGGAGCGCCATGAGTCTGCGCGCCTGGCTCGCCGCCACCATGGGCGTCCTGGCACTGCTGACGCTGATGGCCGCCACCCTGCTCGTCGTCCTGACGAGTGTGCTGGACCACTCCGCCGAGACGCTGGGCACCGCCGTGGAGGGCATCCGGGTATCCGAGGAGCTGGAGGTGGGCCTGCTGGCCCATGACCGGATGGTGCGTGAAGGCCCGGAGCGGGTGCCGCGCGGACCCGGTGGCCTGACACGGTACGAGTTGGAGGCGTCGCTGTACCGGCAGATGGGAGAGCTGCGGCGCATCGCCTCGACGGAGGAGGCGCGCGCGCGGCTGGACGCGGTCCGCGGGGATATCGACGCCTATGTCTCCGCCCAGCGGGACGCGGTGCGGGCGGAGCGGGAGGCGGGCCCGGCGCTGGACGCCGCGTTGAATGGCCTGGAGCAGGTCATCGCCATCAACGTGGAGGGGGCGCGCCACGCCCGGTTGAAGGCGGAGCGGTGGAACGACATGGCGGACTCCGCGGGCGTGGTGCTGTGCGGACTGCTCCTGCTGGGCGTGCTCCTCGTGAGCCTGCTGCTGCGGCGCGTGGCGCTCCAGCCGCTGCGGGACATCAGCCAGTCCATGCGCCGCTTCGGCGCGGGCAGCAAGCGCACCCGCGCGCCCGAGGCGGGCCCCGCCGAGCTGCGGGACATGGCGCGCACGTTCAACGAGATGGCCAACAGCCTGGCGCACCAGCAGGAGCAGCAGCTCGCCTTCCTCGCGGGCGTGGCGCACGAGCTGCGCAATCCGTTGTCCGCCCTCAAGTTGTCCACAGCCTTGTCGAACCGCGGGCGCGCTCCGCTCACGCCCGAGCGCATGGACCGCACCCTGGCCCTGGTGGGGCGGCAGGTGGAGCGGCTGGACCGCATGGTGGGTGACCTGCTCGACGCCACCCGCATCGAGGCGGGCCGGCTGGAGCTGCGCCCGGAGGTGCGGGACGCGTGTGAGCTGACCCGCGACGTGGTGGAGCTCTACCGCTCCGGAGACACCGGCCACGTCCTCCGGCTGGAGGTGCCGGGCCGGCCCGTGCTGGTGCGCGCCGACCCGGCCCGGCTGGAGCAGGTGCTGCACAACCTCATCAGCAACGCGCTGAAGTACTCGCCAGCGGGCAGCGCCGTGGAGGTAGCGGTGCGCCGCGAAGAGGACGTGGCTGTCCTGTGCGTGACGGATCAGGGCATTGGCATCTCCGAGGAGGAGAAGCGCCTGCTCTTCGCGCCCTTCCAGCGCGCCGGCAACGCCCGTCAGCGCGCGCCGGGCGTGGGCCTGGGCCTGTCGGTGGCCCGGCGCATCGTGGAGGGCCATGGCGGGAGCATCGAGGTGGTGAGCCAGCCTGGCCATGGCTCCGTCTTCCGCGTGCGGCTGGCCCTGGCGGAGGTGGCCTCGCTGACGGACGAGGGCTCGGGGTTGGCGCCTCCGCCGGACGCCCTGCACTGAAGGGCGGGGGAGGTGAGCGCGAAGCGTCGCATGGCGCGCGGCCGCGCGAAGAGGGCGGATGCGTTCGGGCAAGGCCCGACGTACCTTCGGGGCCCAACCTTCAGGAGTCGCTTGCCCTTATGAAGACCCTGCGCCGAGTCGCGCCGCTTGCCGCCCTCCTGGCCCTGGGAGGGCTGGGGGCGTGTGCCTCCCGCCAGCAGGCGCCGACCGCCGCCGTGAAGCCCGAGGCACCGCAGGCCGCCGAGCCTGTCGTCCAGTCCACGGAAGGGGGCTTCTCCGTCGCGATTCCCGGGCCGGTGAGCGAGGAGCGCCGTTCGCAGGAGACGGATGTCGGCGCGGTGACACTCCACACCTTCATCGCCGTGCGGCCGGAGGTGGATACCGCCTACTACGTCTCCTACACGGACTTCCCCGCGGCCGCGGTGTCCCAGGCGGACCCGCGTGACGTGGTGGCCCGGGCCAGTCACGGCGCGCTGGAGGCCCTGGGCGCCACGGGGCTGTCCGCGAAGCCGCTGGAGCTGAGTGGCTTCCCGGGCTGGGAGGTGGAGGGCGTGTCCGGCCCCCGGCACCTGCGTGGCCGCTTCTTCCTGGTGGGGCCCCGGCTCTATCAGCAGTTGCTGCTGCACCCGGAAGGCAAGCCGCCCCAGGACGCGGACCGCTTCTTCGAGTCCTTCCAACTGGACCCGCAGGTGGCCGCGATGCTGACGGGTGAGCGGCGCTCCTAGTGACGGTGTTCGCCCACCGCGCTGAGCAGCACGTCCATGTCGAAGGGCTTCTTGAGGATGGCCCGCACGCCGGGAAGCTGGGCGCGGCCGCTCGCCGTGACGAGGATGATGGGCAGCTCGGCCAGGAGCGGCTCCTGCTGGAGGCGGCCGACGAACTCCTCGCCGTCCATGACGGGCATCATCAGGTCCAACAGGATGAGGCACGGCCGCAGCGCGCCCGGCCCGGTCAGCAGCGCCAGGGCCTCCTGGCCGTTGGCGGCCTGGGCCACGGCGTAGCCTTCGAAGGACAGGATGTCCTGCACGGCCTCGCGGATGTCGGCGTCGTCATCCACGACCAGGACGAGGTTGGACGCGGTGCTCACGGCTTCGCGCCGCTCTTCCCCTTGCGCAGCTTTCCGTAGAGCTGGGTCATGGTGTCTTGCCGGCATGAGAGCGTGTGTTCCAGGGGGCTGTAGCCCCGGCGCGTGAGCTTCACCGTAACCGGCGCGTCTGTCACGCAGTCCAGTGTGACGGACAGCGGCGTGGTGCCTTCGGCCCGCCCATTCACGGACACGGCCGCCCCGGAAGGTTCGGAATCGACCATGAGCAGGCTGGCGCCTTCGATGTACGCGCGCTGCTCACGGACCTCGCCCGCGCGGACCTCCGAGGGCGGGTCGAAGTTCGGGGCCAGCGTCGTCTCGGGGCGGGTGGCGACCACCTCCTCCTTCGTGAGGGGCGGTTGACCGGCGTCCCGGAGCGCGGGGAGCACGAGGAGGCCGGCGGCCAGCAGGCCCGTGGCCGCGCCGCAGAGCCGGAGGACGGCGGCCAGCGCACTGG
>JBKGHI010000453.1:0-3876 GCA_046520405.1 Myxococcus sp. 1LA
CCAACGGGTCCCGTCGCGCCCGCGGGCCCCACCGCCCCCTGCGGCCCCTGCGGGCCGTTGCACACGAAGCGCGTGAGGGAGAGGTCCTCCTCGCCCGCATCCAGCGTTCCGTTGCGGTTGGTGTCGACACCCGCCTCCAGCCGCACACCACCAGTGGCGCAGTTGCCGGATGCCGGCTCCAGGGAGGTCCGCATCACCGTCCCCAGACCGACCTCACCCTGGGCCCCCGTGGCCCCGCCGGGCCCACCGGGCCCTGCTCGCCCGTGGGCCCCTGCGGTCCCACCGGGCCAGCAGGTCCCACCGCGCCCTGGGGCCCACCGTCCACGCTCGCCCTGGATGCCCTGTTCACCTTGCGGACCCACAGGGCCAGGGACGCCCTGCTCACCACGGAGGCCCTGCGGCCCCACCGGACCTTGCGGTCCCACGGCGCCCACGGGCCCCAGCTCGCCGTTGCACACGTAGCGAGTCAGCGAGGCATCCACCTCCTCCTCGTCGAGTTCCCCGTTCCGGTTGGCGTCGATGCCGGTCTGCACCACCACGCCGCCCTGGTCGCAGTTCTCACCGGCGGACTCCGAACCCGTCCGCACCAGCGCCGTCAGGCCGATAGGCCCCTGGGGCCCGCCCGCGGGACCCGCGGGCCCCTGCTCACCCTGAGGACCTTGGGGCCCCGTGGCGCCAGGCGTACCCGGCGCACCCTGGGGGCCCTCGGGCCCTTCCGGCCCCGCCTCACCTTGAGGGCCCTGCGCCCCGGCGGGACCCGCGGGACCTTGCGGGCCCTGTGGTCCCGGCGTTCCTTCCTCACACGCGGACAGCACCAGCAGCGCCGTCAGCGGCAGCGCCTGAAACCACTTCTGATACAGCGGGCGTCGCCAGTTCTCTTGCGTCATCGGCCGGTCTCCTCGTCGTGAAACGTCATGCCGCGGGCCTCTGAGCAAGCCTCACGCCACTGCAAGCAGAACGGGCGCGACCCATGAGGTTCGGCGGTAACCGGGCAGATTCTCTCCTGGAGGCCAACCCACGAGACATTGCCCTGGCGTCCGAGCCGGACGCACCCGCGTTGCGTCGGCACGCGGGTCCGCGGCGTCTGGGCTGGACGCGTTCGCGTCTGGAACGGACGCATGGACACGCGTGACACAGCGAGCCACGAAGCCACCGCCCCTCACGTTTCACTGCATGCCGCTGACACACACACATGAAACACGCGCGAATTCAGCGCTGGCCGGACCTTTGCTCAAGGAGGGAGCGCAGCACACGTTGTCATGCAGCCCTCTTCTCGAAAGGTAGACGCACGTGTCAGAGCCCTTCATCGGTCAAATCATGATGTTCGCAGGCAACTTCCCTCCGCGGGGCTGGGCTTTCTGCCAGGGGCAAATTCTCTCCATCGCCCAGAACACGGCGCTCTTCTCCATCCTCGGCACCACCTATGGTGGCAACGGGCAGACGACGTTCGCGCTGCCGGACCTGCGAGGCCGGTATCCCATGCAGCCGGGACAAGGCCCGGGCCTGTCGCCTCGCACCCTGGGCGAGCAGGGCGGCTCTGAAACAGTGACGCTGATTGCGAACCAGATGCCTGCGCACACCCACTCCTTGAATGTGAGCAGCCAGCAGGGCGATACGGAAACCCCGGTGGGAACGGTGCTCGCGGCGGACTCCACGGCGGCCGTGCTCAACTACCGAGCCGCGCCCATCGACGGGACAATGAACCCCGCGGCCATTGGTGTCGCCGGCGGCAGCCAGCCGCACAACAACATGTCGCCCTTCCTCTGCATCAACTTCATCATCGCCCTGGAAGGCATCTATCCGTCGCGGAACTGAAACACCGTGAGCCCGTGAGGGCGCAGCGCCTCGTCTCCGCACCGGCATGCGAGGCGCTTCCCGCCACGGTCCACCGTTCGCGCGCGCCGTCCTCGTCGCAACGCAGCCCAGGTCCGCATCGACCCTGAACGACAGGGTGGGTCGCCCGCCCCAGGAAGGGTGGGCACGTCGGGGGGACAGCGGCACGGGGCTTGAGCGGGGGCGGTGGTGACGGAGCGCGACGGCGGACGACAACGCTCCCAGGTCACACCGAAGACGGTGTTCACCGTTTGCGCTTCCGTGCTCGCGGTGGTCGCGTTCGTCACCCTGGTAGTGAAGACCCGGGTGGCGCTCACACTGACGGGCATCGCCCTCATCCTGGCCGTGGCGCTGGAGCATGGCGTCGTCTGGCTTGTGCGTCACAAGCTGCCACGGCTACCGGCCATCGCCCTGGTGATGACGGGGTTGCTGGTGGTCGTCGCCACCCTGGCGCTGCTCGTGATTCCCTCGGCGGCGGACCAACTGGACACCCTGGTGCGTCAGTGGCCGCAGCTGATGGAGGAGCTGCGGAGCTCGCGCCCGTTTCGGGTCTTGAGCGAACGCCTGCAGGCGCTCGGCTGGGCGCGCAGGCTGGAGGAGGCAACCCCCAGCATCGCCACTGGAGCCCTGCCCGCGCTGCTGGTGCGCGCCATTGGGGGCGTGGTGGGGGTGGTCATCTCGGCCCTCACCGTCTTCTTCCTCGTCGTGTTCATGCTGACGTTCGGAGGAGACCTGATTCGCAAGGGGTTGGCCCTGGTCGGCCCCGAGCACCGGATGCGCTACGTGCGCGTCCTCCGCAACGTCTATGGCGCGACAGGGGGCTACCTCTCCGGGCTCGCGCTCATCTGCACCATCAACGCCACGCTGACCACCGCGACGCTGGCCATCCTGGGCCTGCCGTACTTCCTGCCCTTGGGCATCGCCAGTGGCTTCTCCAGCCTGGTCCCCTATGTCGGGCCCCTCATCGCGGGAGGCGTCATCACCCTGCTGACGTGGGCCACCAAGGGAATCTGGGTGGCGGCAATCTCACTCGTCTACTTCCTCCTGTACGGGCAGCTCGAGGGCAACGTCCTGGCGCCGCTCATCTTCCGGCGAACGGTCCACGTGAATCCGCTGCTCATCCTCCTGGCCGTCCTCTTCTGCGCGGAGCTGGCCGGCATCGTCGGCGCGGTCGTCGCGGTGCCCGTGGCCGCCACCATCCAAATCATCACCCGGGAAGTCCTGCTGTTCCGGCAGGAGCGCGGCGCGCCGGGTCCACCCGCCGGCCCGGCATGAAGACGTGAAGGGAGAAGGCGATGGCCGCAGGACCCCTTCCGTGGCTGCTGGCGCACGGCTCGGCGGCGCTGCTCTTCGCCGCGCTGGTGGCGGGCGGACTGGGCGTGCCGATTCCGGAGGACCTGGTGCTGCTGTCGCTGGGCATCCTCGCACACCGGGATGTCTTGCCCGCGCCGGTGGCATTGGCCGTGGCGATAGCGGGCGTGCTCTGCGGCGACACCGCCCTCTTCCTCACGGCCCGAAGGCTGGGGCCGGCGCTGTACCAACACCCGCGGATGAAGAAGCTGCTGCCGCCCGAGCGCCGCGAGCAGCTCACCCGCCTCTACGCACGCCATGGTGGGCGCTGCGTCTTCGTGGGGCGCTTTCTCTCGGTGCTGCGCGGCGCCGTCTTCATCATGGCCGCGTTGCAAGGCATGCGGCTGCGCCACTTCCTGATGTGGGACGGGTTGGCGCTATGTCTCAGCGCGCCGGTGGTGGTGGGGCTGGGGTACGTCTTCTCGCGCAGCGTGGACGCGGTGGCGAAAGGAGCAGCGCGGGCCGAGCACGTGCTGGCGCTGGCGGTGGTCGCGGCGCTGCTGGGGATTGGGGCCGTGCGCCGGCTGCGGGCCCGACACCAGCGCTGACGGCCCTGGGTATGGGCGCCCCGCGCGGCCTCAAGGGCCCCCAAAAGCGAAAACCCCCGGCGTCCACGAGGGACACCGGGGGTTTCTCAGAAAGAATCCGGCAGCGACCTACTCTCCCGCGCGGTTTCCCGCGAAGTACCATCGG
>JBKGHI010000454.1:0-3750 GCA_046520405.1 Myxococcus sp. 1LA
TCCGCGTCCATGGCCACCTCCTCGTGTGAGGCGGCAGGACGTCTCACGACTCGGTCGCGCTGGTCACGACGGGGGACGGCGAGTTCTTACGCCCTATCGGGCGCTCCCTCCGATCCCGTTCCAGAGCTTCGAGTCGCGGCGGGGGTCCTGACCACGCTCGTCTTTGACGCTCCGCTTGATCGTGGCTCCGTGGAGCTGGAAGGGCGCGAACGCTTTCGGCTGGTGGATGCCGGGGACCGCTCGCTTGTGTTGGAGCCTGCCGTGGACTTGGGACCCGGAGAGCGCCTCGGGCTCCGCGTCCTATTTGCCGGTAGTTCCTCACAGACTCAAGGGAGTTTCGTTCTCGTCACTCACGGGGCAGAGGTGGATACCCGCGTTGAGGTGTTTCGACGCAAGGACTCTGTCGAACTGCTGCACGCCGAGTTAGCGGACATGCGCGCTCAGCTTAACGCTCAGGCGGAAGAGCTTCAGATGCTCCGGGCGCTACGCGATTCAAGTGGACCTAGTGGGCTCTTCATGTCTGGCATGCTGGATCATCGAGGCGTAATCGCAGGACGCATTCTGGCTGGAGCAAAGAGAGCCAGCGGGGAATCGCTTACGCTTGTGGATGGCACGAGCTTTCGAGCATCTAATTGGGCTATCATTGGTGTGGCCGTAAGAAACGACGGAAAGAAACCCTGGGTTCCTGGAACGGCTCGGATTGTGAGCGCTAGGGGCGGCACTGAGGTGGGCGTGCTTGCTGTACGGTCTTCATTGCCGCGAATATCGCCAGGGGAGTCCGGTCTAGTGCTTGTTGAAACAGAGGTGCCCTCATGGAAGCCGGGGGAGGTATGTGTTCTGGAATTGCTCGACGGCGAAGGGGCCTCGCAAATGACCATCCCTCAAATGACATTCTAGTGGATGCGCGATGCTGACAGCTATTCATCATCCCGCGCAGTTTCCATCCGGTCACACGGTTCATGGTTGGCGCGTCGTGAAGCCGGTCGGGGCGGGCACTTACGGTGCTGTCTATAAAGTCGAGCGGGACGGCAAGCACTACGCGATGAAGGTCGCAATGCACCGTGCGTCTAGCGGTGACCAGGAAAAGGCAGACGCACGGCTACGGCGCGAGTTGGGGTGTCTTGTCCATCTGCGCCATCCGAACATTGTCGCGCCGTATTCACATGGTCGTTGGCCCGATTTTCAGAATGGCTGGCTTTACGTCATCCTCGACTTTGTCGAAGGGTATACGTTGGCCGAATGGGTGGAGAGGGTTCACCCTACTGCCCACGAAGTCGTCCGGCTCTTCGTGAAGCTGGCGGCTGCCGTTGACTACATGCATGGTCGCGGCGTCTTTCACCGCGACTTGAAGCTGAGCAACGTCATGGTGCGCGCCTCGGACAATGAGCCGTTCATCATCGATTTCAGCGCGGGGGATTACACGCTGGCGGAAGACCTGACGGACGCCCCGCTTCCTCCTGGCACCCGCCGCTACCGCTCACCTGAAGCGTCTCGCTTCCTTCGAGAGCACGGCGACAACCGTCACGCGCGATACGAGTTCAAAGTCACTGATGACGTCTATGCCCTCGGTGTCTGTTTATTCGACGTGCTAACCTCCCCTAGACCCGCGAGCGATGACGTGAGGACGCCGGTCGAGGGACGAACGATGCCGCCCGACCCGCGTCTCTTGAATGAAAGGGTTCCTGGGGCTCTGAGCGACGCGGTGATGCGCTTCATCGCGCGCAAGCCCGAGAACCGGCCGCCTACCGCAGAGGCGATGCGGCGTGAGCTGGAGGTGCTCTTGAAGGACGCAGGCCCCGAGTGGGTGACTCCCCTCCACACCCTTTCCGCGAAGCCGCTGCTCACTCCAGCATCCGATACGGGAGCGCCTGCGGCTACTCCCTTCGCTCGTCGCGGAATCCTCTTGGGCGCGATGGGGGTGCTCGCGGTGGCGGCACTGGTAGGCATCTTCTCAGCGAAGGAGCCCGCTCGGGAGCGAACCGAGATGGCAGCCTCCGAGCATGCTACGCAGGGAGATGCCGGAGTAGGCGCCTTGCTCCACGCAGTGACCCCACAGGAGGACGCTGGCATGACACTGGGAACCGTTGTCGTAGCTCCCGCGCCTGAAACAGCCTCCCCTGGGGTAGCGTTGCCCCCTCAAGTTCCCGTCCAGAAGGAAACCCCTGCCGTGAAGCGTCCCCCAATCGTCGCCAGTCCGTCCGAATCTCCGGTCTTGAAGACCCCTGCGTCCAATCGCGGCCGAGCAGAGTTCCTCAAAAAGTGCGCGGTCGCCACTGCCGCCGTTGCGTTGCAGATGGGGTGTCCGGGTAGCTCCCAGGTTCGTCCTGGCCCGAGCGAATGCCCGGATGAAGCACGCGAAGCCATGTTCGAGGTGCTACGACTTCAAGAGGGTGATTCGGTAGTGATCACCATCGACATAAATCAACCAGGAATCATGGGTGAGCTAGGCGTTTATTCGGATGGTCCGGTACGTGGCGTTGTTCAAAAGGGATTTCGGTACCTCCCTACAGGAACTGTGCTCGTGGGGCGTGTCTGGACGGGAGGGGGCGCCCTTCTGGCTCGCTATACAGAGGCAAGGTATCCAAATGGACGCACCTATCCTGTTTGCATCGCCATCGGTGAGAATGGGGCCATGCCTGCTGAAAAGGGCCCCCAGCCTGGGACCGTCACCTTCAACCGCAGCATGTACGGCTGGGCTGTAAAAGAGTGGCCATAGTCCCGATTTGTAAAGAGGGCTTACGTTTTGTGGTTTTTGGCCGTTCGGCGGATTTGAGCAGTTCGCGACCTGTGACGTCGTTCACGGCGGACGTGGCTGAGGGTAGCTTTTGTTTGTCTTCGCGCGAGAGCTTTCGCGGAAGAGCAACAGGAGAACCCTTTCATGTCTGGTGATTCCAACCCTCAGTTCGCTGAGGGCGTGGTCCTCTTTTCCCAAGGGGACACGACATACTTCCTCTTTCAGATATTGGCTGGAGAGGGGCGCAATGGAGAGCGAACCCTCTACGCGCGGCCTCGCACCCCTGCCGGTTATCAGGGGAAAGTCCTCGTGAAGTACGTGGCGATTCCCAGCGGAGCCCCCCTGCCGGAGAAGTACCAGCGCGCCCGCGTCCGTTTGGAAGAGGAAGTCAGGCTCGCGCAGTTCCTCCAACATCCCAACATCGCCCGCGTTCACGGCCTCTTCGAGATAAAGCAGGGGCTTTGCGTTGCGAGCGAGAGCGTTGACGGATTCACGCTGGACTCGTTGCTTGCCATTGCCCAGGCGCGCGGGCGCTACTTCTCGGAGCCCTTCGCTCTATACGTGTTCGCGGAGGTCGCGGCGGCGCTTGCCTATGCGCACGAGCGCACGGACGACGCGGGCTTTCCTCTTGGCATCGTCAACCGCGACGTCAACCCCACTCGGATTCGTCTCACGCCTCGTGGTGGCGTGAAGCTGACGGACTTTGGTGTTGCTCTCTCTCGATTGGCAGGGCGAGTGGCGACGTCGCTTCCGCGCCCGAAGGGAGACGTCATCTACTCCGCGCCTGAAGTCCTGTTGGGAGATTCAGTGGACGGGCGCGCGGACCTTTTCTCGCTAGGTCTGACTCTGCTGGAGTTCGCCACGGGGCGGCATCTCTATGACCCGGGCAATATGAAGATGTCGGACTTGGACGCGCGACTGTCCGATGAGGAGCGACGCCGTATTCTGAGGGCGGCGAACGTAAGGGCCTGTTCGGATATTAGTTAGCCGAATAGGGAAATGGTCGGGCAACCGAG
>JBKGHI010000455.1:0-3749 GCA_046520405.1 Myxococcus sp. 1LA
CTCCGCCCGTCCGGCGGCCCGGAGTCGAGCCCGGCTCAGCGGAGGACTTCCTCCAGCGCTCCGTGCGCCTGGAACGCGAGGGCCAGGTGGATAAGGCCATCGACGTGCTCACGCGCGCCATCGCCCGGGTGCCCGAAGCCGCGGTGCTCTACAGCAAGCTGGCCCTCAGCCTGGTCCACCAGCGCAAGGACTACCTGCGGGCCGTGGAGCTGCTGGAGCGCGCGGTGGCGCTGGAGCCGAACCATCCCGTCTTCCAGCAGAACCTGCTCAAGGTGACGAGCCTCGCCGCGGCCTCCTCCGGGGCGCGCAAGGATGAGAAGCGCGGCCTCTTCGCGCGCGTCACCGGACGCCGGAGCTGACGGGCGCGGGGCCGCGACTCACACCCAGCCGCCCTCCAACAGGCGCTCCGCCTCTTCGAGCGAGAAGGCCAGGTAGGCCTCGTGCCCCACGTTCCGGCTGCTGCGCTGGAACCGCACCGCCGCCATGGCGGAGCGTCCCACCACGCGCACCACCCGGCGGAACCCGCGAACCCGGGCCGCTTCAACAACACGCTCAATCTGCCCCGAGCCCGATACCGGTAGCTCCGTCACGCCTGTCAGGTCGGAGAGAATGTCGAAGCCCGGCCGGAGGCGCTCGAGCTCGCGCAGCGAGGCATCGCCAATCTGGAGCGCTTCCTCCTCCGTGACGACGCCCCAGAGGCGGATGACCAGCCGGTTCTTGCCAACGTGCGCCTCAACCGAAAACACAGGGCCACGACCTCCTGGCAATACCCACCAACCCTCCGGAATGACTCTACGCTCCAGATGGCGGGTATTTCCAGCCTTTCGCGTCCTTGCCCTCCCGTCCTGCTCAGATTTCGGCGACGCCCTCTCGCTCGGCCCAGCCTTCCAGGCCATTGGGCAGACGGATGCGGACGAAGCGGCCCGTCTCCTCGAGCAGGCGCACCTTGAGGCCGGCATGCACCTCGAAGATGGAGCGGGCGCCGGGCTGAGGCAGCTCGCGCGCCACCAGCGTGGGCGCCAGCACCACGGCCTCATGCACCGTGGCCCCCACGTAGGCGTGCGTGGCCACCAGCAGCCCGGAGGGCACCGCCACCGCGAAGAGCAGGACGGCGAGCACGCCCACCGCCGTCCGCCGTCCCTGCCCCAGCAGCCGCCACAGCAGCACCAGGACGAAGGCCGCCACCCACGTCCCCAGGAAGGTCCACGCCACCACCTGTCCGTCGGTGGCCGCGGCCACGCGCGGCAGGAAGGCATCCTCCGCGGCGACGCCCACCACCTTGTCCACCTGCCGCGCCCGGGCCACGGCGAGGTTGGCCTCCAGGTCCGGCGCCTGGCCCCCTTCCTTCCGCGCCTGCTCCAGCGCCAGCACCGCGCGGCCCAGGTCGCCCTGCGCCAGGTGCGTGGTGCCCAGGTTGTAGAGGACATCCGGTCCGCCCTGGCCGTTGGACAGGAGCTTCTCGTAGCCCGCCTTCGCCGCCGCGTACTCCTCGCGCGCGTAGGCCTCGTTGGCCTTGAGGAAGATGTCCTGCGCCTCTTCCGGCGTGTAGTAGCCACTCACGCCCAGCCCTCCATGGCCGCCTCGGCGGCATCCATCACCTTCTGCCGCTCGGCCGGGTCACCCCCGCCGCCGTAACGCCCGAAGTCGCACGCCTCCAGCACGAAGAGCACCTTGGCGCGCCGCTCCGCGTCCGCGCCCGACGCCGTCAGCCGCTCGGCGAGCACCTCACGCGTGAGGCCCACCACCGGCATGCCCAGCCGCGCCTCCAGGAAGCCGTGCAGCGCCTTCTCCACCTCGCCGTAGAAGGCCCCCACGTCCGCGCCGCCTTGCAGCTTCTCCGCGTCCGCCAGGCGCTTGCGCGCGGCCTTCGCCTGCTGACGTCCCCGCCCGGCCTCGGTTCGCAGCGCCAGCCGCCCGCGCACGCCGCCAATCAGCGCCACGCCCAGGAGCAGCCCCAACGGAGCCAGCACCATCGGAACGAAGAAGCCCCGCTTCCACACCGGCATGGAGGGCGCCGCGAACTGTGCCTGGTAGCGCACCGGCCGCAGGCCACCCGCCGTCAGCACGTTCTTCTGCTCGTTGGCCGCGTCCGAGGAACCCTGCGGCGCCCCCAAGGCGATGGACGAAGCCCCGCCCGCGCCCGCCTCCACCGTGAGCGTCACCGGGTCGGTGCGCGCCACCTCGTACTTGCGGGCGCGCGGGTCGAAGTAGGTGAACTCCAGCGCGGGCAACGTGAAGCTGCCCGTGCGCTGCGGCATCACCAGGTACTCCATCACCCGCCGGCCCTGCACGCGGTGGCGCTGCGGCGACACCTTGTCCGTCGTGGTGGGGTCGTAAATCTTGAGCGCGGCGGGGCCCTTCAGCGCGGGGGGCGTGACGTTCTTCACGTTGCCCACCCCTTCAAGAGTCACTTTCACCGTGACGGGCTGGCCCAGTTCCACCTGCGTCTGGGAGACGTCCATGGACAGCTTCCAGGTGCCCACGTGCGCGTTGGGCATGTCCTCCGGCCCACCTGGCGGCAGCGGCTTCACCTTCACCTTGAGCGCGTTGGACACCCGGTGCACGCGGTGGCCAGCGAAGAGGAAGCCGGTGGTGATGTCCGCCTCCGCGGGGGTGATGGACAGCGTGCCGGACTTCACCGGGAAGATGGCGCGGCGGCGCAGCAGGTAGGCGCGGTACGGGATGCCGTCCACCACGCGCTGCTCGCCCGACAGTTGCGTGGGGCTCTCCACCTCTTCCGTCCAGAAGCCCTCCAGCTTGGGCATGGTGACGGCGTCCACGCTGGACAGGTCCACGCGCGAATAGATGTAGAGCGACAGCGTCACCTGCTCGCCCACGTACACGGTGTCCCGGTCCAGGCTGGCGCGGAGGAACAGGTCGGAGTCGCCCCGCGGAATCGTGGGCCGGTCCGCCTCCATCATGTCGCCGAAGGCCTCCTCCATCTGCTGCATCTGAGACTGGATGCTGGAGAAGGGGTCTGGCTGCCGACCACCTCCACGTCCCGACTGCGCGGAGGGCGGCGCACCGCCCAGCCGGCCGGACTTCACCGTCATCTCCACGGGCTGCGTGCGGTACGTCTTGCCGCGCACCGTGATTTGCGACGGCGGAATCTTGAGCCGCCCCGCGCGCGTGGCCTGCATCACCAGCACGTGCCGCGTGACGTCCTGGATGACGGCGGGACCGCCGCCGGACAAGGAGATGGAGCGCTGGCTGCTGCGTGAGCTGGAGAGGATGGAGAAGTCCTCCGACTCCGGCAGCTTCACCTGCGCGTTGGCGGGCGCATCCACCACCACCACCGTGAGGCGGAAGGTGTCCTCGGTGCCTACCTCCGTACGGTCCGCCGTCTGGTAGAAATCGAGGTCGTCCGAGGCCGCCCACGCCGGCGCGGTGGCCAGCAGGGCGAACACGGCGAACACCACGCCGAGGGCGCTACCAGTCCTTCTCATTCGGCTTCCTCTGCTTCTTCTTCTGCTGGAACCGCCAGAGCTGGAGGTTCTTCTCGTTCTGCTTCATCGCGTCCAGCAGGCGCTCTGCCTCCTGCCGGTCCAGTTCCGACTCGCTGGAGCCACCGTCCGCCTCGGACTCCTCCGAGGCTTCTTCTCCCGCGCTGCCGCCGTCACTGCCACCGTCCTGCGGCTCACCCTCACCGTCGTCCTCTCCACCATCCGCGCCGCCGTCCGCGCCGCCGTCGCCCTTGTCCGGCGGGCCCTGGTCACCGCCATCCGCGCCGCCGTCGGAGCCACCGTCCG
>JBKGHI010000456.1:0-3739 GCA_046520405.1 Myxococcus sp. 1LA
CCCGCCGCCCGGCGTGAGGCCCCCCTGCCCGCTCCGGCGGCGACCCCGAGCAGCCCCAGCGTGGACGAGGAGCGGCGACGCTTCCTGGGCCGGGCCGTGGCGGGCAGCGCCTTCGTCGCGGGTGGCGGATTGGCCTCGTACGGGAGTTGGCGAGCGTTCTCGCCGCCGCTCGTGACGGAGGTCGCGGTCAAGGTGCCCAAGCTGCCCAAGGCGCTGGACGGGCTCAGCATCGTGCAGCTCACCGACATCCACGTGGGCCACTTCATCCAGCGCCGCTACATGGACGCACTGGTCCAACAGGCCAACGCGCTGCGCCCCGACCTGTTCGCCATCACCGGAGACCTGGTGGACGGCGACGTGGCCTCGCTCGGAGGACACGTCTCCGCGCTGGCCGCGCTGAAGTCCCGCTACGGCAGCTACTTCGTCACCGGCAACCACGACTACTACTCCGGCGATGACGAATGGTCAGCCTTCCTGGAGTCGCTCGGCATCGAGGTGCTGCGCAACCGGCACGTGCGCGTCGGTGACGCGGGGGCCTCGCTGGACCTGGTGGGCGTGGACGACTGGAGCGGCGGCCGGCGGCGAAACAAGAAGGGGTATGACCTGGACCAGGCGCTCGCGGGGAGAGACCCGGACCGCGCCGCGGTGCTGCTGGCGCACCAGCCGGCGAACTTCAAGGTGGCGGCCGAGCGCGGCGTGGACCTCCAGATTTCAGGGCACACCCATGGCGGCCAGCTCGCCCCGATGACGTTCCTCATCGGCCTGGCCTGGGAGCACTCCGCCGGGCTGTACGCCCACGGCGACGCCAGCATCTACGTCAGCCGGGGCTGCGGCTTCTGGGGCCCGCCCATGCGCGTGGGCAGCCCACCTGAAATCGTGAAGCTCGTGCTGACGGCATGACGCACCAGGACATCCGGTGCGCGCCCCGCCTGTCTCCCAGGAGGCAGGCGTGCGGGCGGCAGGCCCGGGCCGCCCGAGTTCAGGTATGCTTCGCGCCGAATCAGGCCCCGTGAGGGCGGGTCCTTCGAGAATCTTGAAAGGCACAGACATGAAGCGCCTGGGAAAAGTCGGACTGGTGGTTGGCGCGCTCGCGCTGGGTGGCATCGCCGTGGGTTGCAAGGCTGAGGACGACACCGCGAAGAAGCACCGCATCGCCGGCTCCGACCACCTCAGCAAGAAGGAGTACAAGGAGGCCGCCGCGGCCTATGCCCTGTCGCTCCAGGCGGACCCCAAGCAGGAGAAGGTCTGGGAGAAGAAGGCCTTCGCCCACATGCAGCTCGGGCAGATGAACGAGGCCTCCGAAGCCGTCCTGAAGATGGGCGAGATGAAGACGACGCCCGCGGAGAAGGCGGAGATCTACCGGACGCTCGCCAGCATGCACATGACGGGCGGCACCACCGAAGAGGCCGAGAAGTACTTCAACGAGGCCCTCAAGCTGGAGCCGAAGGACGAGGCGTCGCTGGGCTGGATTGCTGAAATCTACGCGCAGCGCGGTGGTGCCCGCTCCATGGGTGCGCCCATCATCAAGGAGGCCCTGGACAAGTCGCTCAGCTATTACGACCAGGTCATCGCCATCAACCCCAACTCCGCCAACACGTACCTCAACAAGCGCGTGGTGATGGGCCGGCTGATGGAGTTCGAGCGGCAGCAGAAGGAGATGGCGCTCTCCGAGGCCACCGAGAACGCGAAGGACAAGGCCATCGTCGCCGAGGCGACCGCCCGCGCCGACGAGCACCAGAAGCGCATGGACGAGTACCAGGTGCAGTTCGCCGAGATGACGAAGAAGTTCGGCGAGGCGCAGAAGGCCGCGAAGGCCCAGGCGGCCGAGGCGAAGTAGCCACCGGTGGCTTGCTGAACAGTCCGCAGGGGCCTGGGACCGCGAGCCGGTTCCGGGCCCTTCGTGTTTCAGCCTGTGGCGGCCATCGGTAGCGGCCGGAGGCCTGGTGACAGACTCCCGCTTTCCAGGTGTTCCTTTCTTCGCGACGTCGACGACGTCCGGAACCCAGGGAGTGAAGACATGCGCATCGCGAAGTCAGGAGCGTGGGTGGGCAGCGCGTTGCTCGCGGTGACCCTCGCGGCGTGCTCCACCGGGGGCGGTACCAGTGACTTGAGCGGACGCATCGACGTCCCGGCCTTCCTGCTCACCACGAGCGGAGGAGGCACCCTGCGGGCGCGGGGGTTCGTGACGGAGCGGCTGACGCTGGAGACCAGTGGCGGCGCGGAGACCACGTTGGAAGGACAGGCCACCCTCCTGGACAGCGAGATGTCGGGTGGTGGCCGGCTCTTCGCCGCGGGGCTCCAGACGCGCGACGCACGCCTGGAGTCCAGTGGAGGTGGGACCTCCGAGGTGCAGGTCTCCGACACGGTCCGGGTCGAGGCCTCGGGCGGCGCGGACATCCGCATCATCGGCGCCCCCACCGTCGAACGGGACCTCTCCGGTGGGTCGAGGCTCCGCTTCGACTGACGCGGACGCGCCCGGAACGGGGCCCGGCTCAGCGGCGCCGCCGGCCTCCGCCCGCAATCACCATCAGGAGGCCGCCCGCCAGCGCGGCACCGCCTCCCGCGAGGTACAGCGTGGTGCGGTCCGTGTTCCGGCCGGTGAACAGCTCCGTGGCCCGCTCCGCGAGCGAGTCACGGGCCTTGAGTCCCGACCAGAGCAACACGGCGCCCGCGATGGCGAGCATGACACCCAGCAGCCGGACGACGCTCACGTTGCCTCCTGAAGACGCGAGCCTCTGGCAGGGAGGCCCGCGTCGGTCTCAGCGCTTCTTGCTCCCGGACGGCCCCTTCTTCTTCGCGGCGCCCGAGGCTTTCGCGCGCTTCGCGGCGGCCTTGGGTGCCTTCGGCTTCGCGGCCTTCTTCGAGGGCACCTTCACCTTGGGCTTCTTCGAAGCAACCTTCGCGGCCCGCGCGGGAGCAGCCTTCTTCGCCTTGGCTTTCGTGGCGCCACCCGCCACGGCCTGCTTCCGCGCCGTCTTCACCGCCGCCGTCTTCACCGCGGCCTTCTTCCGCGTTGCCTTCCGCTTCGCCGCGGGCGCCTCGGGCGTGGGCTCGACGGCCGCGGGCTCAGCCACGCTCGTTGGGGCGGGCGCGGCCGTCACGGGCGCGGGAGCCTCGGGCTTCGCCTTCGCGGGCACACGCGCGGGAGCGGACACGGGCGCTTCAACGTGCGCCACGGGCGCAGGGCGCGGTGGCTCCATCGAGAATGCCCGGTCGTCCTCGGGCGGAGGGCGCGGTGGCTCTATCGAGAATGCCCGGTCTTCCTCTGACGGGGGCCGGGGCTTGGGCGCGGGGAACCGGGGCCCTGGCCCGCCCTGCGGCTTCTGCTTCGAGTACGGCCGGCCATGTCCCGAGCCGCGGGCTTCGTGCCCACGCTGCCCCTGCGCGGCCAGCGCGCGAATCCGGTCGAAGCCGGGGTGCGGAGAACGGCCCCCCTCCTCGTCAGAGAGAAGCTCCCACGGCGCGGGCGCGGACGGCGCTTCAGACGGCCGCGGTGCGGGCGTTTCAGCGACGGGCTCGGGTGCCGCGACGGGCGGCTCCGGACGGATGAAGGTCCTGCGCTTGGGCCACGCCGGAGACTCGGTGGACTGCGTGTCCTGGCCTTCGGGGGCCCTGGGTGGGAACCGAGGCTCCTTCCGGTGCGGCGCGGCGTCCTCGCGACGGCCGTCGCGAGAGAACCGTCCGACGCGGCGTCCCGCGTCCGTCTCCTCACGAGGCCCATGCGAGGCCCCGGCCCGCG
>JBKGHI010000457.1:0-3737 GCA_046520405.1 Myxococcus sp. 1LA
CGGTGAGCTTCTGCTGGGCGGTGCCCGCGGCGCGGAGCTGGTCCTCGCGGCCCGCCAGCGCCTTGCGGCCCTGCTCGAGCTGCTCGTTGAGGCCGGAAATCTGCTGCCCCAGGCCCTCCGCCTGCCGGCGGGCCTCGGTGGCCTGCGCCTGGAGCTTGGCCTCCATCGCCTTGAGCTGCTCGGTGCGGGTGGCCACCTCGCGGTTGAGCACCTCCGCCTGACGCATCTTCTCCTGCGTCACGTGGGTGAGCTTGCGGAGCGTGTCCGACAGCTCGGTGCCCTTCTGCGTCAGGTCGTTCTGGAGGAGCTCCTCGCGGCGCTGCGACTCCTCGGTGAGCGTGTGCAGCCGCTCTTCCAGGGTAGCCCGGGTGTTCTCCGTCTGGGCCAGCGTCGCGGTGAGCTGCGTCACCTCGGCGACGCGGGTGCCCAGCTCGTGTTTGGTGAGGGTGAGGTGCTCGCCCAGGTCCTCGCCATGGGCGCGCGCCTCGGCGAGCTGTCCTTCCAGCGCGGCCTGCGTGCTCGCGGCGGCCTTCCGGTGCTCCTGGTGCGCGTGCTGCTCTTTCGCCAGCGCGTCGCGGGTGGCGGCGAGCTGGCCCTGGGTCTGCTCCAGCGTCTGGCTGGTGGCCTCCAGCTCGGAGCGCAGCCCGTCGCGCTCGCTGGTGAGGTCACCGATGTGCGCGCTCGACTCAGCGGCCAGCTTCTCGTGCGCGGCGCGCTCGGCCTCGTAGTTGCCCTGCGTCTCGGACAGCTCGCTGCGGAGCTGGCCAATCTGGCCGGTGAGGTCGTGCTCCAGGGCGTCCTTCGCCGCGCCCAGGTCCGCCAGCTCCGCGATGCGCTGGTCGCGCTCGTGGGTGGTGTGGGCCAGGACGTCTCGGGTCTCCTGGAGCGCGCCGCGCGTGTCGTCCAGCGCCGCCTGCGTCTGCTGGAGCGTCTGGGTGGTGGCGTCCAGTTCGCCGCGCGTCTCCGCCAGCGTGCCTTCGGTGCTGGCCAGGGTGTTCTGCGTGTCGGCGAGCTGCTGCTCCGTCTGCGCCAGCGTCTGCTGCGTCTGTCCCAGCGTCTGGGTGGTGGCCTCCAGGTCACCACTCAGCTCGGAGATGCGCTGGTCGCGCGCGGCCACGTCCCCTTGCAGGGATTCGATGGTGCCGTCGCGCTGGGAGACGGTGTCCTCCAGCATGGCGACGCGCGCGGAGAGCTGTTCGCCGGTCTGCTGCGAGTCGTCGAGCTGCCGCTGCGTCTCCTCGAGCTGCGAGGTGAGCGCCTGGATTTGACCGGTGAGGTCCGCTTCCAGCTCGGCCTTGGCGGAGCGCAGCTCCTCCAACTGGCGGGAGAGGTCGGCCTCCAGCGCGTCCTTCGCCTGGGAGAGCGCCTGGAGCCGGTCGTTGAGGTCCGTCTCCAGCTCGTCCTTGGCCTGGGAGAGCGCCTGGAGCTCCGCGGTCAGCTCGTTCTCTCGGTCGTCGAGGTGCGCCTTGACGGCTTCGACCTCGCCCTCGAGCTCGCCGATGCGCTCCAACTGCTGCTGGATGTTGGCGTTGAGCTCCGCCTCGGTGTGCTCGTTCCGGGCGATGGTCTCCGACAGCTCGCGCTCCAGCGTGCCAAGCTTCGCGTCACGCTCCTCGACGCGCTGGGTGAGCTCGGTCTCCTGGGCGTCCTTGTCCAGCCGGAGCTGGTCCCGCTCGCTCGTGGTGCGCGCGAGGTCGGCTTCCAGGTCGGCGACCTGCTGGCTGAGCTTCGCCTCCAGCGCGTCGCGCTCGACGTTCAGCCGGTGGATCTCCGCGTCCGCCTGGGCGCCGTGCTCCTCCGCGCGGGTGGCGCGGGCTTCCAGGCCGCGCACGGTGGCGTCGCGCTCCTGCTCCGTCTGCTGCAGCCGCTCCTGGAGGGCCTGGATTTCGCCGTCCAGCTCGGCGAAGCGCTGGTCGCGCTCGCTGATGGTGCGGTTCAGCTCGGCCTCGAAGTCGTCACCGCGCTTGGTCAGCCGCGCGATTTCGCCTTCGTTCGCCAGAATCGTGTCCTGGAGCTTCTGCTCCTTGACCTCGAACTCCAGCGTGACGACGCCGAGGTGCTTCTCCAGCTTGTCGAACTCGTTGCGGCCGTGCTCCAGCTCGCTGGCGCGGCGGGCCAGCTCCTCCTCGGCGCGGGAGACTTCCCGGCGCAGGAGGTTGATGTCCTTCTCCTTGGAGGCGACGACCTCGATGAGGTCCTTCTCCGCGGAGAACTTCTGGAGGAGCAGGTCGTCGACGGTGGCGCCGTGCTCGCGCTCCTTCTGGATGGTGGCCTGCTGGGCCTCGTTGAAGCGGCGCAGCAGGTCATCCACCTGCATCTTCAGGCCCTGCAGCTCCACGTCCTTCTCGTGGATGCGGTCCTCTCCGGAGAGCAGCTCGCGCTCCCTCACGTTCCAGATTTCGGAGAGGCGGGCGAGCTGGGCCTCACGCGTCTTCAGCTCGTCGCGGAGGATTTGAATCTTGCCCTCGGGCGTGCCCATCAGCTCGCGCCGCGGCGGCGGACGCTTGAGCTGCCGCGACTCGGCGAGCAGCTCCGCCTTGCGGTCGGCGATGGACTGGAACGTGCGGTCGAGGAACGCGCGGTCCTCTTCCGTCATCGCGCTGCGGCGCTCGCGCCTGGGGAGCTTCGGCGGTCCGCCAGCGGCCTTGGGAGCCGCGGGCATGGGGGGCGGTGCCTCGCGAGGCGCCGCATCGAGCGACAGGCCATCGTCCTCCGTGCCGGGCGGAACGATGCTCTGGCTCAACGCGGCCAGTTCGCTCACGTCGAACGGGAAGGCGATGTAGCCGTCCGCCGCCTGCGGCGTCTGGCGGTGCATCGCCAGGCCATCCACGCCGCTGTGGGAGGAGATGAGCAGGACCTTGAGGTTCTGGCCCCACTTGCCCTTCTTGATGTTGCCGCAGAGGACGAAGCCGGACTGATCGGTCAACTCCGCGCGGAGGACGACCAGGTCGGGACGACGCTTCTCCAGCTCACGCTGCGCGTCAGCCGACGTCTCCGCCAGCGTTGTCTGGTAACCCGCGCCCTTGAGGACGGAGGCCATGCTGAGCGCTAACTCGTGCTCGCTTTCGACGATGAGGACCCGACGCTCCATGAAGCCCTTTGTCCCGGAAAAAGTGCTGTGAAAACCGGAACATCCTATCGGGCGCATGTGACCCTTGGAAAGTTTCCAGGATCAGCTCGGTTGGCTGCCTTACGAGCCCTTGCCGCGGACGACGACTTCCGGACGGGCTGAAGGTGCCGGGTGGGCGGGGTTCGTCTGCTCGTCGCGGCCGGGGAAGGTGGTGGGCGGCGTGTGACGGTCAAAGCGGATTCCGTCGGGAGGGCAGTACCCGTGCGCGAGCTGCGCGAACCACGGGTTCAGCGTCGACGGGACGGGCTCCGGTGCGGGGCCCTCGTCGTGCGGCTCGGGGGCCACGTCGGCCTCGGCCTCTTCGAGGTCGTCGTCCTCGTCGACGAGCGCCGCTGCACTGCTGGCGGAAATCTCCGCCTCCTCCACCTCGTCGCTGCTGATTTCGTCCGGCTCATCGGGCTGCGGCCGGTCACGGGAAGGGCTGTCGTCGCCATCGTCGAGGGACTCCGCTTCGTCCTCGGAGATCTCCTCGGGCTCTTCGTCCTCGGTGCTGGGGAGCGGGGCGGAGGCCTTGAGGGCCTGCGGGCTGACCGGCTCCAGGCGGGGCGGGCCATCCACGGACTGAAGCCGGGGCGGACGTTGCCGGGGAACGGGCGGGGGCGTCGTC
>JBKGHI010000458.1:0-3723 GCA_046520405.1 Myxococcus sp. 1LA
CAAGCCCGAGCCCCGGCGCGCCGCCAAGGCCAAGAAGCAGGGCCGGCGCTGACGGCGCGTTGCCCCCAGGTCCACACCGCCGCTGGCCGGTGTGGCCCCCCAGGCAACAGGGCCCCCGCCCAACCCCGCGAAATGGCGGCCGCCAGGGCCCGGCCCGCTACGTGCTACCTCGGGAGCCACCGAGTCCCTTTTGCTCCGAGGTCCACGCTCCATGTCCCCCTTCGCGCTTCGCGCCCACTCGCGCACCCTGCGGGCCGCGCTCCTGTTCCTGACCGCGCTGCTGCTTCCCCAGGCCCCGGCCCGGGCGGAGCCCGGCATCCGCATCCTGAACTCGCTCCGGGCCCAGGAGCTGACCTTCAACGCGCTCACCACCAACCGGGCCGCGCTGGACGCCCTCGTCTCACAGCCCCTGCACACCAAGGTATTCGCGGGCGACTACCGGCTCCGGCACACGCTGGAGCACCCCCCCGCCCGGAACGTGATGACGTACCTGGCGGAGTGCGCCCTGGGGCCGAATGACGCGGTGGAGTGGACCAGCCGCGCCGGCGAGACGTTCGTCTTCAAGGGCCAGGTGGGGCTGTGCCCTGAGTGGGCCCACGACAAGCCGAGCGAGTCCTGCCTGGGCTACGTGACGGCCTGTCTCCTGGCGCGGAACAACGCCTTCGGGCGCAGGGTGATGGTGTCCATGCGGGGCGAGGACCGCCACGAGCCCAGGCGCTTCAACCCCTCCGGCGCCTCCAGCGAGTGGAGCCCCATGTTCCTGCCCTGCCAGTTCGGTGAGGCGGGGCTCGATGCGGAGTGCGGCTGGCTGGGCGAGAACGTGGGCACCTGTACCCCGGAGGAGAAGGTGACGGTGGCTGCCGGCGCGCCCCACGCCGGCACCTGCACCGGCCAACTGGGCAGCATCCACGGAGACCGGGTGCTGCGCGTGTGCGAGTCCTCGAAGGGCTGCACCTATCACGACCGCCTGGCGGACACGCTCGGGAACACCTGCGGCGGCATCGCGCCCAGCGTCGAGTTCACGTGCCCCTCCAGCGGCCAGTACAGCATCATGTCCGCGCCCTTCTACCGCGCGGCGACGCCGGCTCGTGGGTGGCGCCGGTGGCCACGGCCGGCCGCTACCCCGCCGCGCCCTTCGGGGCCTACACGTTCCGAGAGGGCGCCTTCTACGGCAACATGTTCGACTCGCGCGGCCTGACGGTGGAGGTCCGCCTGAACCAGGACAACTTCCAGCCTTCGCTCATCGACCTGGGCTTCAAGGGCGTGGTCCACGAGAATGTCCATGCCTGCCACAGCCGGGACTGGGTGGACGGCGACAGCCACCTGCGCTCCCGCATCTGCGCCAACGCGGACATCGGCGGCGACCGCATCCACGGCTGCATGGCGCACACCGCGGGCCCCTGTGAGCCGGGCAGCTACAACCCCAAGCCGCCCCGCTGCGGCGTGAATGACGGCCCCCTGGTTTCGGGAGACGGCGACTTCGAGGGCTGCGCGGACGAAAAGGGCTACAGCCACGACGAGCCCATCACCGTGTACCTGCGCTCGCCCTGCGAGGGCGTCTCCCCCAAGTCGCAGAACGTCTGCGGGATGCAGTGTGACTTCTCCGCCTCGCCGCCCAAGTGCTGGGACACGTGCTCGCTGCAGAAATCGCCGGGGCAGTGCCTCCAGACGGACGAATGCCTGAGTGACCCGTCCAAGTGCCCGCCGCCCAAGGGCAAGTGACGGGGTTTGAATAAAGCGGGCCGCCGGGCGTCCAGGTCTCCGGCGGCCGCATCCCCGGCCCACCTTCAGGAGCTGACCTGTGTTCCCCTTCCGGACCGCGCTGTGTGCCCTTCTCGCACTCGGACTGAGCCTGGGTCCGACGGAGGCCGAGGCCCGCTTCGGCAAGCGCTCCCGGCCGTCCCAGAGCGACTCCAGGGACAGGGACCGGGACCGGGATGACAAGAAGGAACATGGCGCCTCCGCCATCGGCTCGGACGACGATGACGACGCGCCCCGCCGCAGCTCCCGGCGGCGCACCTCGAACAACAACCGGCGCTACGTGAGCAGCGAGCCGACGCCCTCGTCGGTGGGCTGGCTCGCCTTCCTCTTCCTCACCGGCAACCACCGGATGGGCATCGCGCCGGAGACGCGCGGCGTGCGCCACGCGGCGCCGCTGTCCTTCCGCGTGGGCCTCCAGGGCGGGCCCGTCAACGAGGGCGGTGGCATCGGCGACCTGTTCCTCGGGCTGGAGGGCCGGCGCTTCGGCGTGGACCTGCGGCTGACGGGCCTGGGCCTGCCCACGGATGACGGGACGGCCGGCTCGGACACCATCACCCTGACGCAGTCCCACCTCACCTGGGCGCTCATCGCCCATGAGCGGGCCCGCCTGCGCGCGGAGGTCGGTGTCAGCACCGCGCACGCGCCGGACATCTCCTTCGTCGGATTCAGCCTCGGCGCCTCCCTGGAGGCCTGCATCATCGGCCCCCTGGACTTGGAGGGCCGCCTGCAGGTGACGCCCTTCCCCTACCGGCAGGTGGACGCGAGCGCCGCGCTGGCGCTGAAGCTGGGTGCGGTGGTGCTGCGCGGCGGCTACCGCGGCATGGTGCTGGATGACGCGGGCTACGTGGATGGCGTCGTCAACGTCGACACCTTCCACGGCCCCTTCGTGGGCCTGGGCCTCACCTACTGACGTCCGCTGAAGCTTCTTGAAGTCCTCACGCCCGCGTCAGCGCACGGTCCGCGCTCACGCGGGCGTCTTCACGGCGCCACTGGCCGCCGGGCAGTGCCGCCGAACCGCGTCCAGCAGCATCTCCAGGCGCACGGGCTTGCGCAGCACGCCCGCCGCGCCGGAAGGCAGCGGCCCCGCATCCGCCGTCATCACCACCACCCGCGTCCCGGCGAAGCGCTCATCGGTCCGCAGCCGCTCGAGCAGCCCGCGGCCGTCCACGCGCGGAATCTCCCAGTCGAGCAGCACGAGGCAGGCGGACTCCAGCGCCGCGAGCACACGCAGGGCCTCCACGGCGTTGATGGCCATGGACACCTCGAACCCCTCGTCGTGCAGCGCCTCCGCCATGGCCCCCCGGACGTCCGGGTCATCCTCCACAATCAGGACCTGCGGTTGCACCACGGGATGAGTCACACCCGGCACCCTAGTCTCTCCTTTCCCATCAGGCACGAGCGACTTCGCCGCATTCCGCCCTCTGTCAAAGCATGAGCATCTGCCGGGCCCGCGCATGCAGATATTACAGCCCGGCTCCCACGCGCCCGCGCACGAGTCACCTCGACGTCACGCCCGCGCGCCCCGGACACGCGCGCGCCGCGAGCTTTCACCCGATGGCATTCGCGGCGGCGGCGAGCAGGCGCGCTGTCCGACGCCGCACAGCACGCGCTAGCGGACGGCGGCTCGCGCCCGCAGGCCCATGGCCCCGAGGGAGGGAAGGCGGTTGAATCCATCCCCCCCGACGCCCCACGAGGAGTGGACCTTGCCCGCATCCCAGGCCGTGCTGTGCGCCGCGCTCGCGGCCGGTGTGCTCCTGGGCTCGGTCCCCGCCCAGGCGCGCTTCGGCAAGCGGGAGTCCTCCTCCCAGCAAGGCAGCTCCCGCCAGGCGTCCCAGACGTCGCAGTCCCAGACGTCGCGCGGTGGCGGCTCGAGCGAGCATCCGGCGTCGGCCCTTGGCCAGCCTCGCGGCAACCGCCGCACCCACCCGGCCTCGGCCATTGGCCGCGAGCGCCCACCCCGGC
>JBKGHI010000459.1:0-3708 GCA_046520405.1 Myxococcus sp. 1LA
CGCCCGCGTCCAGGGAGGCCGCTGACATGGCCACGCCCCTGCCCGCCTACGTCGCCCGCCGCCGCGCGGACTGGGACGCGCTCCAGGCCCTGCTGGCGAAGCAGCGCTCCGGCACGCTGAAGCTGGAGGAGCTGCGCACGCTGGACACGCTGTACCGCCGCGCGTCCGCGGACCTGGCCCACGCCCAGACGTTCTACGCCGGCACGGACGTCCACCGCTTCCTCAACCAGCTCTGCGGCCAGGCCTACGCGTCCATCTACCAGCCCCCGCGCGAGCGCTGGCCCGCGGTGCGCGACTTCTTCCGCCGCGAATTCCCCTCCACGTTGCGCCGCGAGCGCGGCTTCGTGGGCGCCAGCGCCGCGCTGTTCGTCCTGGGCATCCTGCTGGGCTCGCTGGTGGTGCTGTGGGAGCCGCAGGGCGCCGAACTGCTGGTGCCCTCCGGCGTGCGCCACTACGTGGCCCAGGGCCGCATGTGGACGGACGACATCCTGTCGGTGGCGCCGCCCAACTCGGTGGCGTCCGGCATCGCCACCAACAACCTCACCGTCACCATCGCCACCTTCGCCCTGGGCCTCACCTACGGCCTGGGCACGCTGTTCCTGCTGGTGAACAACGGGGTGCATATCGGCGCCATCGCCGCGCTGTGCGCTCGCGAGGGCATGCTGGGCGGGCTGCTGGACTTCATCGCCGCGCACGGGCCGGTGGAGCTGTCCATCCTCGTCATCGCCGGCGGCGCGGGGCTGATGGTGGGCCAGGCGCTCGTCGACCCGGGGGAGCTGCCCCGGGGACAGGCGCTGGCGGTGCGCGGGCGGGAGGCCGTGAAGCTGGTGCTGGGCTGCGCGCCCTTCCTGGCCCTCATCGGCGTGGTGGAGGGCTACGTGTCCCCGGGCGACATGTTCCCCACCTGGCTGAAGGCGGGGCTGGGCCTGGCCCTGGGGGCGCTCTTCTGGGGCTACCTGCTGCGCGCGGGCAGGACGGACGCGGAGGCCACGGGCATGCCGGCGGACAGCGCCTCCTGACGCTTGCGCTGACGGTGCCGGAGGATGCGCTCGTAGGCCGCGTTCAGCTCCCGCATCTTCTCCGCCGAGCCGCCGCGGTCCGGGTGCCGCTCCATGGCCAGCGCGTGGTAGCGCGCGCGGACCGTCTCCGCCGAGTCCAGCGGCGACACGCCCAGCAGGTGGTAGGGGTCCTGCTCCTCCCGCGCGGACAGCCAGCGGTCCAGCCGGTCCTTGACCTCGATGAACTGCTCGTCCTGGGCGCCGGTGTCCTTCACCGGGTGGGTGCGCACCTTCGCGTCCGCCCGGAAGACGTCGGAGTACACACTGGACACCCAGCGGTGACAGCCGGAACACCGGAAGTAGCGAACCCGGGTCCCCGGTTGCAGGGTCATCCGGATGCCGCAGTGGGTGCACTCCACATCGACGTTTTCCAGTGTCTGCCAGTTCGCTGCCGCCGCGTTCATCGAACCTTGCTCCCGTTTGCAACACGCCTGTAGCAGCGGGGAAGCTCCCACGATCGGCGATCGCGTCAAGAAAATCTCTCCGCCCCGGAGTAGAACGTCCTCCATGCGTCCCCTGCTTCTCGCTGGCCTGCTGTTTGCCACCACCGCCCGCGCCCAGGCTCCGGCCGCCGCCACCCCGGCGCCCAAGGCCCCGGCGGAGGACGACACCGCCCTGCTTCGAGGACTGCTGGGGGCGGTGAGGCCGGCGCCGGAGGAGATCCGGGCCATCGCCATTGAAGACCTCGCCCTCCTGGGGGACGCGCGCGCCCTGGACACGCTGGCCATGCTCCTGTGGGACCCCAACCCGCGCATCCAACAGGCGGCGCTCAGGGCCGTGACGCTGTTTCAACACCCCCGGGCCGAGGAGCTCCTGGCCAACGTGGTCCGCCACCCCCGGATGCCGGATGCGTTGAAGATTCAAGCGCTCAACGGGCTCGTCTTCCAGCGCACGCCCACCGCGCGCCGGGCCGTGCAGGACGCCGCCGTGGACTCGCGGCTCACCGCGGGCGTGCAGAACGCCGCGCGCACCGTCGTGTCCCAATGGGAGCCGGCGCGCCGCTGACGCCCGCCCGCCGGGCAGGCGTCCAGGCACCACCCGCCAGCGGCCCTGGCCAGGTCAAGGGCCGATTCCTGGAGATGTGACGCCCCTGCGCTACACTGCGGCGTCATGAAAATCACTCCGCTCGACATCCGGCAGAAGCGGTTCGAAACGGCCCTGCGCGGCTTCTCTCGCCGTGAGGTGGAGGCCTACCTCGAGCTCATCGCCGGTGAATTCGAGGAGGTGGTGAAGGAGAACATCGCGCTCAAGGAGGAAGTGAAGCGCACCCAGTTCAAGGTGGAGCAGCACCAGGAACGGGAGCGCACCCTCCAGGAGACCATGGTCACCGCCCAGCGCATCAGCGAGGACCTGAAGGACGCCGCGAAGAAGGAAGCGGAAATCATCATCGCGGACGCCGAGCACCAGGCGGAGAAGATTGTCCACGGCGCCCACCAGCGGCTGGTGCAGGTGGTGGAGGACATCAACGAGCTGAAGCGCCAGCGCACCCAGTTCGAATCGCAGGTCCGCTCGGTGTTGGATGCGCACCAGAAGCTGCTGGAGACGTTCAAGAGCCCCGCGTTCGCGGACCGCGACTATGCGCGCGTCGAGGACAACGTGGCCTACCTGTCCCAGAAGAAGGCCAACGGCGACTCCTGACGCGCCGCGCCGCACGGTGAGGTTGCTGCAACCTGGGGCGAGGCTGTTATGTCAGTGGGAACGTGAGGCCGCCGCACATGCGCCACCTGCTTGTCCTGCTCCTGCTGCTGGCCACCCCTGGGGCCTGGGCCCAGGAACCGGGCGGCCCCCATGGCCCCCACGCCCATGACGTGGTGAACGACGCCGTGTTGGTGCCGCTGACGCGTCCGCCCCAGGTCAGCGGGGAGCTGACGACGAAGCGCTTCCGCATCCTCCACACCGCCGCCGCCACCGCCGCCGCGCATGAGCTGTCCCAGCAGATTGAAAGCGTGAGGGATCGCTTCGGCACCATCCTCGGCAAGGACTGGCCGGGGGTGACGGAGATTCGCCTGGGCGTGGGCCGCGCGGAGTTCGAGGCCCTGGCGCTCCCCGGCGGCAAGCCCCCGGGCTGGGCCGTGGCGCTGGCCTACCCCGCCCATCAAATCATCCTCCTGGACGCGCTCAGCCTCCACGCGCCCGACGGCCAGCAGACGCTCCGGCACGAGCTGGCGCACGTCGCGCTGGGGCAGCTCGCCCCCTCCTGGCCCCGCTGGTTCCAGGAAGGCGTCGCGCAGTACGTCACCGGGGAGCGCTACTCGCTCACGCACTACAGCGCCCTCTTCCGCGCCGTCACCCAGGAGCGCGTCTTCCACTTCGAGCACCTGGACCGGGCCTGGCCGGACGTCCCGTCCGACGTGGAGATTGCCTACGCGCAGAGCGCCGCCTTCGTCGCGCACTTGTCGTCGAAGTTCGGCCCGCGGGCCATGGCCGCGCTGGTGGACGGCGTGGCGAGCGGCGAGCCCTTCGAGACGGCCTTCGGCAAGGCCTTCCGCACCTCGCTGCTGGTGGAGGAGACGGACTGGCGAGAGGGCCTGGCCGCGCGTTACGGCTGGCTCCCGCTCACCACCAGCTCCGCGCTCGTGTGGCTGGGCGCGTCCTTCCTCTGCGTGGCTGCCTATGCCCGCCGCCGCAGCAGCGGGCCGCGAAGCTGGCG
>JBKGHI010000045.1:0-44869 GCA_046520405.1 Myxococcus sp. 1LA
CCCTGCTGGCCTCCCGTTGCAGACAGTGGCCTCCGAGCCCGCCAACCCGTGGGCCCTGGCCCATGGCCTGGTGCTGGACGGCCGGGACTTCCGCGCCCGCGACGGCAAGCCCGCCGCGGACGCCATCCTGGCGCCGCTACCTGCGCCGGACGTCCCCCGCCCCCGTCTTCCACCGCGCCCTCGCGCGAGCGCCTCTATTTCGACGCCCGGGCTCCGGACGGGACGCCGGTGGAGCCCCACCCCGCCCTCCAGCTCAAGAGCCTGCTGCGCGCTGGCTACCCCTTGTCCCACCGCTTCGACACCCCCGGAGGCCCTGTCACCGTGCAGGCGCTGGTGGACCAGTTGAAGCACGACTTCCGCCCTGCCCTCGTGGCCAGCCCCGAGAGCGCCTGGACGCTGGACGCGCTGGCCCGGGCGCTGGAGCCCGGCGCCACCTTCCGCAACGGCGAGGGCACGACGGTCCACATCGACGCGGTGATGCGAAGCGCGCTCGCCGCGCTCGAAGCCGGCCAGGCCGAGCTGTCCGCGGGGATGCGGGCGGGCCGGGCGGAGGTCCCCAAGCGCAAGCAGGGCATCTACGCCCACCCGTGCGGCGGCCTCCACTACTTCCAGGCCGTCGCGGGCTGGGCGCGGCATGCCTCCGTGCGCAAGGCGTGGCGCAAGCGGCTCGACGCGCAACTGGAGGTGCTGCTGTACCGGCTGGACTCCGAGGGCCAGCAGTACGAGGCGGCCCTGGCCACCGCGCCCTTCGCGTACCGGCTGCCCGTGTTGGTGCAGATGCTGAAGTTCCAGGGCCACCTGCTGGAGACGCTGGGCCACTACCGCGACGACGCGGGCTGGCGCCCGACGAAGGCCCAGCTCCAGACGGTGGAGCGCGCGCGCACGGCCCTGGAGCACACCGTGCGCCGGCTGGAGGACGCGGGGGCCTTCGAGGACCTGCCGGCGCTGGCGGCGCGGCAACCCCAACTGGCGCTGGACCTGCTGGGGGACACCTGCCACGCCGCGAATGGCGAGGCGCTGTGGCGCGCGACCGAGCTCAGTGCCCCAGCCGCGTCCGCTCCTCCTCGCTGAAGCCCGCCTCCTCCAGAATCTCCCGCGAGTGCTGCCCCAGCGCGGGCGGCGCGCGCAGCGGCGTCTCCCCCATGCGCAGCGGCGTCAGCAGGTGCGTCACCTTGCGGCCCAGCGCCGCGTCCTCCGCCTCCACGAAGAGGCCCCGCGCCTGGAGCTGCGCGTCGTTCAGCACCTCGTCCCCCTCCGCCACCGCTTCGATGCAGAGGTCCGAGCCCGCGAAGCGCTCCCGCCAGTACGCCAGCGGGTGCTCGGCGAACAGGCGCGTCAGCTCCGCCTTCACCCGCGCGCCGGGCTCCCCGGGGACGTAGGCGTCCTCCAGCAGCTCCGGCCGCCCCAGCCGCTCGCACACGCCGGCGAAGAACTTGGGCTCCAGCGCGCCCACCGCGAGCCACCGGTCATCCGCGGTGCGGTACAGCCCGTAGCACGCGTACCCGCCGTTGAGCGCCTCCGTCCCCCGCTGGAGCGCGGCGCCTTCCGCCCCCATGTAGAGGCGCGACGCCAGGTGCATGTGGAGGAAGGCCAGCGCGCCATCCGTCATGGACACGTCGACGAGGCGCCCCTGCCCCGTGCGCTCGCGCTCGTGCAGCGCCGCCAGGATGCCCACCAGCGCGAAGAGGCTGCCGCCGCCAATGTCTCCCACCTGCACGCCGGGGAAGGCCGGCGCGCCGCCGGGCTCACCGCCGTAGCCCAGCAGGCCGGCGCGGGCCACGTAGTTCAGGTCATGCCCCGCCTTCAGCCGGTCCGGCCCCGTCTGCCCGTAGCCGGTGATGGCGCAGTAGATGAGCCGGGGGTTCTCCGCGCGCAGCACGGATTCGCCCACGCCCAGCTTGTCCATGACGCCCGGACGGAAGCTCTCCACCAGCACGTCGTAGTGGCGCACCAGCCGCTTCAGCGCCTCGCGGCCCTCGGGCTGCTTGAGGTTCAGCGTCAGCGAGCGCTTGTTCCGGTTGAGGCCGTAGAACAAGCCGCTGACGTCGTCCCGCAGGGGCGGCATCTGCCGGACGTAGTCCCCGCCCTCCGGCTCCTCCACCTTGTCCACGGTGGCGCCCAGGTCGGCCAGCACCAGGGTGGCGTAGGGGCCAGGCAGCAGGCGGGACAGGTCCAACACACGCAGGCCACGGAGCGGAAGCGACGACATGGGCATTCCTCGAAGGTGAGCGTCGGGCTGTGGAAACGACAACGGCGCGCCCCTGTGAAGGAGACGCGCCGCATGCGACAGAAGCAAGCGACGGGGTGCCGCCGCGCTCCGGTCCGCCGAGAATTAGAGCAGCTTCGCGAGCTTCATCGCGAGGCCCATGTCCATGGGCTTGAACTTCAGCTTGCCCTGCATGGCCGCCATCTGCGCGTTGAGCTTCTTCTCGCGAATCTTCACGAAGTCGTCGTTGCTCACGCTGATGGTCATCTTCGCGCCATCGGTGGCACCTTCCGTCACCCAGCCCTCCGACTTGGTGGTGTCCAGCGTCCACTTCCCGCCGCCCTCACCCGAAACGTCGAACACGATGACGGCGTTGATTTCCTTCGCCAGCTCCGGCTTCGCCTTGAGGGACTCCGGAATCTGGTTCTCGATGATGTCCTTCGCGTTCATGCAACACTCCTTGGACTGACCGTTGATTTGAAAGTCAAAGCCGGGGAAACCGTAATGGCGGCCCCCTGGCAGGTCAAGCCACGGATGCGGCGTCTGTCACGCGCTGGTGGACGCGGCGGCGGGGTTCAGCGCGCGGCGAACCATGTCCAACAAATCGTTGAGTTCGAAGGGCTTGGCCAGATGACCCACCGCGCCAATGTCGGCGGCCTTGCTGCCCACGTTCCGGTCCGCGCTGAGGACGATGAGGGGGATGCGCGCCACCTCGGGCGGCTTCTGCCGCATCCGCTGAGCGAACTCCCAGCCGTCCATCACCGGCATCATCAGATCCAAGAGGATGAGGTTGGGTGGTTCGGGCTCGAGCCGCTCCAACGCCTCCTTCCCGTTCCGCGCCCGGCGGATTTCGAAGCCTTCGGCTTCCAGAATCTCTGAAAGCGCCTCCAGGATGTCCGGGTCGTCATCAACGACCAGGACGACCGGGGCACTCGCATGCTGTGCATTGTGCAAGGTCAGAGCAGTCTCCCGAGGTGCGACGCTGGGATTCTTCAACCATCCTCCCACACGGCGGCGCAAGAAAATGCGCCCACGCCGCCGGACATGGGCCCACGTTGCAAAACCGACAGTCACTGCCCACCCTTTCCGTGACTTGATGGACTGGGGGTGTGGAACGTGGCGAGCCCGGGGGAACTGAAGGCAGGCGACACGGCGGTACCAGGGCTTCTGCTCCTGCCTCGTGGAGGCACCCCGCGCCTGCTCGGCCGCTCCTTGCTGGAGCAGCTGGGCCTGGCGGCGCTCCCCTCCCGCGTGGGCTCGCTGCCCGAGCTGATGGAGGCCGCGGGCTTCCAGCACCGCTCCGGCAGCGGGAGTCTGTGGGAGCGGGACGGCCAGGTCCTGATGGCGGGCGAGGAGACGCTGGAGGACGGCGCGCGGCTGCTGTGGACCTCGCCCCTGGCCTGGGACGAGGCCGGGGTGCGCCGGCGCGTGCGCTACCTGTCCATGGCGTCCCATGACTTGCGCGGCTCGCTGGCCAACGTCCGCTCGTACGCGGCCCTGCTGCTCAACGGCCGGGTGCCCCTGGAGCCCAAGGTGCAGCGCGGCCTGGAGACCATCCTGCGCAACGCGGACCGCTCGCTGGCCTTCTCCCAGGACTTCTTCGACGCCAGCCGGGCGGACCTGGGCTCCCTGCCCTGTGAGCCGGAGCGACAGTCCCTGCTGCCCCTCCTGGACGCGGCGGTGGAGCGGCAGCGCGCCGCGGCCTCCGCGGCCCAGGTGGCGCTCGTGTTGGACCTGGACCCGGCGGAGCCGGTGCCCGAGGTCATCGTGGACGGGGCCCGCATCCAGCACGCGGTGGAGTCCTTCATCCAGCACCACCTGGCCCGGGCCCAGGCGGGCGAGGTCATCCGCGTGCGCCTCCGCCCCTTCGCGCCTCGCGTCCGCGTGGAGGTCCGCCGGGACGGCGCGCCCCTGACGGACGAGGACGCCGCCGCCGTCTTCCAGCGCGAGGAGCGCGCCTTCCGGGAGAAGCGGCTGGAGGACCCCCTGCGCATCTACCTGGCCCGGCAGGAAGTGGAGGCCCATGGAGGCAGCGTGGGCGTGGAGGTGGACCCAGGGGGCAGTACCCTCTTCCTCACCCTGGCCCAGGCCCCCGTCGCGGCGCTCGGTTCTCCAGCAAGCATGCAGGCTTGAATCGCCCGCCGGTCTTGCTAGCAGTCAGCGGCGGCCATCGGTATGCTCCTGGGCGTCTTCGCGAAGGAGCCGAGTGATGGGTTTGAAGGGAATGGAAATCCTGCTGATCATGGGGGTGCTGCTGCTCCTGTTCGGAGCGTCGCGCCTGCCACAGCTGGGCTCCTCGCTGGGAAGTGCGATCCGCAACTTCAAGCGGGGTTTCGGCGGCGAGGGCGACGAGGCCCAGGCCCAGGCGGACAAGAAGGGCTCCGGCACGCTGTCCAGCAGCACGGGCGTCCAGAACGACGTCGCCAAGAGCCAGACGCCCAGCGGCCACGTCTGAGCCGCCCCTGGGTGGCCTGGCCGCCCGGGAGTGCGTGAACAGGGCCCTGAAACGCGCGACGCCCGAGCCACCCCTCCATTTTCAGGGGTGGGCCGGGCGTTCGCATTTGCCGCGCGCAGTGGGCCGCTTCAGTCGACGACGGCGGTGCCCTCGTACATCCGGTCGAGCTGCGCCTTGTACTTCTTGGTGCAGACCTTCCGCTTGACGCTGAGCTTGGGCGTCAGCTCCTCCGTCTCCTGGCTGAAGTCGTTCTCCAGCACCGCGAAGCGCTTGAGGGTGGCGTAGGGCGGCTGCTGCGCGTTGACCTGATCCACCGCGGCCTTCACCGCCGCGTGGACCTCCGGGCGCTGGGAGTTCTCCGCGTAGGTGCCCACCGGGGCGCCCTGGTCCTGCAGGAGCTTGCGCGCCCCCTCCTCCGACACGGTGATGAGCACCACCAGGTAGGGCCGCTTGTCGCCGTACACCATGGCCTGGCTGATGATGGGGAACGTCTTGAGCGAGTTCTCCAGGTTCTGCGGCGCCACGTTCTTCCCGCCCGCGGTGACGATGAGGTCCTTCTTGCGGTCGGTGATGCGCAGGTAGTTGTCCGCGTCCAGCTCGCCAATGTCCCCGGTGTGGAACCAGCCCTCCGCGTCAATGGCCTCCGCGGTGGCCTCGGGGTTCTTGTAGTACCCCTTCATCACGCCCGGGCCGCGGATGAGGATTTCGCCGTCGGAGGCAATCTTCACCTCCGTGCCCGGCAGGGGCGCGCCCACGCTGCCAATCTTGATTTTGTGCTCGCGGTTGACGGTGGTGCCGGCGGACGTCTCCGTCAGGCCGTAGCCCTCCAGCACCTTGAGGCCCAGCAGGTCGAAGAAGTAGCCAATCTTCGGGGACAGGGGCGCGCCGCCGGAGATGAACACGCGCATGTTGCCGCCCAGCTTCTCGCTGATGGTCGCGTGCACCTTGGAGAACACCAGCTTCTTCGCCAGCGAGAAGCCCAGCGAGGAGTACTCGCGGCCCTGCTGACGGGCGTCGACGTACTCGTCGAACAGCTTGAAGGCCCAGCGGAAGAGCCGCCCCTTGAGGCCGGGCGTCGCCGAGCCGTTGGTGACGACGTTGTTGTAGACCTTCTCGAAGACGCGCGGCACCGACGGCAACGCCGTGGGGCGCGTCTCCACCAGGTTGGCCAGGAGGTTGTCCACCGACTCGGCCACGACGAGCCGGTAGCCCATGCTCAGCCAGGCGGCCTTCACCACCTGCGCGAAGACGTGCGCCAGCGGCAGGAAGAGCATCACCGAGTCACCGGGCACCATCATCCCCACCGACTGGGCGGCCTTCGCCTCGAAGGCCCAGTTCTGGTGGGTGAGGATGACGCCCTTGGGGTCGCCCGTGGTGCCGGACGTGTAGATGATGGCGGCGGGGTCCTCCATGGACACACCCGCCACCCGCGCCTCGAAGTCATCCGGCCGGGCGGAGTGCTCGGTGCGGCCCTGGCTCACGACGTCGGCCAGTGACAGCTCCGTGCCACCCGCGACGGGGCCCTCGAAGACGACGATGCGGCGGACCGACGGACACTCCGGGAGCTTCTGGCGCAGGCGCGTGAGCCGGCCCGCCTGCCGGGCGTCCTTCTCGTCGTTGTCCACGAAGACGAGCGTCGTCTCGGAGTGGTTGAGGATGTACCGGCACTCATCCGGCGTGTTGGACGCGTAGATGGGGACGGTGATGGCCTGCGCGGCGCTGATGGCCACGTCACAGATGAGCCACTGCAAGCTGGTGTTGGCGAAGATGGCCACCCGGTCCCCGGGTTTCACCCCCTGGGCCACCAGGCCCGCGGAGAGCGCTTTCACGTCCTCCAGGAACTGGGCGAAGGTGACGTCCTGCCAGCGGCCGTCCTTCTTGTGGCATGCGCCCACCGTTGACGCGTTCTTCGCGCGCTGGATGAGCAGTTGAACAAGCGTCGCATCCCCCCCCGCGGTAGCGGGAGCCGCTACCTGATTCTCTGCCCTCATCTGAGCTCCTTCTGGATGTCGGCTTCGACCTTCTTGGACCACTCCTGCACGCGCCGCCCCTCCGCGGGGTCGTACGCGACGCTGCCTTGCTTCACTTTTTGAATGGCCTCGAGCGCCTTCTCCGCCTTCCCGTCCTTGAGGAGCGTCTCCGCCAGGAAGTAGTTGGCGCGCAGCATCTGCGGGTGCTTCGCGATGGCCTTCTCGTAGAGGCTGGCGGACTTCGCCAGGTCGCGCTTGGGCCAGGGCAGCTCGTAGTAGTAGCGGCCCTTGGCCAGCAGCGGCGCCCCCCGGTCGTAGTCCGCGTCAATCTGGATGGCCTTGTCCAGCCGCTCGTTGAACTTGCCCTCGAGCCCCTCTCCCAGCGCCTTCATGATGCCCACCGCCTGGGAGTACGCCCCGATGCCGGTGGCCGCGTAGTAGTGGCCCTCCACCCGGGCGGGGTTCAGCTTCACCGCCTTCTCCCCCCAGTCCCACGTCTGGCGGCCCAGCACCTTCTTCAGCTTCTCGTTGGCCGCCCCATCCGCCTGCCACTGGAGGATGCGCGCCTTGCGCCAGACCAGCTCGTAGTCCTCCGGGGCGGCGTCCAGCGCCGTCTTCAGCGCGCCCTCGTAGGCCTTCTCCCCACCCGCCTCGCCGCGCTTCGCGTACAGCGCGTCAAGCTCGCTTAGAAGGGAAGCCTCCGCCCCCCAGGCAGGCAGGCTCAGGAGCAGGCACAAAGCAAATGAAATCAGGCGCATAAGCGCGGGGCTTAGCACGCACGTTTGCTCGCTAGCAAACCAACGCCGCCCAAACATCCGCCAAATGACAAGAGGCGGGAGCGGCCCGAAATGACTCGGTCCGTCCCGCCTCGGTGACGCGCCCTCCCAGGTGGGAAGGCTCTTTGACTGGCGCTCACGCCGCGTCGGCGGCCTGCTCGCCCAGGTGCTCTTCGTTCTCGTTGAAGGCCTGCAGGTAGCGCTCCAGGAAGTTCTTCGTCTTCAGCTCCACCTGACGCACGCGCTCGCGCGACACGCCCCACCGCTGGCCCAGCTCCTCCAGCGTCAGCGGCTTGTCCTGCGTCAGCCGCTCCTGAAGGATGTCCCAGCCCAGGTCGCCAATGCGCTTGCGCACCTTGGCCAGCGCCTCCTGAATCTCGGTGTCCTGCTCGTGCGACAGGTACACCTGCTGAGGCGAAGGGCTGTTGTTGTCCTCCAGCCGGTCGAGGAAGGTCGTCTCGCCGTCCTCGTCGATGGTGGCGTCCAGCGAGAAGTCCACCATGCTGCCGCGCTCCGCCTCACCGCCGCGCACCTGGCTGCGGTTGTCCTTCAGATACCGGGTGATGTAGGCGCGAATCCACCACACCGCATACGTGGCGAAGCGCACGTTCTTCTTGGGGTCGAAGTGCTCGATCGCCTTCATGAGACCGACGTTGCCCTCCTGGATGAGGTCATCCAGTCGCGCGCCGCGATTGGCGAACTTCTTCGCCACGGCGACAACGAAGGCCAGATTGGAGCTGGCAAGCGTCTGCCGAGCGGACTCGTCACCCTTGCGGGCGCGGCGAGCGAGCTCGTACTCCTGCTCGCGCGTCAGCTGCTGGTGCCCGCCCAGGTTCCGAAGGTAGCTCGACAGGCCTTCCGCTGCGTACTTCGTCGAATTGGCCATGATTTCCCGTCCTCCGTTCGATGCCGGACGCGCGCTCCCCCGCCGCCTCGCGTCCACCTGGAACTAAGACGCGCAACGAGCGAAAGGGTTTCTCATTCCAGATCCGATTCAGCATTTCGCGCGGCATTCCCAGCCCTTCCCACGACTTGGACGGTAAGCCGCTCGACGCCGGAACGAAAACGAGCCGCGTCGGCTACGAATCAAGAACGCTTGGGCGCGGGGAAGATTTTCGAGGGGTTGAGAAGCCCTGATGGATCAAAGAAGGCCTTGAGCCGGCGCTGCAGCTCGATGAGCGCGGGTGCCTGCTCCAGCGAAAGATATTCCCGCTTCGCGTGGCCCACGCCGTGCTCGCCTGTAATCGTCCCGCCCAGCTCAACTGTCATCACCAGCATGCGCCGCAGGGCCTCATCCACCAGCGGCCGTTGGTGAGCGCCCTCGTAGAGGATGTTCGCGTGCAGGTTGCCGTCGCCCGCGTGGCCATATGTGGCCACGGTGAGGCCCAGCTCGGCGCCCATGGCCTTCAGCCGCTCGATGACCTCGGGAATTTTCGAGCGAGGCACGACAATGTCCTCGGAAATCTTGCGAGGCTTGAGGGCCCGGAGGGCTGGGGAAATCACCCGCCGGGCGGCCCACAGTTTCTCGCGTTGGGAGGCATCCTGGGCCACCCACGTCTCGGTGGCGCCTTGAGCAGCACAGATGTCACTCAACTGAGACAGTTCAGTGAGCAAGCCCTCCCGGCCGTTGCCATCCACCTCCACGATGACAGCGGAGCCCGCGCCGGGAGGGAACTGGAACCCGCGCCCATTCACCGCGCGCAGGGCCACGTCGTCGATGAGCTCCAGGCAGCGCGGAAGGATGCCGGCGGCGAGCACGGCGGACACTCCGCGCGCGGCGTGCAGCACGGACGGAAACACCACCAGGGCCGTCAGCACCTCGCGCGGCAGCGGGATGAGCTGCACGGTGATTTCCGTGGCGACCCCCAGCGTGCCCTCCGAGCCGACGAAGAGGCCCACCAGGTCATAACCCGCCACGCCCTTGATGGTGCGCCGGCCCACCCGCACCACCTCCCCGTCCGGAAGCACCCACTCCAGCCCGATGACATAGTCGCGCGTGACACCGTACTTGAGCGCGCGAGGGCCACCGGCGTTCTCCGCCACGTTGCCGCCCAGCGTGCACAGCTCCCAGGAGTTCGGGTCCGGTGGATAGAAGAGCCCCACCGCCTCCACGGCCTTCATCAAGTCACCGGTGATGACGCCGGGCTGCACCACCGCGGTGAGGTCCTCGGGAGAGATGGAGAGGATGCGGTTCATCCGCTCCAGGCTCACCGCCACCCCACCGTGCAGGGGCAGCGAGCCACCGCTCTTGCCACTGCGCGCGCCGCAGGGGGTGAAGGGCACGCCGTGCGCCCCACACACCTTGAAGACCTCGGACACCTGGGCCGTGTCCGTGGGAAAGACGACGAGGTCCGGCGCATACACGCCGCTGTCGGACTCATCCCGGGAGTAGGCGGCCAGCAAGGCCTCATCCACGCGCAGTTGGTCCGGGGCCAGGACGGCGGCCAGCGCCTCGCGCACCTGGGCCACGCGCTCGGGCGCCACGCGAGGCCCCGGCACGGGCGCGCTCATCGCCGGGCCCCCAGCCGGGCCCACAGCTCGCGGCGCAGGGGTCCGTCGCGCCGCAGCGCACCTTCATAGGCCTCCGAGTGGGTGACGGCGTCGCGCTGCTTGTCACCGCGAAGCCGCAGGCACGCCTGCTCCGCTTCGATGATGCACGCGGTGGCCGGGCTGTCCAGCACCTGGGCCAGGGAGCGAGCCACCTCGCGCGCCAGGTCCTCTTGAAGGATGAGCCGGTGCGCGAAGCAGTCCACCAGCGCCGACAGCCGGCCGAAGCCCACCACCTGCTTGCCCGGCACGTAGGCCACGTGGGCCCGTCCGGTGAGAGGCAGCAGGTGGTGCGGACACATGGAGTGGAAGCGCAGGTCCGTCACCACCACCAGCTCCCCGGAGGACCCCGGCGGCACGGGGAAGGTCTCCCCCAGCGCCTGCTCTGGCGTGCGGCCGTAGCCGTCGAGGAACTCGGAGGTCCAGGCCTCGGCCACGCGAGTGGGCGTGTCCGACAGGTGGACGTCCTGGAGGTTCAGACCGGCGGCGCGCAGGAAGTCCGCCACGGCACGCGCCATGGCCGCCGTATCCGGGGCAGCGGCGGGGGCGGAGGCGGCGGGGGCTTTGCGGCGGGCTCGAGACGAAGTCACAGCGGAATCGCTCCTGGAAGAGGCCGGCACTCAGGGGGTGGGGACCCTACCCGATGCGGACAAGAGGATGTGCTCTCCCTCAATCCGTACCGCATAGGTGCGGACATGCACCCCGGGATGCCGGGTGCACAGCCCGGTGCGGAGGTCGAACGGCCAGGTGTGCAACGGGCAGTGCACCACGTATCCCACCAGGTCGCCCTCGGACAGCGGGCCGGCCCGGTGGGGGCAGGCGTCCGCCACCGCGTGGATTTCCCCCTTCACGCGGAAGAGGGCCACCGCGACACCGTCCACCTGCACCACCGCGCGGCCGCGTGCGTCGAGCACGTCCAGCGTCGCGACTGGAATGAATCCGCCGTCCATCTGTCCGTTCATCCCTGCATTCCCCAACGTCCACCCGGGGCCGACACATCCCCACCCGGACGCAACAGAGCGTGATACCGTGCCTTGACACCCGCCGTGCCGCGTCATTAGAGCACCCGGGCAACCGTCCCTTCCGATGAATCAGCGAGCCCACACCTTCGCCCGCTGCACCGCGACGCTGCTCGTCGCGCTGTGGCTGTGTCAGCCGCTGGGCGCGCTGATGCACGCGCAGGACGAGCACGCGCATCGCTTCTGTCCGCAGCACCAGACGTTCGAAGAGACGGCGCTTGGCACCGGCGCCCGGCTGTCGCGGCTGGCCATCGAGCTGAGCTCCCAGTTGTCCGCCCAGCCCGAAGCCGTGGCGGACTCGGCGGCCCTCACCCACGAGGAATGCCCGCTGGTGACGTCCAGCTCCCGGCCGGAGCTGCTGACACCCTACCGGCCGTCGCTGGTGCTGACGCTGCTCGCCGTGAGCCGTCCGGCCACCGCGCCGCCCCGCGTCCAGCCGCCCCTCTCCATCCTCGACACCGCTCCCAAGGCCTCGCCTCCCGCGCACGCGTGACGTGCGTCGTGTGAGGTCTGGCAGGTGACTGGTGGGCGTGGCCGCGTCGCGGCCGCCCCGTTCGAGGAGCATTCCAGGTGGCAACCCGTTCGCGCCGTGTGCACGGCGCTCTCATGGCCGTTTCCCTGACCCCATTCCTGTTCGCCAGCGGCGCCAGCGCCCAGGACGCGTCCGCGCCGCCCACGGATGCCCCCGTGCAGGCGCCCCAGGAAGAAGCCGCGCCCGCGCTCACGCCCGAGGAGCTGGAGGAGATTGAGAAGGCGCTGGGCAGCGACGCCGCGGCCGCGCAGCAGAACGCGCCCACCGGCACCGCGGCGCCTCCGGCCTCCATGCCAGGTGGCGGCTCCGCGCTCTCCATCCCCGGGGTCAACAACACCAACCCCAACGCGAACTTCCTGGACCTGAGCTTCATCCTGGACGTCGCCGCCGCGGCCTTCACGGACAAGGAGCCCTTGCAGAGCGGCGCGCACGACCCCACGCGCAACGGCTTCAACCTCCAGCAGTTGGAGCTGTCCATCGGCTCGGTGGTGGACCCCTACTTCCGCTTCGACGGAAACATCGTCTTCAGCCAGTTCGGCGTGGAAATCGAGGAGGCCTACGGCACCACGCTGGCGCTGCCCTACAACCTCCAGGTGCGCGCCGGTCAGTTCCTCACGCGCTTCGGCCGCATCAACCCCACGCACCCGCACTCCTGGGACTTCGTGGACCAGCCCTTCGCCGTGGGCCGCATCTTCGGCGCGGAAGGCAACCGCGGCCTGGGCGCCGAGGTGTCCTGGCTGGCGCCCCTGCCCTGGTACGTGGAGGTGCTCGGCAGCGTCACGGACGCCACGGGCGAGGCCACCGCGCGCAGCTTCCTGGGCGCCACCAGCGAGCGCGTGCAGTCCCCGCTCGACCTCCAGGCCACCGGCGCGGTGAAGCAGTTCTTCCCGCTGTCGGACGACTTGTCCCTCATGTGGGGCCTGTCCACCGCCACCGGCCCCAACCCCACCGGCTACCGCAACCGCACGGACGTGTTCGGCACGGACGTGTACCTGCGCTACCGGCCCATCACCCAGGCGTATAACACCACGCTCGTCACGTTCCAGGCGGAGGCCTGGTACCGCCGCCGCCAGGTGCCGGGCGACGTGCTGACGGACATCAACACCTACGCCCAGGCCGCGTGGCGCTTCTCCCCGCGCTGGGCCACCGCGCTGCGCTACGAGCTGGGCACGGCGGCGCGGGGCGAGGACGGTGAACGCGTCACGGACCCGTTGGACCCGGAGTGGACGGAGTCGCGCAACCGCGTGTCCGCCAACGTCACCTTCTGGCCCACCGAGTTCTCCCGGCTGCGCCTCCAGGCCGCCCGGGACCATGCCGGCTGGCGGGACGAAGCCGGCTACTCCCTCATGCTCGCGCTCGAGCTGGTGACGGGCGCCCACGGCGCCCACGCCTTCTAACCCTTTACGCAGGAGCCATGACCATGCGTCTCTCCCGTCTGTTCGCGCCCGTGTGCGCCGCCATCACCCTCTTCGTCGCCGCCCCCGCTCGCGCGGACCTCAACGTCGTCACCACCCTGCCGGACCTGGCCGCGCTGACGAAGGCCGTGGGCGGCGAACACGTGGAGGTGCAGGCCCTGGCGCTGTCCAGCCAGGACCCGCACTTCGTGGACGCCAAGCCGAACCTCGCGCTGGCGCTCAACCGCGCCGACCTGCTCATCGCCATTGGCCTGGACCTGGAGATTGGCTGGCTCCCCACGCTGCAGGTGGGCGCGCGCAACTCGAAAATCCTCGTGGGCGCGCCGGGCTTCCTGGTGGCCTCGCAGTTCGTGAAGCTGCTGGAGGTCCCCACCGTGCAGGTGGACCGGGGCCAGGGGGACGTCCACCCGGGCGGCAACCCGCACTTCCTCTATGACCCGCGTCAGGCGCTGGCCGTCGCGCGTGGCATCACCGACCGGCTGGCGCAGTTGGACCCGATGAACGCGCAGGCCTACCGCGCCAACCTGGCCACCTTCACCGCGGAGCTGGAGAAGTCGCGCGCGGATTGGGAGAAGCGGCTGGCGTCCCTGAAGGGCCAGCCCGTCATCGCCTACCACCGGACCATGGCGTACCTGGCGGACTGGCTGGGCTTCGACACCATCGCCTACCTGGAGCCCAAGCCGGGCATCCCGCCCAACCCGTCGCATGTCGCGAGAGTGCTGGCGCAGGGCCGGCAGCGCAAGGCGCGCATGGTGCTGATGGAGAGCTACTACCCCGACACCACCGCGCGGCTGGTGGCCTCGAAGATTCCCGCGCCGCTCGTCACCCTGCACGGCGGCACGGACTTCAAGGCGAATGAGACGTACATCCAGCACATCAATGAAACGGTCGAGCGCCTGGAGAAGGGGCTCGCCGGCAAGGGGACCTGAGCCATGCGGACCCGTCTCCTCCTTCCCCTGCTCTTCCTGTCCGGCTGCGCGCTGGAGCCTGGTGAGAGCTTCGCGGTGCTGGACCCCACCGTCCGCGCGGACTACACGCCGGTGGACACGCGCGACGTGGGCAACGGCTTCCAGCGACTGGCCTCCGACTTCGAGCTGCGCCTGGACGGCGCCGCGCTGGGCGTGGAGCACATCGACCTGGTGGGCGGCGGTGACACCAGCGGCCCCACCACCTTCGACCCGGCCAACCCGCCTCCGGGCTACACCAACTGCCACAACGGCCACTGCCACCGCGACGACGGCGCGCTGGTGGACTACGAGGACATCCAGGCGGAGCTGGATGGCGGTGGCGGCGGCTCCGAGGCCACGGTGGCCAGCCTCCACGTGGACGCGGACCTGGACCTGCTGGCGGACCAGACGCTGTCCCCGGAGTGCGAGCCGTCCTGCGAGCTGGGCCGCACCCACGTCACCCGCTCCCAGTGGGACGTGGCGGCGGTGCACCTGGAAGGCGCCGTGCGCGACAGCCGCGCCACGCCGCGCATCCACGGCGAGCGCCGCTTCCGGCTCGCGCTGACGGCGACGGACGCGCCACTGATGGTGCTGCGAGGCACGGTGGACATCCCCTCGGACCGGGAGAACAAGCCGCGCGTGAAGCTGGATATGCGCCTGGCGCTTTCGCCCACGCTGTTCGACTCGGTGGACTGGAGCGCCACCACGCCCGGCACGGACGGCGTGGTGGACCTGAACGCGACGGAGAACACCGCCGTCCGGACCGCCATCGTGGAAGCGCTGACCACCCTGGAGCCGCAAGCGGAGGTCCAGCGTGAAGACCGTTGAGCCCACGGAGCCCTCGCACGCGGTGCCCACCACGTTCGCGCCGGGCGACGCGCTGCTCACCTGCGAGAAGCTGGTCATCGGCTACGACGGCAAGGCCATCCTGCCGCCCATCGATTTGACCATCCGCCGCGGCCAGTTCGTGGCGGTGGTGGGCCGCAACGGCTCCGGTAAGAGCACCTGGTTCCGGACGCTGCTGGGCATGCAGCCGCCGGTGTCCGGCACCATCTCCCGGGCCTCGGCCCAGGTGCGCAGCGCCTATGTGCCGCAGACGTCCGCCATCGACTCGCTGCTGCCGCTGCGCGCGGGGGAACTGACGGCCTGGGGCCGCCTGCGCGGGTGGAGCTTCCTGTGGCCCTTCGCCCGGAAGGCGGACCGGCAGGCGGTGCAGACCGCGCTGGAGACGGCCGGCGCGAAGGCCTTCGCGTCGCGGCCCTACCGCGAGCTGTCGGAGGGCCAGAAGCAGCGCACCCTGCTGGCGCGGCTGGTGGCCACCGAGGCCGGACCTGGTGCTGCTGGACGAGCCCACCGCCGCCATGGACGCGGTGGCCGAGCGCGAGACGATGCAGCGGCTGTGCACCCTGTCGCGTGAGCGGGGCCTGGGCGTGGTGGTGGTGTGCCACGACCTGGAGGTCGCCGCCGAGCATGCGGACGTACTCGTCTTCGTGGACCGCGAGACGTCCGCCTTCGTCGTGGGCGATGCCCGCACCGTCTTCTGTCACCCCGCCTTCCGCCGCCAGTACGGCGACGAGTACTGCCAACGCGCGCCCCTGGGACCTCACCGTGGAAACGACGCTCGCTGAACCGTCCAAGTGGGAGCAGTTCCACCTGGCGTTCGACCTGTTCAGGGACCCGCTGCTGTGCGCGCTCATCGCGGGCGGCGTGCTGGGCTTCCTGAGCGTGTACGTGGTGCTGCGGCGCATGGTGTTCGTCAGCGCCGCCGTGGCCCAGTCCGCGGGCCTGGGCGTGGCCCTGGCCTTCTACGCCGCCATCCACCTGGGCACGCACGTGGAGCCGGTGATTGGAGCCACCACGCTGGCCCTGCTGGCCACGCTGCTGCTGATGACGGAGCCGGCGAAGCTGCGCCTCACGCGGGAGAGCCTGCTGGGCCTGGCCTACGCGCTGGCGGGCGGCGCGGCGGTGCTGGTGGGCGACCGCATTGCCCAGGAAGCGCATGACATCCAGGGCATCCTCTTCGGCACGGCGGTGCTGGTGACGCCCGAGCAGCTCTACACGGTGGCCATCGCCGGAGGGGCCGTCATGTTCATCCAGCTCTGGTGGTACCGGGGCATCACCTTCGCCAGCTTCGACCGGACGGGCGCGCTGGTGCAGGGCCTGCCGGTGCGCCTGCTGGACGGCGTGCTGATGGTCAGCATCGGCGTCATGGTGGGCGTGTGCGCCCGCGCGTTGGGCGCGCTGCCGGTGTTCGCCTTCTCCACGCTGTCCGCCATCGCCGCGCTGATGCTGGAGCTGCGGCTGCCGTGGACCTTCTTCGTCGCCACGGTTTTCGGCGCCATCGCGGGCGTGGGGGGCTACCTGTTCGCCTTCTTCTACGACTTCCCCGTGGGCGGCTCGCAGACAGTGTTCGCCGCGGCCATGGTGGCCGTGGCGACCGTCATCCGGATGCTCGTCCACGCCGTGCAGAAGGCGCGCTGAGCCGACTCAGCGCACCGCGGCGGAGACCTGCTTGAACTCGGGCGTCCCCGCGCGCCCGAGCACGTCGAACAAGGCGGCCTCCACCGTGACGACGTGCGCGCCCGCGTCGCGGCACAGCTGGAGGCCCACCTGCCGGTCCTCCTGCGAGCGCGACAGGACGGCGTCCGCGAGCAGGAACGGAGACAGGCCGCGTTCGGCCAGGTCGCGCACCGTCTGGAAGACGCAGATGTGGGTCTCCATGCCCGCCACCAGCACCTGCGTGCGTCCGCCGAGCGCGGCCAGCACATCCGGCACGGCGGCGCTGAACTCCAGCTTCTCCACCGGCTTGACGTCCTTGAGCGAGCGCATGCGGAGCAACGAATGCGTGGGGCCCAGGCCCTGGGGGTACTGCTCGGTGAGGAGGATGGGGAGGCCCAGCGCACGCGCACCTTCGATGGCGGCGGTGGTGCGGCTGAGCATGCGGTCCAGCGCGTCCCGGTCCATGGCGGCGCACAGGCGCTCCTGGATGTCCACGAGGAGCAGCGCGGCCTGGTCCTGCTTGAGGCGGAAGGTGGGCATGCCCCCTCCTCGCGCGAACCCCGCGGGCCCGTCAAGCGGCGGGCGCAGGCAGCGCGGCTGGTGGACGCCCGCGCGGCGCTGAGTTTCAGCGGGCGACAGTCAACCTGGGCCCGGCGGGTCACCCGTCGCGCGCGAGCCCATGGCCCCGCGCGCCACTCACTCAACTCAGCAGGACATCGTCCCTCGCGAGGCCAGGGCCGGGGTCCCGGTCTCCCGCAGGGCCAGGATCTCCGGCGGACGAACGAGCCGCAGTAATCGGCCCCGCCCGGCGATGAAGGCCCGGGCACGACGAAGCTCCGGCTGATGCGGGTCCGCGTCCTGCCAGCAGTCGAGGAACGCGGTGAAGTCCTCCACCGCGCGGCCCCAAGCGCCGAGCGCCACCTGGGACTCCGCGGAGAGCAACCGGAGGTGCCCGCAGCCGGGCCGCTCCGCCACCAGCGCCTTCGCCAGCTCCACCGCCTTGTCCTCGCGGTCGGTGCGCAAACGCAGCCGGACCAGTCCCTCACGCGCGGGCCGGGAGAAGGCCGCCGGTCCCGCGGCCCGAAGCCGCCGCTCCAGCCGCCACGCGCGCGTCAGCGTGGCCTCGGCGCGGCCCACCTCGCCCTTGCGAGCCTCCAGCGCGCCTCGCAGCTCCTGCGCGGCCACCTCCACCACACGCGCCACATCCCGAGGACACAGCGCCAGGTCCTCCGAACGGCGCGCCTCCGCCAGGAGCGCATGCTGCGCATCCAGCGCGTTGCACACGCGCTCCACCTCGCCCAACCGTGAGGCCTCCAGCAGGCTGAGGCCCCGCGTGTACTGGCGCATCCCGTCCCGCAGCGCCGCTCCGCGGGACTGGCCGTATCGGACAGCTCCAGGGGCACATCCGCCGCCGCGCGCCAGAAGCCGAAGCGCAGGTGCGCGGACACCATCGTGGCCGCCGCGAACAGCAGCGCCTGGTCGTCGCCACCCGCGCCTTCCACGCGCTGCCGCAGGCGCCGGGCCCACGCCTGGGCCTCGCCGTACTGGCCCGCCTCGGCGCAACCCTGGCAGAGCAGCCGCATCGCGGCCTCCGCGCTTGGCGCAGCGACGGCCGGCAGCCCTTCCTCGGCCAGGTACGCATCATCCACGGCCACCGTCGCCTCCAGCACGCGCTGGGCCTCCGCCACCAGCCCGACGCGCTGAAGCAGCCGCCCCGCGGAGAGCAGCGCGGGACTGGCACGCGGCGCCAGCGTCACCAAGCGGCGCGCACTGTCGCGAGCGGCGTCAGGCCGTCCGCTGTTCAACATGGCCTGCACCCACGCATGGTGGACGCCCGCGTGGTCCGGGTGCGAGCGCAGCAGCTCACGCAGCAGGGCCTGCGCATACGGCTGCCCCTGCCCGGGCCGGCCATCCGGCTCGTACCCATCCAGGAGGAAGCCCGCGAGCAGCAGCCGCGCGTCGCCGTCCTCGGGATAGCGGTCGATGAGGCACTCCATGTCGCGCACGAAGGCGTGGCGCCCATTGGCCGGCCCCTTCTCCGCCAGCAGGCTGGCCGCGACGATGTAGCGCTGCTCGCGGTCCGTGGTGCCCTCGCTCAGCGCCAGCGCGCGGCCCATGGCCTCCGCGCGAGCGGTGGCGAAGCGGGCGCCGGAGCCCCGAGTCAGGGCGAGCCCCCACCAGGCCATGGCCAGCGATGCATCCTCCCGCGTGGCCTGCGCGAAGGCGCGGCGGGCCTCACCGCCCCAGCCCAGGTGCATCAGCCGCAGGCCGTGGTCGAACCAGGCCTGGGCCCGCGGATGGGCGGTGGTGACGTCCAGGTGTGCATCCCCCAGGCCCTCGCGCGGGAGCGGCGAGGGGAGCGCGTCATCCGCGACGTCCTCCCACGGCGCGCGGGCATGGACGGAAGGTTCATCGGCTCGGAGCAGTCGCGCCAACATGATGTCCTCCTCAGGCCCCGGCGACCGGGGCGGTGCAGACGTTGAATCCAGAATCCAGAGAACGAAGGCGGGAGGCGAAGCGCCGCCACGCCGAGGCCAGTCCGTCGGCGGCGACCGGAGGCGCCTTGCGACGCGCCTCGAAGCACTCGCGCCGCCAGGCAGGCCCCAGCTCGGAGGCCACCCAGTCCTCGTGCTCTGCCAGCCACCCCGCCAGCGAGGCCAGCCCCGAGCGCAGGGCTCGCCGCTCGTGGCCCGTCGCCGGCGGCGCGAAGGGCCCATCTCCTCCGCGCGAAACGGCAGGCGGCCCGGCACACCGTCCAGCAGGACGGGCGAGAAGCCTGAGCGCGGGACGAAGATGGCTTCGCCGCACTCACACAGCGCGCCGAAGCCCCACAGCGCCAGTCGCCCACCGTCCGGCAGGTCCACCGTGTACGGACTCTGTCCCTCCGCGCCCGCGGGACGCGCGTGACGCACGAGCCCCCGGCGAACGAGGAGGTTCCCCTCCGGGCAGAGGACATCCCGCCCGAGGCACCACATGGAGACGTCGAACAGCCGGTCTCCATCGCGTCGCAGCTCACAGGGAATCACGGAGGACATGGCATGGCCGGACATGGGCGCTGGCTCCTCTCAGCTCAGGACTTCTTCGAGGCGCCGCGGCGCACGGGGCTGACACCAAAGAGCGTGGGCGCGTCCACCGGGCTTCCACCCTGCTTGCCCAGCACCGCGTTCACCGCGCGCACCAGCTTTCCGCGCACGCGGGCCGGCAGGGGCCGGTCTCCCAGCGCGGCCTGGAGCTGCTGGGTGCTGATGCCCCGGCCGCTCTTCGGCTTGGCGATGGACAGCGACTCGTAGCTCTTGCCCTGCGTGTCCTTGCCCCGGCGGCTGGCGACGCGCTTCGTCCGCAGCGTGCGGCCCTCGGAGCCATTGGACTCGAGCTGCCGCGACAGGCGGAGGAGCTTCTCGGAGGGGATGTTCTTGTCCGTCAGGAACTGCTGGAAGGAACCCATGGTCTTCTCTCTTCGGGGAACGAGGGGCCGGCGCCTCGGCACCGGCCCCTGGGTGAACGGGCCAGGGGGCCCGGGAACGGCGTCAGTGCTCGTGGCCGTGGTCGTCGTGCGACTCCTCGACGAGGACGCCGACAGTCGCCGCGGACGTGGGGCCGAAGGTCAGGTAGTGCGTGCCCACCGTGAGAGGCACGACGTGGCGGCCCTTGATGTCGGTGCAGCCCTCGGAGCTGCTGGTGCTCTCCTCGATTTCCACCGTCTCACCGCTGGCGGTGGTGATGGAGAGGGGCACGGCCGCGTTGGTGTAGATGACGTAGTCGGCGGCCTCGCTCGCGGCGAAGGACACGGCGCCCTGCTTCCCATCCGGGCCGTCCGCCAGGGTGATGTCGTAGCGGCGGTGGTCAGCGCGAATCGCGGGGGCCGCATCGGTGGCCAGCGTGGCGGTGACGGCGGAGGCGGGACCTTCCTGGAGGTGCTCGCACGCCTCGGCGTCGACGCCCTCTTCCTCGGGATGGTCGTCGCCGCAGCCAGAGGAGACGAGCGCGGTGGACAGCAGGAACGCGGCCAGGAGCTTCTTCTTCATGGTGCTACTCCACGGAATGGACTGCGGGTGTGCCACGCCCGCGCGCCAGCAACGGACACCGCCAGGACATGGAGGGGCCGCCACGGGTGCGTGGGAATGGAAGGGGGTGCGCGAAGCACGAAACACAGGCGCGGTGAGACAACTCAGCCGCCGTGGACGCGAAGCCGCAATGACTCACGGCCCGCTCGAGGCGGACGGAGCCGTGTCTGGCTTTAGCGGACGGAGGACCTCACACGGCGCGGGCAGGCCGGGTGAGCGAGCAGACTCCCGGGCCTCACGCGCGAGGCGGAGACGCCTTGGGAGCCAGGTGCAGCCGGGCGACGGGCTCCGCGTGGAAGCGGAACACCGCCAGCGCGGGCTCGGAGCGGGTGGGCGCCACCAGGAGGGATGGCGTGTCCTGCTGCGGAGGCGGCGCCTCCCGGCGGAAGAAGGCGTGGACGCAGTGGGCGTCGGTCCCGTGGGAGTCCGCCTCCGTGCTCTTGGAGGCGAGCCGCACGTCGTCGAAGAAGTCCTCGACGTGCCCGGCACCGTGCGCGTCTCCGGCTTCCACGTGCATCACCTCGCCATGCTCCAGACACGTGGCGTGCTGGACCAGGGCGAAGTGCATGACGCTCCCCAGGTACGCCAGCACGCACAGGAGCGCGAACGGCAGCGCCAGACGGCGCGACCGGACGGAACTCACGGGCTGGTGATAGGAGGAGCGGCTCACGTCAGGACATTCCCGGTTGAACGGCGTCTAGGCTTGTAAGCCAGACAGGCCGTCCGCGCAAGCCAGACTGTCTCACGCGACATCCACCAGGAAACATCCCTTGGCGCCAAAGCAACAGCAACTCAGAAACAAAAGCAATCGAAAGGCCCATTCCGGCGCCACCTTCCGGGTCCAGTCCAGGGGGCGCTCGGCCTCCTTCCCGGGGGGCGTTCGATGGAAGAATCGGCTGTGCCTGGCACGGCGGGGGGCGCCGGGCCCATGGACCGGCGAACCGTCCGGGCGTAGGGTCGCGCCGCCCGGAAGACGCCCGGGCGTACCACCGAGGACACGACTTCGTGCAAGAGTTCATCGACGTGCTCCGGAGCCAGGCGCGGCACATTGCCCCCGACCTGGCGCGGCTCGCCTACCAGCGAGGCCTGGCTGTCACGCGGCCAGACGGCACCACCCGTCCCATCCCCATCACCGCCACCCCCGTGGTGCTGGACGCCGCGGAGATTCGCCGCCGGGCGGAGCTGTCCGCCCGCCTGTCCTCCGCCACGGTGAAGATGGCGCAGGCGCAGCTCCAGGGCCCGGACGCCGAGACGCTGTTGGGCGCGCTCTCCCCGCTGGAGCGCGCGCTCGCCGAGCGCACCTGGCGCCAGTCCACCCGGCTGGCCACCACCCGCGTGGACTACTTCGTCGCCGGAGGTAAGCCCTGGGCGCTGGAGGTGAACGCCACCATCCCCGCCATGCAGGGGTACTCCGACATCGCGGCCCGGACCTTCATCGAGGTGGTGGGCCGCTACTTCCGCTACCCGGAGAAGTCGCTGCACGCGCTGTTGTCGCTCAACGGCAGCAATGCCCTGGCGCTCTACCGTTCGCTGCTGGACGGCTACGCGGCCGAGCGGAACGGCCGGATGCCGGACACCGTGGCCCTGCTGTGCCGCCGCAACGACGCGCAAATCACGGAGCTGCGCTGGCTGTGCGAGCGCTTCCGCGAGTTCGGCGCGGACGCGGACCTGGTCCATCCGGACGAGGTCTCCGGCGACGACGCCTTCGTGGCCCACGGCAAGAAGTACGACCTGGTGTACCGGCACCTCTTCGTCCGGCGGCTGGAGGAGTCTCCCTCCCCGTGGGTCGAGGACTTCCTGGGCACGGTGCCGGGCAAGAAGGCGGTGTTCCTCAACCCGCCCGCCTCGCAGGTGGAGGTGAAGCTGACCTTCGCGCGCCTGTCACAGGCGCTGGCCGAGCCCGCCCTGGCCGAAGCGGCGCAGCTTACCGGTGATGAGCTGGAGGCGGTGCGCGCCTCCGTGCCGTGGACGCGGGTGTTCCAGCCCGGACCGACGCAGGGCCCCGACGGCGAGCACGTGGAGGACCTGGTGGCGCTCGTCGCCGCGACGCCGGCGCGCTTCGTGCTCAAGCGGGCCTGGGACTACGGCGGCCGCGCCGTCTTCCTGGGCCGTTCGACGGGCACCGTCCCCTACACGGAGCGGGTGCAGGCGGCCTACGGCGCCCCCATGACGTGGGTGGAGCTGTGCGCGCGGACGGCGGCGGACAAGGCCGGTGGCGGCTTCGTGGTGCAGGAGGTCGTGGACTCACCGCCCGAGGACCACCTGCTCTGCGAGCCCAACGGCACCGTGCTGCCGGCCTCCTTCTTCGTGGACTACTCCGCCTATGCCTCCGTGGGGCTGGAGCGGCAGCCCGCGTGGGGCGGTGTGTGCCGCGGCTCCCTGTCCGAAATCGTCAACATCGTGGGGGGCGGTGGCGTGCTGCCGCTCATCACCACGGAGGTCGCCTCCAAGCTGTTGATGGCGTGGAAGGCTTTCTAGGCCGTTGACCCGATTTCGGGGGCCGCGCCCTCCCTCCTCCTACACAGGAGGAAGGGATGACCTCAGCAGTGCAGCGGTATCTCGGCGCGTCGCTCGCCGTTGTGTCCATGTTGTGCGCCAGCGCGGCCCTGGCGCACGGCTCCATGGAAGTACCCCTCAGCCGCGTCTACAGCTGCTTCAAGGAGGGGCCGGAGACGCCGAAGTCCGACGCGTGCAAGGCGCTCATCCAGGCCGGCGGCACGCAGGCGCTCTACGACTGGAATGGCGTGCGCCAGGGCAACGCCAATGACAGGCACCGCGACATCATTCCGGACGGGAAGCTGTGCAGCGCGGCGAACGAGAGCCACCGGGGCCTGGACCTCGCGCGCACGGACTGGCCCTCCACGCTCATCACCCCGGACTCGCAGGGCCGCTTCGAGTTCGTCTTCCACGCGACGGCCGTTCACGCCACCGGCTACTTCCGCCTCTACGTCACGCGCGAGGGCTACAACCCCGCCCTGCCGCTGAAGTGGTCGGACCTGGAGGCGAATCCGTTCTGCTCCATCACCAACGTCTCCGCGCAGAACAACCGCTACCGGCTCAACTGCCCCTTCCCTCAAGGGAAGACAGGCTCGCATGTCGTCTATGGCATCTGGCAGCGCTCGGACAGCCCTGAGGCCTTCTACGCCTGCACCGACGTGAAGTTCAGCAACACCCCGCCGCCACCCTCGTCCTGGAAGGAACTGGGTCAGGTGCAGGCCCGTGAGGACTTGCCCGCGGGCAGCTCGGTGACGCTGCGCGTGTTCGACGCGCAAGGCGCGGACGCGGAAACCCACGCCCATCCTCTGGCCACGGCCACGCCAGCGGCCCAGTGGATTCATGCGCTGGCGCAGCGGGTGAACGCAGCGTCCAACCGCGTGCAGGTGGGCGTGCTCGACGCCTCGGGACGCGTCAATCCCGTGCAGGACGCCCTGGGCAACCGCGTCTACGCGCGCGAGACAGGCTACGCGTTCCAGGTCGACATCGTGAAGCCGCCACCGGGTGGCGGTGGCGAGCCTGTCTACCCGTCTGGGATTGAGGGCTACACGGCGGGCACCGTGGTGCGGGGCACCGACGGCCTGCGTTACCGCTGCAAGCCCTTCCCCTACTCCGGCTGGTGCAAGGGCTCCGCGCCGCACTACGCACCGGGCACGGGCATGAACTGGCAGGATGCCTGGGAGCGCATTCCCTGACGTCCAGGGCATGACGCGACATGTCCTTTCTCGGAATGACAGCACCGGGATGTCACAAAGCCTGACGCAACATGTTCGCGTCACGGCCGACAATCCCGGTGACTGAGAATTCACGTCGTTTCCGAGAAAGGTGTGTCCATGTCCCCCCGAATCGACCGGCGCTCTCCCACGAAGCTCGGCTCGACCCTCAAAAAGGACGCGGAGCCGAACCTGGCCCGCACGCCCACGTCAACGGCTGACACCGTCAAGTTCCAGACGCAACGCAACGCGGATGCATTCCAGGCGTCCATCCCGCGCGGACGTACGCAGACCGCCCTTGGCAACACCGTCCCCGCCGCCCAGACGAACGCCGTGGCGGCCCCGGCGCTGACGCCTGAGCAGGAAGCCTCCGCGGAGCAGGCGCTCGTCGAGGCCACCAACCGGCGGGACCCGTCGTACCTGACGAACTGGTTGAAGGCCAACCCCGACCCGGCGGCGCAGGCGGCCTTCATGGACCGCCTCTTCCAGTACGGCGCGGTGGCTGGCCAGTTGCTCGACAAGGCCAATGAGCGGGAGCTGCCGGTGCTCTCCGCCGCGCTCGACGCGGCCTACCGCTCCGGTGCCGTCACCGTCGACGAGCTGACGGCGGGCGTCGGCTCCGACGGCGCGGGCTCCGCGCCCGGCGAGACGCACGAGACGCTGGCGAAGATTGTCGCCGGGACGGGCAACCCGGAGCTCATCACCGCCTACGCGCAGCGCGAACTGGAAATCATGAACGCCAGCAACGCGGAGGACCCGGCGCGCTCGGTGGCCATCGCCACGGCGCTGTCGGGCCTTCCGCCGGAGGCGCTCCAGGACTTCCTGAAGAAGAACCCGGAGGCCATCAACCAGGTCCTCCAGAACCTCAACCACCCCATCATCAACTACGGCAACGGGGAAGCGCTCGGGAGCCTGCTGGACGCCGCGAGCGCCATCCAGCCCGCCACGCCGGAGTCCATCAAACTGTTCATGGACAGCATCGGGCGCCTGGGCGACATCCCCGGCGCCCGCGACGCGGCCGCGCGCTTCTTCACACAGCACGCGGACGCGATTCTCGCCGCGACGAGCGACGCGTCGGGCTCCGTTGGCAGCGACGGCGCCGGCAAGCTGTCCGAGTTCTTCACCCGGACGCTCTTCACCGAGCCCGCCTTCGAGGGCCAGGACGCGTTCCGGACATTCATCACCTCGAAGCTGGGTGAGATGCAGGCGCAGTTGGAGACGCACGCGCAGGCCAATCCGCCGTCGCAGGACGCGCAGCGGCTGGCGCGCTCCATGGGCAGCCTGGTCGGCGCCATCGAGGGCGGCTTCCTCCTCTCCGTCGAGGAACTGAACAAGAGCAACGAGGCCGCCGAGGGACTCGCGGGGCTCGTCTTCAAGCTCAAGGACCTGCTCCCGACCTCCAGCATCCCGGGCCTGGGCAAGCTGCAGGACCTCACCATCGACCAGATTCAGCGGTGGGTGACGGACGCGCTCAAGAAGAATCCGGACAAGCCGCAGGAGGCCATTCCGTTCCACCGGCTCTTCGGAGAGCTCATCTCCAACCCCACCCTCCGGAGCGCGTACGACTCCGCGCGGCTGACGTCGCTGGAGAACCGCGAGCTCGGCCTGAACAGCTGAGCCCGCGCGAGGGACAGGGCCGGCGTGGATGCGCTGGCCCATGCCCCTGAGGCGCGCCATGGCGAGGCTCGCCCCCTCAACGCCTCAGTGCTCGCGCGTGAGCGGGATGGCGGGCACGTCCTTCAGCTCCGCCTGGTGCGTCACCCGCGTGCCCAGGATGAAGTGCGGTTCGAGGGGTTCGAACGTCTCCTGGCCCGAGTAGACAACGAAGAACTTGCCGCCCCCGTAGGCGACATCCGGCAGGTACTCCTGCGGCTGGTCCCCGGTGGAGATGGGGAAGCCCGAGGGGTCCCACACCTCCCCGTTCTCGCCCCACCGCGCACCCCAGACGGCGTGCGGACCGTCGCGCTGGTCGTCCCAGACGACCAGGGACTTGCTGTTGTGATGGGCAAGACGCGGTTCGGCCTGCGTGCCCGCCGCGGTGGAGATGGGGATGCCGTCGGGGTCCTTCACCGTGCCCGTCTTGCTCACGCGCGCGCCGAAGATGTCCGCGTTCCCATTCCGGTCATCGGTCCAGACCACCTGGTAGTTCTTGTGCGTCCATTCCACGTCCGGCGTCGTCTGGGCGCCCTCCGCCGTGGAGATGGGGAAGCCATCGCCGTCGAGGATGGTGCCGTCCTCCTTCACCCTGTTGCCGTAGATGTCCGCGTTCTCCGGGCCCTCGCCGTGCTCGTCGGACCAGACGACCAGGAACTCCTTCGTCTTGTTGTTCCAGGTCGGCGACGCGTCATTCGCGAAGGTGTCTGAGGCGCTGAGCGTCTGGTCGGCCGTCTCAAGGACGACGCCCTCCTTCGTCACCCGCGTGAAGTAGATGTTCGAGAAGTCACCGGAGATGGTGTACGTCACCAGGCAGATTTTCGGAGAGCAGGCGACTCGCACCGGGCCGACGGATTCGCCCGTCTGGATGGCGTTGAACACCGGCCCCACCACGGTGCCGTCCGGCTTCACACGCACGCCATCGACACCATCCAGGCTCTCCCAGACGACGAAGAAATACGTCCCGTTGAAACCGATGCCGGGCCGGAAGCCTTCGACGTCTCCGATGTTGATGCGGATGTCCTCCTTGTCGAGCACGGTGCCGTCCGGCTTCACCCGGGTGCCCCAGATGCCGCCGGTTCGCACGTCGGTCCAGACAGAGAGGAACTTGCCCCCGCCGTACGCAACCGCTGGCCAGAAGCGCGCCAGCGGGGCGGGATTGGCGTAGCCCCGGTGTTCCTCAAGCCCGTTCTCGGCGCTCATTTGCGCCTCTGACTCCGACTCCGCCGTCACGTCCTCCACGCCGCCCAGTTCTTCTTGTTCCGGCGCCACCCCGCAGCCGGCCAGCATGGACCCGAACACCAGCCCGGCAATGCCAGCCTTCACTTCCCGCCTCATGTGCAGCCTCCCCTTCGCGAACAACGGCGCAAAGCTGGGGACCTACACGCGCATCACCAGCCACCCGTGGGACGCAGTCCGGATAAGGCGGTGGACAGGCGCATGGAGCCGCCGCCCCTGCGCGCACGACGCCGGACTCCGGGGCGCAGGGCCTTCGAACAAGCGACGGCGGAGTGGCACGGATGCGCAGGCGGATGCCACGGTGCTCAGTCGTCCGAGCACTCGGTGCCCGCATCGCGGATGTCTGCGTCGTAGTGCAGCCGGAGTGGCCCGGAAGCCTGGACATGACGGACGAACAGAGAACCGAAGACTTCCGCGCCACCGCTCAGGCTGAGTGCGGCACGGGGCGCATGGAGAATGCCCGCGAGGGTGCTGCCCGCGGACAGCGCCAGCACGTTCGAGCCCGCGACGTACACGCGTACGCGAGAAGGCGTGGCGGTGGACCCCAGCGTGAGAGGTCCCGCCACCGCGACGGAGCCCCCGAGGAAAGGGGCCAGCTCCCCAGGCGCCTGGACGTCCACCGACAGTCCTTCGCCCAGGTCGACGCCACGCATCATCGACCCAATGCGCTTCGGGGAGGCCATCTCCACCCCCGCCCTCCGGAGCGTGTACGACTCTCCGCCCGGCTGACGTCGTTGGAGAACCGCGAGCTCGGCCTGAACCACTGAGCCCGCGCGCAGGGCCCGGGCCGGCATGCATGCGCCGGCCCTTGCCTCTGGGGAACGCCGCCTCGCACGCGGCGAGGCCCGCTCCCCCAACGGCTCAGCGTCGGCGCGTGAGCGGCAAGGCGGGCACGTCCTTCACCTGCGCCTGGTGCGTCACCCGCGTGCCCACGATGTAATGCGGCGCGAAGGGGTCGTAGACGGACTGGGAGGCGTAGACGGTGAAGAACTTGTCAGCCCCGTAGGCGACGTCCGGCAGGTACTGCTCTGGCAGGCCGTTGCTGGAAATGGGGAAGCCCGAGCCGTCCCACACATCCCCATCCTCGTCCCACCGCGCGCCCCAGATGGCGTGCGGACCGTCGCGCGTATCGTCCCAGACGACCAGGGACTTGTTGTTGTGGTGGGCGATGCGCGGAACGGTCTGCGCGCCCGCGGCGGTGGAGATGGGAATGCCGTCGGGGTCCTTCACCATGCCCGTCTTGCTCACGCGCGTGCCGTAGATGTCCGGGTTCCCATTCCGGTCATCGGACCAGACCACCTGGTAGTTCTTGTGCGTCCACTCCACGTCGGGCGACGACTGGGCGCCCTCCGCCGTGGAGATGGGGAAGCCGTTGCCGTCGAGGATGGTGCCGTCCTCCCTCACCCTGTTGCCGTAGATGTCCGCGTTCTCCGGGCCCTCGCCGTGCTCGTCGGACCAGACGACCAGGAACTCCTTCGTCTTGTTGTTCCAGGTCGGCGACGCGTCATTCGCGAAGGTGTCTGAGGCGCTGAGCGTCTGGTCGGCCGTCTCAAGGACGACGCCCTCCTTCGTCACCCGCGTGAAGTAGATGTTCGAGAAGTCACCGGAGATGGTGTACGTCACCAGGCAGATTTTCGGAGAGCAGGCGACTCGCACCGGGCCGAAGGACTCGCCCGTCTGGATGGCGCGGAACACCGGGCCCACCACGGTGCCATCCGGCTTCACGCGCACGCCGTCGACACCGTCCCGGGACTCCCAGACGACGAAAAAGTACGTCCCATTGAAAGCGATGGCCGGCCGCACTCCATTCTCGTCGCCGATGTTGATGCGGATGCCCTCCTTGTCGAGCACGGTGCCGTCCGGCTTCACCCGGGTGCCGTAGATGCCGCCGGTCCGCACGTCGGTCCAGACCGCGAAGTACTTGCCGTCACCGTACGCGACCGCGGGCCCGTAGAGCGCCACCGCCACGGGCGTGGAGTAGCCACGGTGTGCATCGAGCCCGGCCTCGGCGCTCGCTGGCGCCTCCGTCGTCGCGTCCTCCACTCCGCCCTGCCATTCCTGTTCCGGCGCCACCCCGCAGCCGGCCAGCATGGACCCGAACACCAGCCCGGCAATGCCGGCCTTCACTTCCCGCTTCATGTGCAGCCTCCCCTTGAAGAACAGCGGCGCAAAGCTGGGGACCTACACGCACATCACCAACCGCCCGTAGGGCGCAGCCCGGACATGGCGGTGGACACGAGCATCAAGCCACCGCCTCTGAGCCCGCGCTGCTCGCGCGACGCCGGACTCCGGGGCGCAGGGCCTTCAAACAAACAACGGCGGCATGGCACGGAAACGCAGGCGGATGCCGCGAGCCTCAGCCATCCGTACACTCGGCGCCGGCATCACGGATGTCCGCGTCGTAGTGCAGGCGGAGCGGCCCGGAAGCCTCGACGTGACGGACGAACACGGAGCCGAAGACCTCCGCGCCACCACTCAAGCTGAGTGCGGCACGGGGCGCATAGAGATTGCCCGCGAGGGTGCTGCCCGCGGACAGGGCCAACACGTTCGTCCCCGCGACGTATACGCGCACGCGCGAAGGCGCGGCGGTGGAGCCCAGCATGAGCGGTCCCGCCACGGCGACGGAGCCCCCCAGGAACAGGTCCAGCTCGCCAGGCGCCTGGACATCCACCGTCAGTCCGTCGCCCAGGTCGACGATGTCCTCCACGAAGAGCGCCGTGCGCGCGCGAATCGTGATCGCGGCGTGGCCGGTCCCGGTGATGCGCGTCAGGTGGAAACGGCCACAGGGCAGCTCCAGCGCGCGTTCGCCTTCGATGTCCTCGAGCGCCGTCGCGTCCAGGCCGATGGCCGCGTTGTCATTGTCGAGCACATGCCGGGCGATGAGGCCTGAGACGTCCACCTGTGACGCCGCATCACACGCGCAAGGGGTCATCGGCTCCACGGGCTCGCGGCGGACTTCCGCGGCCTGCACCGGCCCCAGTGCATGGCCCTCTGGAACGGTGAGCACGCCGCCAACGCTGAAGGCGGGCAACAACACGTCACCTCGCACGTGAGCATCCCCCACCACCGTGGCCGAGGCAGGGTTGCCACTGAGCGGCCCCCCACAGTGCAACGTCTCTCCCACGCGGAACGTTTGTCCGAGCTGTGCGCCACCCGCGCCGCCAACGCTCAACGAGCCACCCACCGACACCGCGTCATTGGCTGACAACGCGCCATTCACTCCGACGTCGCCCCCCACGCCTCCGGGCTGGTACGTCCCCGTGGTGCCGTGAAAGGCGTCCGTTCAAGGCGCGCCCAGGGCGAGCCCCTCGCAGGTACACAGCGCATGACGGAAGGTGCGTTCCGCCAGACGCCCGCTGCACACCTGCGAATCGGTGTCGGCATCCCCCACGAGGATGGGAGGCCCGCGCCCCGCGCAGTACGCCTCCCAGTCGTCGGGCGGGCCGCCGGCGTCGGGCACACCGGCATCCGCCGAGGAGCCCACATCACCCGCGTCGGGCGTCTGGACGATGGCGACCAGGTCCCCGCGGGTACAGCCGCCCACCGAGGCCGCCACCATCACCGCCAACGTCCATCGCCTGTTCATGGCGTGGTGAGCTCCCGAACGCGCGCGCGGGCAGACGGCACCAGCGGTGAATCCGGGTGCGCTGAGAGGAACGCCTCCAGCGCGCCGCGCTCCGCGTCCCGGTTGCCGAGGACACGGTGCGCTTCAGCGATACCGTGCTGCGCTTCCTGGTCGAGCACTCCGCGCGGATGGAGGCGAAGGGCGGCCTTGAACTGCCGCAAGGCCCCAGGCGCGTCCCCCAGGTGCTCCAGCCGCAGCGAGCCCGAGGCGACACGAGCGACATAGGACGCGAGCGATGAAGGCTCGGCGCGGATGACGCGCAGGTAGAGCGATTCGGCCTCCTTCCACCGCCCTTCCGAGCGGAGCCCGTTGGCCTTGAGCAGGAGGTCTTCCTGAGCACCCGGCTTCGCGGAGACCGCTGGCGCGCGTGGTCGCGCTGAAGCGGGTGCTCCCGCGTTGAACGCGGCAGGCAGCGCCTCCGCTCCCGACGGTCCACCTGCCACCCGAGCCGCTGTGCTGGCCTCGTGCGCGCCTGAGTCCGCGTCGTGCGCTGACAACGTGTCCCTTGGCGACGGTGCGGAGGACCCGGCTCCATGGTCGTCACGTCGTTGCGCTGCCGCCGACCGCGACGGTGCTGTGTCCAGGGCCGGCCCCGAGCGAGTGAAGCTCCACACCGCCGCGGCGGCAGCCCCCGCGACGAGGAGCGCGCCCGTCATCAACCACACGGGAGGACGCTTGCCACTCGGCCGGGGCGCGGGCCGCGCCACCAACTCGCCTGCCTCCAACGCGGCCAGGACCATCTGCGCCGACCGCTCCCGGGAGATGCGCCGGGCAGGCCCCGCGGCCTCATCGAGCGGCAGGACCAGCACATTCAGGGCGTCATCCCCCTCTTCCCTGAAGTCACTCATCCCAACCCCTCCCCTCCGTCGTCCTCCACGGTCGCCAGCGTGCGCAACGCCGTCCGGCCCAAGCGGAGCCGACTGCGCACCGTCTCGAAGGGAATGCCCAGCTCCGTCGAAATCTCCGGCACGCTCAACTCCAGCACGTGATGCAACACCAGTGCATGCCGCTGCTCGTTCGAAAGCCGGTCCAGGAGTGTCACCATGTGCCGGCGATGAACATACTCGTCCGGGAGCGCGTCCTCGGAGGGAACCGCGACCAGCTCCACGGGTGAATCCGCGTGCTGCGCGTCCCGGCCTCGGGAGCGCTTCAGCCACGCGAACGTGGTCCGCGCCACCACCCGGTCCGCCCAGGACTGGAAGCGGCCTTCGGCGCGGTATGACGGCAGCCCTCGCACCAGGGCGATGAGCGCCTCCTGCGAGATGTCCTCCACGTCCCCATCTCCGCGCACCAGGTAGCGCACGAGGTTGCGAACCCGGGGGAGCAGCTCCATCAACAAAGCCCCGGTCGCCTCGCGCTCGCCCTGGATGGCAGCCTGGATGCGAGGGTCCTCCGCCGCACGACGTGGGTCCGCTGCGTGTGAGCCCGAGCTCCTCATTGCCGCCATGGAGGGAGGCACCGGGCCAATCGGGTCATCGGCGCTCACAGAAAAATCACCATCGCCAACCCCAGCCGTGGCCGGACGGCCCAACCCGCACCGCGTGACACGAAGTTTCCGTCAATGGCGTAGTGAAGCTCGGGGCGGCCCAGGAGGACCTCACCGGCAAGGCTCGCCTCCAGGCCGACACGCGCCCCCATCCGCCACCGGGCACGAAGCTCGGGCCCCACGAGCAGGGCCCACATCGAGCCCGGAGGCGCCGCCTCCACCTCCGCCACCAGGGCCTGCGTCCGTCGGGTGAACACCACCGCGCCCGCCCCCAGACCGGCCTCCACGTCCAGTCGCTCCGCCACCGCGAAGGGAAGCCCCGCCCACACCGACGCCGCGTGTTGCCCCAGCGTCAGCTCCGTCCGGGCATCACGAAGCCGGCCTGGCACGCTGGCCAGCAATTGCGCGCGCAGCCGCAGCCGTCCCGACTGGAATCCCACGCCCGCCATGAACCCTTGATGCCCCGTGCGCGTGTATCCATCCAGCGCGGCATGCCCACCCACCGCGAGCCACACGTCGCGCCCTGGGTTCTCCAAGTCAGAAGGCGGACTCGAACCATCGCGAGCCGTGGCCACGCCGTCCCGCACGGGAGCGGCACCTCCAAGGTGCGTGGACGTCCTCGTCGCGACACCATCACCGGACACCACATCGTCAAGGTGATGGCTCGAGCCCATGACATCACCGGGCTTCAACCTCGCACTAAGGGATGGCTGACGCGGCGGCGCGGCCGCCACCACGTCCCCCAGCGGTTCACCGGCCTCTACCGCGCGCAACGCGGAGCGCGCGGCGAGCGCCAACGCTTCCGCCCCCGTGGACCATTCCAGCGAGCCCGGCGACGGGCCCAGCCGCACGGCCCGGGAAAACAAACGTCGGCTGTTGAACTCAGCCACCTGGACACGGACGTCGCTGCCCTCGCGCACGAACCAGAGCACCGCGCGGGCCTGATGACTCCCGGCCAGCCGCTCCGCCGCGAGCCACGCTCCTTCGGGAAAACCAGCCAGCGGCGCGCCGGGAGAGACCTCCAACCGCACGGACAGGTCGCTGCTCTGCCCTCGCACCCGCACGAGCAAGGCGCTGTCCTCGTCGGACGCCACGCGGATGACAGCGGTCCACGGCTCGGCGGCCATGGGAGAGCTGGAGAGCGCCACCAGCAGGACGGCTGCCGCGAAGGACATGCGGCAAACCCTAACGCCATGACGCCGAGGAACAGAAGTCCCTCGGCGTATGGCTTCACGACCCGCTCACAATGTCAGTCGAGCGGTTCGGCGTCAGCGCAGCTTCCGGGCCAACTCGTTGAGCAGCGACCCGTCATCACCGCTCAACTCCCAGAACATCGCCCCGCCCAGGTTGTTGTTCAGGATGTAGTCCGACTTGGCCGTGATGCTCTGCACGTCGTCGTAACCAATCCAGATGCCGGTGGACGGGTTGAAGACGTAGGCCTGCTTCGCCTCCGGGTGGAAGAACTTCGTGTAACCGGAACCGGCGCGCTCGAAGCGGTTCTTGATGTCCTTGAAGTCGAACACGCCCGTCGGCCCGGACGAGCCGTCATCCCAGGTGCCCATGATGGGGATACCGGGCTGGAACAGGCCGTTGTTCACGTTGGGCACGTTGCCCCAACCACGGCCGTAGAAAGGCACGCCGACGACAATCTTCGCGGGCGGAACACCGAGTTGGAGCATCTTCGCCACGGAGCCATCCGTGTAGAAGCCCGCCGAGGCGCCCGGGTCACCCGTGACGCGATTGAGCGCCGAGTGGAAGTTCGTCGTGGGCTCGAAAGCACCGTGGTAGTCGTAGGACATCACGTTGATCCAATCGAGCACGTCGGACAACCGCTTCGTCTCCTGCTTGTTCTCCAGCAGGTCCGGCGATGCGCCCGTGGCGATGGTGAGCAGGTACGGCTTGCCCGTCTGCGCCGTGACGGCGTTGAGCTGGCTGCGGAACTCCTGCATCAGCAGCGTGTAGTTCTGCTTGTCCGCGGGGCTGTTGCTGTTGCCCGGCAGGCCACCGCCCACGGGGTACTCCCAGTCGATGTCGATGCCGTCGAACACGCCCTCGCCGTTGGCGGGCGTCACACCCGGGTACTGGCCCCGGATGTAGAGGTCCACGCAGGACTGCACGAAGGCCGCGCGCGAGGCGGGCGACGACGCGACGGTGGAGAAGTGCGTGGACCAGGACCAGCCGCCCACGGAGATGAGCAGCTTCAGGTGCGGGTGCTGCCGCTTCAACTCCTTGAAGGCGCGGAAGTTGCCGCGAAGCGCGCCAGGGTCCCACTCGCCCTGCCAGCCGCCGCCCTTGTCGATGTCCGCGTACGAGTCACCCAGGATGCAGCGCCCATCCGGGGAGATGTTGGAGAACGCGTAGTTGATGTGCGTGAGCTTCGCCGGCTGCACGTTGGCCACGTGGTAGTTGCGCGCGTAGATGCCCCACGCGGTGAAGTAGCCGACGATGCGCTTGCCGCCTCCCGGCGGCCCTCCCGGAATCTCCACGACGACGGTGAGCGTGGTGGTCCCCACGTTGCCCGCGGCATCGTACGCGCGCACTCCGTAGACATACGTGCCGTTCTGCTCCCAGCCCGTGAAGGCCCGGCTGAACTGAGTGCCGGTGGCGACGACGGACCCGTTCTCCAGAATCTCCACCCGCGTCACACCCACGTTGTCCGTCGCGGTGGCCGACAGGCTCAGCGGTCCCGCGGCGGTGATGCGCGTGGTGCTGGCATTCAGGCCCACGGTGGGCGCCGCGACGTCTCCGCCCGTGCCCGCGTCCGTTCCGCCGCTGCCCGCGTCCGGCTCGCCACCACCGGCGGGCCCCAGGTCCAGCCACAGCGCGGCCACCGCCACGGGCGTCCAGTCCGCCTGCGACGTGTGCGGCTGCCGGCACTCATAGAGGCGTCCCTGGTAGGTGACGCGCGTTCCCACGGAGTAAGCGACGCCCACGGCCCACTCGGAGGCCAGCGCCGCCTCCTGGAACGCCGTCATGTCCCCAGCATGGGACGAAGGCACTTCGGAATCACAGCCAGCCACGGACAGCGCGGTGGCAATCAGGCCAGAGGCCCACCAACTGCGACGCATGCATGTGCTCCTCGCCGCGTCGGACACACGTCTGCCGGCGCCCTGGAGCAGGCCTGCTCCTGGCTTCCCAACGACATGTCCGCGCAGCACGACTGCGGGTTCACGCCGTCAGAGAGGAGCGCCTATTTTTTCGGGTTAATACCGAGAAGCACGATTCAGCCCTGAGAGGGGGCCTTCCGGGAGAAGGGCATCAGCAAGCGCTCCACGGGGCGGCCCTCCACCAGGTGCTGCTCGACGATGTCCTTCACGTCCTCCACCGTCACGCCGCCATACCAGGTGCCTTCCGGGTAGACGACGACGGCGACACCGAAGCTGCACGTGTCCAGGCACCCCGCCGCGTTGGCGCGCATGCTCCCCTTGATGCCGCGCTTGTCCAGCTCCGCCTTGAAGGCAGCGCGGACCTCCTCCGCGCCCTTGGTGGCGCAGCACCCCTTGGGGTGGCCGTCCGGACGACGGTTGGTGCAGACGAAGACGTGGCGCTGGAAGGGAGGAGCCATGTCCGCCTCCTAACGCGCGGCCGGGCTGAAATCGACGGCCTCGTTCACCAGCCGACCGGCGCCCGGGCTGATCCACCGCTCCCGGCGGATCAGCCTCCTTGCACCCACCCGAGTCGTGCACAGACTCACAGCAAACGTCTCCCAGTGATCACGCTCGCTTGCCTCGAAGTGACGATACATGGCTCGCCATCTGGATTCAGGCACTGCAAAGCATGTGTTGCCACGGCGGGCCGAGCCCTCTAGATCGCGCTTCCGCGCTGAACGCCGTAGCAGCAGGGCAAGCAGGCAAGTCCAAGGTGCCCACTCCGCAGCTATACACAATTCATGGTGGGTATGACGTTGGTGGCTACCATTTGTTGTACCGATAGATTCTTTGACGGAGGTGCTACAGGGGTCTATCCATGGCCTCGTCCGGCGGTCTGGCGGGCATCTCCCAAAAACGTTCGAGGGGCCGGTCGCGCCCCTGCTCTGTCGTCGCGAATCCGCTCCGATGTCACACCCGGTTTGTCTCGGGCTGATCCATCGGATCCATCGGGATCTCGCGATGTTAGCGTTTCGCAAAATTTTGCATCAAAACTCACAGTGAACTCGCGGAGGGTGGCGACATGGATAAAGAGCTGAGCTCGAAGTCCACGGTGAACGGGAAGGAGCGGCGCACCGGGCGGAAGACGCGCGTGGCGGCGAAGGGCTTGACGGTGGAGCGCTTCTTCACGACGCCGGGCGTGGACCCCGCGGATGAGCTGGCGTGGGAATACCGCAGCGCCAGCATCACCGGAGAGGATGGCAAGGCCGTCTTCGAGCAGAAGAACATCGAAGTGCCGAAGTCCTGGTCGATGCTGGCGACGAACGTCGTGGCGTCGAAGTACTTCCGCGGCACGCCGGGGACGCCGGAGCGTGAGACGAGCGTGCGCAAGCTGGTGGCGCGCGTGGTGGACACCCTCACCCGCTGGGGTGTGGAAGGCGGCTACTTCACGCGCGACACGGACCGCGAGGCCTTCCATGCGGAGCTGACGCACCTGCTGCTGCGCCAGAAGGCGTCCTTCAACTCGCCGGTGTGGTTCAACGTGGGCGTGGAGACGCAGCCGCAGTGTTCGGCGTGCTTCATCAACAGCGTGGATGACAGCATGGACTCCATCCTCACGCTGGCGCGCACGGAGGGCATGCTCTTCAAGTACGGCAGCGGCACGGGCAGCAACCTGTCCACCATCCGCGGCAGCAAGGAGCTGCTGGCGGGCGGAGGCACCGCGTCCGGTCCGGTGTCGTTCATGCGCGGCTTCGACGCCTTCGCGGGTGTCATCAAGAGCGGCGGCAAGACGCGGCGCGCGGCGAAGATGGTCATCCTCAACGCCGAGCACCCGGACATCCTCGAGTTCATCCGCTGCAAGTCGAGCGAGGAGAAGAAGGCCTGGGCGCTCATCGAGGCCGGGTATGACCCCTCCTTCAACGGCGAGGCGTACTCGTCGGTGTTCTTCCAGAACTCGAACAACTCGGTGCGCGTCACCGACGCGTTCATGAAGGCGGTGGTGGACGACGGCACCTGGACGACGCGCGCGGTGCGTGACGGCCAGCCGGTGGACACCTACCAGGCGCGCGCGCTGTTCCGGGAGATCTCCGAGGCGGCGCACCTGTGCGGCGACCCGGGCATGCAGTTCGACACCACGGTGAACAGCTGGCACACCTGCTCGGGCACGGCGCGCATCAACGCATCCAACCCGTGCTCGGAGTACATGTTCCTGGACGACTCGGCCTGCAACCTGGCGTCCCTGAACCTGATGCACTTCCGCACCATCGACGGCGACTTCGACGTGACGGCCTTCCGCCACGCGGTCGACATCCTGCTGATGGCGCAGGAAATCATCGTCGGCAACTCGCGCTACCCCACCGAGCGCATCGAGAAGAACAGCCACGACTACCGGCCGCTGGGCCTGGGCTACGCCAACCTGGGCGCGCTGCTGATGGCGTCGGGCCTGCCGTATGACTCGGCCACGGGCCGCAACTACGCGGCGGCGATTACGTCCCTGATGTGCGGCGAGGCCTACGCGATGAGCGCCCGCCTGGCGGAGAAGCAGGGCCCCTTCGCCGGCTACGCGAACAACGCGGAGCCCATGCTGGGCGTCATCCGCAAGCACCGCAAGGCCGCGTACCACATCGCGCCGGAGGGCGTGAGCCAGGGCCTGTTCGCCGCGCAGAAGGACGCGTGGGACCGCGCGCTCGCGCTGGGTGAGGAGCACGGCTTCCGCAACAGCCAGGTGACGGTGCTGGCCCCCACGGGAACCATTGGCTTCATGATGGACTGCGACACCACCGGCATCGAGCCGGACATCGCGCTCATCAAGTACAAGAAGCTGGTGGGCGGCGGCATGCTGAAGATCGTCAACCAGACGGTGCCGCTCGCGCTGGAGAAGCTGGGCTACCCGCAGACGCAGTCCCAGGACATCATCAGCTACCTGGACAAGCAGGACACCATCGAGGGCGCGCCGTTCCTGAAGCCCGAGCACCTGCCGGTGTTCGACTGCGCCTTCAAGCCGGCCCAGGGCCAGCGCAGCATCCACTGGATGGGCCACATCCAGATGATGGAGGCCTGCCAGCCGTTCCTCTCCGGCGCCATCTCCAAGACGGTGAACATGCCGTCGGACGCGACGGTGGAGGACATCGAGAAGGCCTACCTGGAGGCATGGAAGCGTGGCCTCAAGGCCATCGCCGTGTACCGCGACGGTTGCAAGCGCACGCAGCCGCTGAACACGTCCAAGGACACGGTGAAGGACACGCGCGCGGCCAAGGCCCCCGAGCCCGCCCCCGCCGTCAAGCCGGAGCCCCGCGCGGTCCGCCGGCGGCTGCCGGATGAGCGCCGCTCCATCACGCACAAGTTCTCCATCGGCGGCCACGAGGGCTACCTGACGGTGGGCATGTACGAGGACGGCCTGCCGGGTGAGCTGTTCATCGTCATGGCGAAGGAAGGCTCGGTGGTGAGCGGGCTGATGGACAGCTTCGCCACCAGCGTGTCCATGGCGCTCCAATACGGCGTGCCGCTGAAGGTGCTGGTCGACAAGCTCAGCCACACCCGCTTCGAGCCCAGCGGCTTCACCGGCAACCCGGACATCCCCATCGCCAAGTCCATCACCGACTACATCTTCCGCTGGCTGGAGCTGAAGTTCCTGCCGAGCGAGGAAGTGGACGCGGTGCTGGACCGGGTGGACGTGAAGCCGGAGCGGGAAGCCCTGCCCGCGCAGACGGCGTCGGCGCAGTTGCCGGCCGCCAACGGCTCCAAGCGGTCCACGTGGCTGAACCAGGCGGACGCGCCGCCGTGCCACACCTGCGGCGCCATCATGGTGCGCAGCGGTGCCTGCTACAAATGCAGCAACTGCGGTGCGACCAGCGGCTGCAGCTGAGCGCGACTCGCCGAGATTGAAGTGAAGAGGGCTCCGGAGCGAACAGGCTCCGGAGCCCTTTTGCGTGGCCCCGCCGCTCAGGCGCCGCGAGTGGGGAGACGGTCGAAGGCCTCGGAGGCCTTCTGGGCGATGAGGTTGAGCTCGTCCAGGGCCGACGAACCCACGGGCTCCGCGCCATGGTCCGCGACGATGAACGCCACGGCCTGGCCTCGGTGCCGGATGGCGATGACGGCCAGGTGCGAGGGCCCCTCGCCTCCCAGCGCGGCGAAGATGGCTTCGTCCTGGGGACACGCCGGTGCGTCGAAGACGCTGGCCCCCAGCGACGTCGTCGCGGAGTGCAGGAGGGACGGCGCTTCGAGGTCCACCTTGAGGCCGGAGACCGCGGCGGTGTCACTCCCTGGACCCCAGGCGTGGCCCACCCGCGCGAGGCCCAGGCTTTCACCCAGGAGGAAGGCGCGCTGGAAGCGGCCCGCGCAGTACGCCAGCACCACCCTGCCGAGCGTGCCCTGCGTGCCCACGACGTCGAGCGCCGACAGCACCTGCTCCGCCGTCACGGACGGGGCATTCGCAGGCGTCTCCGTGGAAGCACCTGCCGCCGCGGCCAGGAGCGAGGTGATGAGCTCCGAAGGTTCCGAGGCCGTGGGCTGCCACGGCTGCTGGATGAAGTCCCATGCCGAGGCCAACGGCACGGCGTTGCTCGCGGGAGCGCTGACCGGCCCTTCGAGGTCCACCGCGCGGTCCGCCCAGGTCGACTCCGGGACGTGGCCGATGGGGCCCGAGTCATTCCCTCCCTGCCACCCCACGAACTCCCACGTCGAGGCGAGCTGCATCGGCTCGTCGGATGTGCCGGACAGGTCATCCAGTTCGATGGGCGCGCGGGGCGTGGGCGCGACGGGCGGCGAGGTGAACTCGGGTGTCTCGGCGGCGGGTGCCGGGAGGTTGCCGTGCGCTTCCGGTTCCGTGACGTCCTGCGCGACGGGGGACACGGGCGTGGTGAGCAACTCACCGTGCTCGGCGACGACGAAGCCCCGCACCTTGCGCGGTGCCGCGGGCGCCTCTGGCGTGGGGGCGGCCGATTGCGCGTCGGTCGAAGGTGGCTCCGCCTGTTCGCTGGACTCCGGAGCCACTTCGTCCGCCAGGTCGGCTTCGTCCGGAGCCAACTTCAGGCCGAATGGCGTGGTGACTTCCGTGAACGTGAGCGTGGCCCACTCGTCCTTGTTTCCTCGCGGGACGGACGACGTCGGCGCTGTGGCGGCCGCCTCCGTGGCTTCGGGAGGTGCATCGACGGGGCGCGCCTCGGCAGCGGTCGGTGTTGTATCGGCCGATGGGCTGGCGGCGGCTTCGGTTCGCGCGGACGCGTCGCTCGTGGGCGCCGCGGTTTCGGACGGCTGCGTCACGTCGCTGGGGGCGGTGACACCGTCCGGCGATTGGAGGGCAATCACGGCCGCGTCCCCTGCCCTTGCGGCTTCCGTCTCTGGCTCGGTGACGGACTGCGCCGTGTCCGTTGTGCCCGGGACGTGGGCTGCCTGCTGCGGAGCATCGGCTGGTGTCTCGGGACCGGCCGACGACGGGACGTCCGTGGTCTCGGCCGCGTGGACTGGGGCTGCCTGGGCTTGCGATGCCCCTGACGGTAGGGGCTCGAGGGAAGGCTGCGCCGCGTTGACCGGCGTGGACACCGAATCGGCGGAGACGTGCTCGGCGCTGGACTGCGTGATGCCAGCGGCCTGCGCGTGAGCCGCGTCGAAGGCAGGCGTGGACTGCTCCTGCGTCGCCCCCTGATCCCCATCCTGCGGACCTGAGTTCGATGTCGGAGGCTGAAGCGCCGTCTCGTATGCGCTCGCAGCCAGTGCCTGCGCCGCCTCGGTATCGTTGACGATGGGGGCGCCACCTTCCAGCGCATCGGCGGACTGGCCGAGCGCCGTGGCACTGAGTGGCTCGGCTTCACTGGGCGACGAGACTTCGGCCGCCGTGGGGCCGACGGCGGCAGGCGATTCCGCTGCGTCCGTGGTGGTCAGCGCTGTGTCATCGGAGCGCGCCTCCGTAGACGCTTCACCCGCATTCACCGTGGCCACAGCCGTTGCAACCGAGTCCACGGGAGCCGCCGCGTCAGTTCCCGGCTCAGCGATGGCAATGGCGGCAACACTGCCCGATGCGATGGCCTGCATAGACGCATTGGAGGCCTCGGCTGCGACGATGACCGCGTCAATCGTCGCCACGTCGCTTGGGGGCACGGGCGAATCTGACAGCGGCACAGCGGCAACTGCCGTGGCCGCGGTCACCGAAGCCTCGTGCGGCCCGGGCACCGCCACTCCCGGTTCAGCAACGTCTGCGGGCGAAGACTCGGAGACATGTCCAGGCGAGGAGGCTGGACGCTCGGACTCCGCTGTGCCCGCTGCCGTCGACACATTGCTGGGCAGGCCGGGTTCGGCAGCCGCGCTGTGAGCGTCCGCCACCGCGACAACTGGACCGGCGTCGCTGACTTCGCGCGTATCGACTACGGCCGGCACACCGGCGCCGGCATCGGCTGCCGGTTCCGCGGCACTTACGCTTGGAACAGACGCGGCATCCGGCGCTGCGGCCGAGGCATGAGGCGGCTGTGCGTCCCCGGGCGCATCCGCCGCGCGGGGGGCATCCGGCTGGGTCGAGGAACCTTCAACACTTGAGCTGACGCCAGCAGCGGCATCCAGCCCGGCGGCAACAACACCTGCCGCCGAGACGTCGCGGCGCACCCCGTCATCAACAGCGACAACAGCGGCAATTGCACCGGACGTCGGAACTTCGATGCCTGCCTGGGGGGCTGTGGGGGCTTCCGGCGTGGCGATGACGGCATCCGGAACGGCAAGCGTGCCGCCTGTAGTGGCACCGGGAGCGACTTCGGGCGCAGCGCTTACTGTGCCTCCTGCCACGATTTCAGCGCCGACACTGGCATCAACGATGCCCGCCACCTCGGAGACCGCCGCACTTGCTGCCGCGACTTCGACGCTGACACTTGCCTCAACGACGGCATCAGGCGCGGTGACAGCGGCACTTTCTGCCGCGACTTCGCCGCCGACACTGGCATCGCCTGCGGCTTCAGGCGCGGAGACAGCCGCAGCTGCCGCCGCGACTGCGGCGACTGCAATGGACTCAACGGCGCCTTCCGGCTCGGGAGCCGCTGCACCGAGTGCTGAGGAATCGCCGCCTGCGCTCCCCTCAGCGGGGACGTCCGTCTCGGTGGTATTCGCAGCCGTCTTGGCATCAATGCCCACGCCGCCAGCGCTGGCGGGTTCCGGTTCGGCGGCAATCGAACCTGCGACAACTGCTTGCGCAGCAGCGCCTGCCGTCGGCGCAGCGGCAGTCGAACCTACGCTCTCGGAATTGACGACCGCATGCGCAACAGTGCCTGCGGCCAACTCGAGCGCGCTCGACACTGCGCCCTCGGCATCGACGGCCGCTGGCGCAACAGCGCCTGCCATCGGCTCAGCGGCAGTCGCCCCTACGCCCTCGGCACTGACGACCGCTGGCGCAACAGTGCCTGCCGTCGGCTCAGCGACCGTCGAATCTGCGACTTCGGCATCGACGACCGCATCAGCAACAACACCTGCGGCCGGCTCGGAGGCAATCGCCCCTACAGATTCGGCATCAATGACCGCATCAGCAACAATGGGTGCGGCGGGCTCAGCGGCAATTGAACCCGCGGCCTCAGCATCAACAATCGCGCTGCCAACAGTAGCGATTCGCAGCTCGACGGGACCAACAGCCTCGGCATCGGCGACCGCACGAGCAACAACCGTTGCTGCTAGCTCGATGGTCACCGAATCGTCTGCCAGGGCTTCGACACTCGCACCGGCCGCACCGGCGTCCATGACCGAGCCAGGGGAACTGGCCGACGGAGCCTCAACGCTTGCGCCGGCAACCGCAGCGACGTCCAACACACCGGCGGCATCAACAGGCTGGGCCTCGGCGTCCGAACGAGCCACGACAGCGGCATCCAGCACTGCTGTTTCGGCAACCCCCGACACGGTGTCGACGGGCGCAGCCGCGACAGGAGCGTCACTCGGTTGGACGTTGGCGGCGCTGCCCGACGCGACCTCAACGCTCGTGCCTGCCACGACATCGGCATCAGCCAAGGCGACAACCGACTCAGGTGCCAGTGCATCCAGGTGCACTCGCGAAGCATCCGTGGCTCCAGCGTCAGTCGCTGCCACCTGCGCGGAGACATCGGAGGTCGGCACCGGCGCGTGCTCGACGTGGAACGGACGTTCCATTCCACCCGATGCAGGCGTGGGCGCCCCCGCGTCTGCTTGCGCCGGAGCTGCATGGACGGGCTGGCCAGTCCCCTGAGCCCCCACCGAAGCAATGCCAGAGCTCGGCGCTCCAGAAGGCCCTTCCTGGGACGCCGACACGGGAGGAGCGCCGCTCGCATCGCTCGGCGACAGCGGCGCGCCAGGGTTCTCCCCTGGAGGTACCGGCCTCGCTTGTGGAGGAACGGGTGCGCCCACGACGGCAGGAGCCATCACCGATGCCATGGGTGGCGGCATCGCCCCAGGAGGCGTCATCCCCGCTGAGAGATGCGATGGCCGCTCCACGTGCATCGCCGGTGCTCCGTGCGGGTGCGGCTGCGGCACAGGCCCCTGCCCCACGGGCATCGCGGAGGAACCAACACCGCCATGAGCCAGGGGCTGCGACAGCGCGCCCGGTGGATGCGCGGCGGGCGCCCCAGGAGGCGGCGTCGGCAACGAATGGGCGGGAGGCCCGCTCAATGGACGCTGCGCCAGACCTGGAGCCGGGGCCCCATGCATGGCCCCAGGCACGCCACCAGCGGGCGGTTGCGCGGGCAATGCTCCAGGAGGAGCAAACCCGTGAGGCACGGGCCCCGGAGGCAACCCCGGCCCGGCGGCGGGCCGAGTCCCCGGCGGCACCGGCCCGTGAGGTCCAGGCGCAGCGGGCAGGCCCGTCGCCGACGGCGGCCGATGCCCCACCATCCCGGGGGGAACCTGTCCATGCGGTCCCGCCGCAGCGGGCGAGCCCATCGCTGGAGGAGGCCGATGTCCCACCATTCCAGGTGGCACGGGCCCATGAGGCCCTGGCACAGCAGGAAGACCCGCCGCCGACGGAGGACGCGCCCCCATCGTTCCAGGTGGAACCGGACCGTGTTGTCCGGGGACAGCAGGCAGCCCGGTCGCCGACGGAGGCCGATGCCCGACCATTCCAGGCGGCGGCACACCGCCGTGAGGCCCGGACGCGACGGGGCCACCATGCGCGTGAGGCGGGCGCGAGCCCAACATCCCAGGAGGCACCGGCCCGTGTTGTCCGGGAACAGCAGGGAGGCCTGTCGCTGACGGGGGCCGATGCCCCACCATCCCAGGCGGCACGGGAGCGTGAGGCCCCACCGGCGAAGCATGCGCGCCCGCCGCGCCAGGAGGAACCGGCCCGGGCACCGCAGGCAATCCCGCCGATGAAGGCGGACGCGTGGTCATCCCAGGCGGCAACTGCGCACCAGGGGCCATCCCCCCCGGAGGAGGCGGCGCGGCCATCATTCCGGGCGGCACCACACCATGAGCCCCGGCCACCGACGGAATCCCCGTCGCGGACGGAGGCCGATGCCCCTGCATCCCGGGTGGCACCGGAGCCCCCGCCATCGTGGAAGGAGGCGGCGTGCCCACCATGCCCGGCGGCACCGCCCCCTGTGCCCCGTGAACAACCGGCAGTCCCCGTTGCAGACGGCGGCCGAGTGTCCCAGCATCCCGGGAGGAACCGGGCCCCCCGCTCCAGTCGGCGCCGGGAGGAGGCGGC
>JBKGHI010000460.1:0-3688 GCA_046520405.1 Myxococcus sp. 1LA
GGCGCGCTCCGGCCCGGTCCGCACGCGCTGGAAGGGGGCACGGCGAGCTCTTACGTTGAAGATGATGGGCGCAGACGGCGAAAAGCCAGTACCTCTCTGTGTCCTTTCGACACAGGGGGTGGAGTCGCTGCCTGTTGAGGCAGTTGGTGTGTGTGGGACCGTTGGATGCCGGAAACGTCATCGGGACTGCTTAAGGAATTTTCTGGCATGGTCCGTTGGAATCGTCTGGACATATCAGTACACTGCGCGTGCACGCCGTCTCATTGGCTCTAATCTGCTCCGGGAGGCTTCACGTGCCGCATCGACATGTATTGCAGCGCATATTCTCTTTCTCGATGAGCGCCGTTCTGGCGGGTTCCTCCTTCGCTTGTGGTAGTTCCGGGGAGCCGCTCGATCATGACGCACTCACTCAGCGCGAGGCTGCTCTAATCCCCAGCGACCCACTTTTCTCCAGCCAGAGTTGGCACTACAATGCCATCCACGCACCAGCCGCGTGGAACCGCACGACTGGCGATGTCGGCGTGTCAATCGCTGTGCTCGACAGTGGGCGGTTGGCGCACCCCGACCTGAATGCGAAGTGGACGGAGGGGTATGACTTCTTCGCTGGCGACAGCGACCCTACTGACGAGGGTGTGTACCACCACGGCATTCACGTCGCGGGGACGATTGGTGCTTCGGCCAATAACGGCGTTGGCGGCGCAGGCTTGTGCTGGAATTGCCGTTTGTTACCTATCCGCGTCGCTCAGGAGGGGGGCAGTTGGGGCGCTGGCTCTCCGGGAGCGTATGAGCCTCTCTCCACAATCCTCGCCCGTGGAATTCGCTACTCGGCGGGCTACTTGGTGGACAATGGGCTTTTCAGCTATGTCCAGGCTCCTTTCAGGGCCTCCGCCATCAACATCAGCATGGGCAACGTCGCAGGCCCCTGTCCGGCCGACCTCCAAGCTGCTGTCAATGACGCGAATGCTGCGGGAACACCCGTGGTTGTTGCGGCCGGCAACTGGGAGCAGTCAGGCGCGCTTAATACTACGGCCTTCTCCGCATTTATGTGGAGTGGATGCAAGAACGTCATCTCTGTTGCTGCCGTGGATGAGAATGGGAATCTTGAGCCTTACTCGGCTCGCGGAAAGGCAATCACCATCGCTGCTCCTGGTGGGGCGACGGCTTCGGGGACTGTCTACCCCTTTAGCGGGTACGGGGAACTCATTGGCTGCACGGACCCGAATGAGACGCGCGGTGTCGGTACCCATGGCGTCGTCTCCTCGTGGACGACATCTCAGGGGGCCCACTGTTATCGGCATTGGGCGGGTACTTCCATGGCCGCGCCGCATGTCTCTGGTGTCATTGGATTGATGCTTTCTCGCAATCCGTCGCTGACGCCTTTGCAGATTCGCAACATTCTCCAGAAAACCGCGACGCCTACCTCATGCACGGACAATGGCTGTGGGGCGGGTTTGCTCAACGCCGACGGGGCCGTTGCCGCTGCCACCTTCGATGTCTCCATTGCGTGTGAAAGCGCTTCAGGCAGTTTCGTGTGCTATGCGAGTCCTGACGGCGGCATTGGTCCCTTCTCTGCAACGTGGACGGGCATAACGCGTGCGAACATTGCCCCGAGCCACGTGAACAACCCCGATTACACCTCAGGAACCTGCACGCCGAACAACACCAGTACCGTCCAGCTTAGCTTCACCGACGCATTGGGCCGAAACGTCGTACGCAGCAAGCAGTTCTATTGCAACCTCGTCACGCCGTAACCCGCCGTCTTGGCGATAGTGTCGCGGCCCGCGGTAGGCAGTCTCGTGCTGCCTACCGCGTTAATGGGTTGGCGTGGAGACTGTTGAAAACAGTCAACTCCGAGGTTTCGCGCTCCAGCGGGACGCTGGTGTTGAGTCACCAGCCCCATGCTGGGCGAAGACAAGGTGTGAAATTGACTTCGAACCTGTGCTGCGCCTCTTTGGCGGCAGTGCGCGTGGCTGAGTGGCAAGAGACGCACGCAGGTGCGGTTATAGGGCGTTGCGCGGGGGGCGGCCAGCGCCCCGCCTGAAATCAGCCAATCACCCGCACGCCGATCTCCCCGGTCCCTCGCTTCTCCGGCCCCCGCTCGCGCTGGCAGGTGTTGCTGAGCACGGTGGTTGAGGGAGACCGGCCGGATTTTGGACCGACTCGTTGATGGGGAGCGGTCGCGAGCAGACGAATTGCCCATCAGCGAGCCGGATTCTTGCGAGTCACCGTCGTTGAGGTCCGCTGGCGCGCCTTGGAGAGGGCGGGGCGCAGCGTGGAGCTGCTACCGCGGCTGGAGCGAGCCGGCGGCGAGTAGGCGGTGGGAGGGGTGTGGCGACACCCCTACCCACCAATGCCCCGCGAGAAGACTGTGTGGAGAGTTTCGCGGAGCACCCGAGGAGTCATCCGAAGTCAGAGAGGAGTCAAGTCCTGGGCCGAGGAAGTGCCCTCGGTGGAAGCGGTGCGTCCGGCCCGCTGCCCGGAGTGCGGGGCGGCCAGCAGGCCCGTCGGGGGTGCGCTGGGGCTGCATGGGCACGGGCTGCGTCAGCGGCAGGTGCTCGGGACGCTGGAATGGGGAGACGCCGCGCAGGTGCGGATGGTGGCCGTGCGCCGCTTCCGCTGCACCGAGTGCGGGGCGACGTGCACCGTCTGCCCTCGGGAGGTGCTGACGCGGCGGCTGTACGCGGCCACGGCCATTGGCCTGGCGCTCGCGCTCTTCGGGCTTCTCGCGCGCCCGGTGGGCGGGGTGCGTGCGCAGGTAAGCCCTGGCGCGTGGTGGGCCCTGGCAGCGTGGGACGCTGGTGCGCGCTCGCAGCGTGGGTACGGGCGCTGCCGCGAGGAGGGCTCTTCCGTGCGCTGCCCGCATGCCCGGAGGACTGGGGCCCCGGCGCATCGCCGCGCGGGCGGCGGCTGCCCTCGCGGCGCGAGCACCCGAGGCGGTAGGCCCCAGTCCTCCACCGCTGCACGTCCTGGCGCCCTTGGGGGCCGCGCACTCAGGATGATGGGCTGCCCACTCCTCCGAGTGCGCGGCATCCCCGCTTTCCCGTCCCACCCGACAGCCCCGCTGCGCACCCTCCTGGGGCCCCGGCACCTTCCCGGCCCAGGCCCGCCCTCTCTTTCCTCGCGGCGGGCTGCCTGGAGGAGTTGTCTGCCGTCTCTCACGCCGAGGCCGTGGCCGTCTTTCGCCACGGTGTCATCGGCGCCCTGACTCACGCCGAGCTCGACCGCGGCCAACTGGCGGCGGCGCTTTCGCAACTGGCCACCCAGCGCTTCCGGCCCCCTGGGGCGGACGCGACGCGCAGCTTCTCGGTGCCGACGCGGGAGCGGTGGTACTACGCCTTTCGCAGGCGAGGACTGGCGGGACTGACGCCCCAGCCCCGGCGCGACAAGGGCCGGGCGCGGGAGGTGCCGGGGCCGCTGCGCGAATTGCTCTGCGACATCCGTCGAGAGCACCCTTCGGCGTCCGTCGCCCTCATCCTGCGCACGCTGGTGGCCGACGGGCGCATGCAGGAGGGCGTCGTCTCCGCGTCCACCGTCCGCCGTCTCTTCCACCAGGAGGGCCTGGACAGGGTGGCCCTGCGCGACTCGGTGGGGAGCCGCACGCGCCTGCGGTGGCAGGTGGAGCGCCCCATGGCGCTGTGTAAGTTCTCGCCGTCCCCCGTCGTGACCAGCGCAACCGAGTCGTGAGACG
>JBKGHI010000461.1:0-3665 GCA_046520405.1 Myxococcus sp. 1LA
GGCCGGGGCGCCCGCGCAGCTGAGCCCGGAAGCCGCCGCTGAAGCGGCTCGCGCATCGGTGCCGGCAGCACCGCCCAACCTGCCTCCCGGAATCCTGGATTTGAAGCGCGAGCCCGTTCCGGACGCGCCGCCCCTGTCGCCCGAGGAGCAGACGCGGCAGAACATCCAGGCGGACGCCCGCTTCCTCTTCCAGTGCCTGCTGACGGGGGATGTGCGCACCGCCTCGAACGAGCTGCTCTACCCGTTCAGCCTGGAGGCCGAGCGCTACACGACGCCGGAGGAGCTGGTGTCGGCGTGGGTGAAGCAGCTCCGGCTGAAGCGCACGGACCTCATCACCCTCTACGACATCGAGGTGATGCCGCTGGAGGCCATGGAGAAGAAGTACGGCAAGGCGCCCGCGCGGCTGGGGCTGGATTTGCGCAACCCCAAGGAGGTGTGGACGGCCGTGGCCAACCTCTCCGGCCGCCCCGCCGTCCTCGTCTACCGCCAGTACCGCGAGGAGTTCCGCGCGTTCGCCTACACGGACTGACGGTCAGCCCAGGGCCTTGACCAGCTCACCCAGGCGGGTCAGGCCCTTCTGCAGCACCTCGCGCGAGGTGACGAAGCTCATGCGCACGTAGCCCTCCGCGCCGAAGGGCTCACCGGGCACGGCGGCGACGCGGAAGTCGTCGAGGAGGATCTCCGACAGCTGCATCGCGGACGTCACCGGCTTTCCCTTGTAGGAGCGGCCCAGCAGCCCGCGCACGTCGGCGAAGGCGTAGAAGGCGCCCTCCGGCATCCGGCAGCGCACGCCGTCCAGCGCGTTCAGCCCGGCGACGAAGAAGTCACGGCGCTCGCGGTACTCCTTCACCATGGAGGTGATGGTGTCCGGCGGCCCGTGGAGCGCCGCCAGCGCGGCCTTCTGGCCAATGGACGAGGCGTTGGACGTGGACTGGTCCTGCACCATCTGCATGGCGGCCACCAGCGGCTTGGGCCCGGCGATGTAGCCCATGCGCCAGCCCGTCATGGAGTACGCCTTGCTCATGCCGTTGACGACGACCAGCCGCGGCACCAGGTCCGGCGCCACGTCGCTGATGCCCAGGCGCTCATCGGTGTAGAGCAGCTTCTCGTAGATGTCGTCGGTGACGATGAGGCAGTCGTGGGGACGCAGCACCTCGGCGATGCGCTCCAGCGCCTGGCGCGAGTAGACAGCGCCAGTGGGATTGCCCGGGCTGTTGATGATGACGGCGCGCGTGCGCGGCGTGAGCGCGCGGCGGATGGCGTCCGGGTCCGGCGCGAAGCCGTCCTCCTCGCGCGTGGGGACGATGACGGGCGTGGCGCCCGCCAGCCGCACCATGTCCGGGTAGCTCACCCAGAAGGGCGCGAAGATGAGGACCTCGTCCCCCTCCTCCAGCGCCGCCTGACAGAAGTTGTAGAGGGCCTGCTTGCCACCGGAGGTGACCAGCACCTGGTCCGGCGTGTAGCGCAGGCCGTTGTCCTTCTCCAGCTTGGCGCAGATGGCCTCGCGCAGCTCGGGGATGCCGTTGGTGGCGGTGTACTTGGTGAAGCCCGCGCGGAGCGCGTCCACCGCGGCCTGCTTCACGTACTCCGGCGTGTCGAAGTCCGGCTCTCCCGCGGCCAGGACCACCACATCCACACCCTTGGCGGCGAGCGCCTTGGCGCGCGAGTTGAGAGCGAGCGTCGGGGACGGCTTGATGGCCTGGAGCCGGCGAGCAAGTTTCATGTCCCCTGCCTAACGCGGAGCGCCACGGGGGACAAGGGGCCTGCCGCCCCTACTTCTTGCCAGCGAACTTCGCCTTCAAACCTTCGTGAACATTGGGAGGCACCAGCCCGGTGACATCCCCGCCGAAGGAGGCCACCTCCCGGACGAGGTTGGAGGAGATGTAGAAGTAGTCCTCCCCCGTCATCATGAAGACGGTCTCCACGTCGGGCGCGAGCTTCCGGTTCATGTTCGCGAGCTGGAACTCGTATTCGAAGTCCGACACCGCCCGCAGCCCCCGGACGATGACGCCCGCGTTGCGGCGCCGCACGTAGTCCACCAGCAGGCCGTGGAAGGCGTCCACCTCCACACGCTCATCCTGGACGGCTTCGCGAATCAACGCGCGCCGCTCGTCCTCGGAGAAGAGCGGTGTCTTCTTCGGATTCACCGCGATGGCCACGATGAGCCGATCGAACATCTTCAGGCTGCGCTGAATGAGGCTCAGGTGCCCGTTGGTGAGCGGATCAAAAGAACCAGGATAGATGGCGACCGGCATGTGCCCGGAAGTCTCGGATGCCCCCGGGAGCCGGTCAAGGACTGCTCACGCCGCCCGATAGAAGCTCACCAGCGTGTCGCCGAAGCGGCGCTGGTCTTCCCGGGTAAGCCCGGCATGTGTGTCCGGCGCCGCCTCGCGCTTGTCGTGCTCCACCACCACCATGCCGGAGGCCGACAGCAGCCCGGCGGCGACGATGCCGTCCAGCACCGTCTCCACCACGCGCGCAGCGTAGGGCGGGTCGGCGAAGATGAGCTCGAAGCGGTCGCCCCGCCGCTTCAGCGTCTCCAGCGCCCGGGACACCGGTGAGGACAACACCTCCACCTGCCCGGCGAGCCCCACGGCCTGGGCGTTCTCCCGGCAGAGGGTGAGCGCCTCCCGGTCCTGGTCCACCAGCACCGCGTGCCCCGCGCCGCGCGACACGGCCTCCAGGCCCAGCGCGCCGGTGCCGGCGTAGAGGTCCAGCACCCGCTGGCCGTCCAGGAACTGGCCCAGCACGTTGAAGAGCGTCTCCCGGACGCGGTCGGCCGTGGGACGGATGTGCCGGGACGAGGACTTGGGGCCGGCCAGGGCGCGGCCCTTGGCGGTGCCAGCGACGATTCGCATGGGGGCCCTTCTACACCGCTCCGGCCTCAGTCGCCCCGCTTCTCCGCCAGGAAGCGCAGCGACGCCTGTCCCGTGCGCGTGGCCCCCAGCGCCCCGAGGACGTCCGTGGCCTCCATGAAGGACAGGGCCTCCAGCTTCTCCCGCGCGGCGTCGTCCAGCGGCGGCAGTTGCTCCTCCAGCACGCTCAGGAGTTGTCCCGCGGGCAGCCCCGCGGCCGCGGCCTTCTCCTCCACGCTGGCGCGGACCTCCAGGGGCCAGGCGCCCAGCGCGAGCCGCTCGAAGCCGCCCACGCAGTCCACCTTGCGCACGCCCGCCGCCACATACGTGGGGAGCCCGCCCGTCAGCGCCGAGCCCGCCTCGCCCACCGACAGCACCGCGTCGTACTCCGTGGCCAGCTCCACCAGGGTCCGCAGCAGCCGCACATCCGGCTCACCCTCGCCAAGCGCGGACTCCGACACGCGGATGAAGTCCACCGGCACCTTCCACTGCCTGAGGCCCTCCAGCAGCGTCCGGTACGCATCCGCCAGCCCGCTGGTGACGGCCGGCCCCGTCAGCTCCAGCGCCAGCTCGCGCTCCGTCACCGGGGCCACCAGCGCGTTCACGGCCTCCACCGCCGCGTAGGAGTCCAGCCGGGACAGGTCCAGGGACACCAGGGAGAAGCCCGCGTCCACCACGCGGTAGATGCCGTCCTTCACGGCGTCCAGCGTGTCCGCGTCCGCGCGGGCCACGCGAATGGGCCCGGCCTGGAGGAACAGGGGCCGCGCGTGCTCGGCCTCGGCGGCCGCCTGGTGCGCGGCGACGACGAAG
>JBKGHI010000462.1:0-3661 GCA_046520405.1 Myxococcus sp. 1LA
TCCGCCTACGAGGACACCCGGGGCGTGCCGCGCTCTTCGCGCGCGACGTCTTCCCGGAGCTGGAGGCGCTCGGCCCCGCCCAGCGCGCGGGGCGTGATTGCGCGCGAGCCCTCGCGCGTGGTGACAGTCCCGCTGCCGGGCGCGGCGACGACGTGGACACGGCGGAGGATGTCGCGCGGCTGACGTGAGCTTCAGGCCACACCGTCGCGCCGCGGATACGCGCATCGGCCCGGAGACGGGCCCCCTGGTACGTCAGGGCGTGTTGCCAGCGCCGCGCACCGCTCCCCACCTTCTGCGCGCAGGACTTTCAGCAAAGGGGGGCGCATGTCCAGATTCAGGTTCCCGGTGGCGCTGGCCGCCTCGGCGGTGATGTGTTTGTCGGCCGGTTGCTCCAAACACGGCAAGTCAACCCAGGGCGGGATGCCGCCCACCGCGCAGCAGATGCCACAGCAGGACGACGGCGTGTCGCCCGGCGCGCGGGCGGAGATGAAGACGGACTGCCCCATGGACGTGTCCGGCGCGCAGGCGCGCGCGGAGGACATCCCGGAGGGCGTGGCGCTCATCATCGTCACCCCTGAATCCGACAAGGTGGCGGACCTCCAGCAGCGCAGCCGGCGGATGATGCAGTTCCAGCAGCAGCACGGCACCGGAGGCAGCGGCATGGCCCAGCCGCCGGGCGTGGACTACGACGAGATGGGCGGCCAGGAGGAGCCGGGCTCCGCGGGCGCGCCGTCGGTGCCGTCCGTCGCCAGCGTGCATGACTCCCCGGAGGGCGTCGTCATCGTCTACACCGCCGTCGACCCGGCCCGGCAGGACAAGCTGAGCTCCGAAATCCACCGGAACGCGAAGTACCTGGACACGGGCAAGTGCCCGGGCATGGCTGCGGACTGAACGCCCCGGGCACCGAGGCCAGCGCCCGAGGTCCTGCACCCGCCGTCGTCAGGCGGGCCGGGCGCTGGCTTCCGCCACGCGGCGCGGCCGTCCTCAATTCAGGGGCGGCAGGTGCGTCAGCAGCCGTTCCAAATCCGGCTGCAACTCATCCGGCGAGGCGCTCGCGAGCACATCCACCGGGTGCGTGCCCCAGGTGACGGCGTAGGTCCGCAGCCCCGCGGCCTGCCCGGCGCGCAGGTCCAGCGCGGTGTCCCCCACCATCCACAGCCCGCCGGTGCCCAGCGCCGCCAGGGCGTGGTGGAGGACGTCCGGCGCGGGCTTGTGCGGAAAGCCATCCGTGCCCTGGACGTGGTGGAGCAGCGGGCCCAGCCCCATGGCATCCACGAACTTGCGCGCCATGTCGGGGCGCTTGGTGGTGGCCACCGCCAACAGGTAGCCGCGCTCGCGCAGCGTGCGCAGCACCTCCACCACGCCCGGATAGGGCCGCGAGCGCCGGTGGAAGTTGAGCGGGTAGTGCTCACGGTAGGCCGCGCACAGGCCGGCGACGTGCGGCTCCGGCGCGAACTGGCGGTACATCCAGTCCAGCGGGTGACCGATGAGGGCCCGGACCTGCTCGTACGTGGGCACCGGAAGCCCCACGTGCGCGAAGCCATGGAGGAAGCTGTCGATGATGTCCGGCAGCGAGTCCACCAGCGTGCCGTCGAGGTCGAAGAGGATGCCGCGAGAAGTTGAAGCGCTCACGGTCCTTCCATACCCCCTCTCGTGTCCCCTGTCCTCCCTCGGACTCAGGGCGCGGCCCGCTCCACCGGCGAAGCAGGCGGGCGCTCCAGGACGCACATCCACAGCCGCTCCTCTTGTACACAGCGCGTACCGCGAATGGCGCGGAACTCGTGGAGCCGCTGCGGAATGGAGAGGTAGATGGTCTCCGGGTCCAGCTTGCCCGCCCGGATGTCGTCATCCAGGCCCAGGCAGTAGGGCTGGGCGCGCGCGTCATCCAAGCGCGCGACGTAACCGCTGTTGAAGGTGAGCCCCAGCCGGTAGGCGCGGTAGGCCCAGCGGTGGAAGTCCATGGGCCCGGCCCGGCAGCCCCGTCCGGCGCCGTCATGCATCTGCGGCGGATAGAGCACCAGGTGCTTGCGCCCCGCCGCGAACTCGCGGAGCACGTCGGAGGGCTGCGTGTTCCAGGCCGGCCCTTCCTTCGCCTGATGGCCCCGCCCCAGATTCACGTCAAAGGCTTGCAGCACCAACGCCAGCGCCAGCAGCGACGGCGCCACCGAGGGCCTTGGCAGGCGCAGGAGCGCGAGCGCGGACCCCAGCGCCAGCAGGTAGTACAGCGGCCACACGAAGCGGCCGGAGGAACGGAAGGGCTCCACCCACCGCATCACCGGCGCGTAGAGGGACGTCAGGTCCGCGACGAGCTCCCCCAGCAGGGTGATGCGCGAGGACAGCGCGAAGACGAACAGGGCCATCGACGCCAGCCCCACGGGCGCCCACCGGCGCCACTGCCGCGCGACGAGCGGCGCGTCCCGGACCACCAGCACGAGCGCGGCCCAGAGCGCGAAGAGCACGCCCAGCCCCAGATAGCCGAAGCCTTCGTACTGGGCGCCCTGCCTCGGCAGCCCGTTCAGGAAGCGCGACCACGACTCCCGGTAGCCCTGCGGATTGACGAACGCGGCCATGTCCGCGGAGAACCCGCCGAAGGCGCCGGCGCCCAGGGTGCGGACCGTGCCCAGATAGCCCAGCATGTAGAACAGCACGAGCACGCTGCCCACGTTCACCACGACCCCCAGCACGGGCCAGCGCCACGGCAGCTTCCCCTCCAGCGCGGTCCGCGCGCACAGCGACAGCGCGAGCGGCAACACCATGGCGGCAATCACCGGGTGCACGCCCGCGGCGAACACGCACAGCGCCAGCGCGATGCCCAGCGCCTGCTTCGCGTCACGCGCGTCCCGCTGCGGAATCAGGTGCAGCCCCACCAGCAGGATGAGAGTCCAATGCGCGCACAGCGCCTCGTGCGCCATGCTCATGCGCGCCAGCAACGTGGGCGACAGCACGAGCAGCGCCCCCACCAGCCACTGCTGCGGCACCGTGGCGCCCATCCGCCGCGCCACCCAGGCCGCCGAGGCGCCCTGGAGCATCAGGCACGCGCACATCCACGGGCCGATGTACTGGAAGTCCGCGGGCAGCAGGCTGGAGAACGGGCGCAGCAGCAGCGCCACCCAGGGGATGGCGTCCATGTAGCCGAGCGTCGTCCCGAGCGGATGCAGGTACCCGTCGATGGAACCCAGCGGGAAGCGAAGGGGCTCGTTGCGGAAGAACAGCCAGCCCAGCAGGTGCTGGCTGAAGTCGTCACGGATGAGCCAGCCCAGGCGGGTGGGGTCCAGCGCCGCGGGCCCGTAGATGGCCAGGAAGGCCAGCAGCCCCACCCCGGCGGCCCCCAGCGGCCCCCGCGTTCGCCGTGGCGAAGGCGGCGGCCGAGCCCCGCATGCGCCGCGTCCGCTCGGGCAGGGCGGGCGTCATGAACGGCACTCACACGAGGCGACGGAGACGGAGGTGACGTGCGCTTCGGGCATGGAAGCGCCGCTTGAAGCACAGCCGTTTCCGGGGCGTCAAGCAGCCCCGGCGCAAACAGGCGGGCTCACGCCCTCCGCCCCCACGGCCTCCACGGCCACGGGCGCCGCGGTGAGCCGCCACAGCGCTTCCTCCACGAAGCCCAGCGCGCCACGCAGGTCCGACGACGCGGCCTCCGGAGGCGCGCTCCGGGCTCGCG
>JBKGHI010000463.1:0-3660 GCA_046520405.1 Myxococcus sp. 1LA
GCGCGGAGCCCGAGGCCTGCGCGCGCTCGCCCACGTCCTACGCGGAGTGCTCGCTGGACCGTCACCGGCCCCGCTGTCGGACCTCTGCTTCTCCGCGGCCACGCGCCGCGCGCACCACGAGCACCGGCTGGCGCTGCTGGCGACGGATGACGTGGCGGACCTGGCCACGCGGCTGTCGTCCTTCGCGTCGGGCAACCCCGCCGAGCTGGGGGCCTCCGGCCGGACGCTCCAGGCCGCGGATGCCCGGCCCGTCTTCGTGTTCACCGGCATGGGTCCCCAGTGGTGGGCCATGGGCCGGGAGCTGTACGCCCAGGACGCGCTGTTCCGCGCCACCCTGGAGCGCTGCGACGCCATCTTCCAACGGCTGTCGGGCTGGTCGCTGCTGGAGCAGATGCTCGCGGACGAGAAGTCCTCCAACATGGCCCGGGCGGACATCGCGCAGCCGGCGAACACGTTCCTCCAGATGGGCCTGCTGGAGATGTGGCGCCGCGCGGGCATCGAGCCGGCGGCGGTGATTGGCCACAGCGCGGGCGAGGTCGCGTCGGCGTATGCCGCCGGCCGCTTCACGCTGGAGCAGGCCATGCTCGTCATCTACGAGCGCAGCCGCATCCAGGCGAAGGCCGCGGGCCTGGGGAAGATGGCGGCCGTGGGGCTCTCCGAGGAAGGCGCGCGCGCCGCCATCCGGGGGCGCGAGGCGCTGGTGTCCATCGCCGCCATCAACGGCCCCAACGGGGTGACGCTGTCGGGTGACGCGAAGGCCATCGAGGAGATTGCCGCGGAGCTGGAGGCGCGCGGCGTCTTCCAGCGCATCCTGAAGGTCGAGGTGCCCTACCACAGCCCCGCCATGGAGGGCCTCAAGCCGGAGCTGCGCCGCTGCCTGGCCTCGCTCCAGCCTTCCGCCGGGCACCTGCCCACGTACTCCACCGTCACGGGTGGCCGCGTGGAAGGCGTCTCGTACGACGCGGAATACTGGTGCGACAACATCCGCGAGCCCACGCTCTTCGCGAAGGCCGCGGGGCAGATGCTGAAGGACGGCTACCGGCTCTTCATCGAGCTGGGCCCCACCCCGTGCTGCTGGCGTCCATCAAGGAGTGCTGCGCGGAGGCCCGCGTCGAGGGCCGCGTCCTCACCTCCCTGCGGCGGCAGGAGCCCGAGCAGAAGACCTTCACCAAGGCCCTGGCCGAGCTCTACGTCGCGGGCATCCCCGTCAAGTGGAGCAGCCTCTATCCGCGGGGCTCGCGCTACACGCCGCTGCCCACCTACCCCTGGCAGCGCGAGAAGCACTGGCATGAGTCCGAGGAGGCCCTCACGGACCGCCGCGGCTCGGATGAGCACTCCCTGCTCGGGCCTCGCATCCCCGCGCCCCTCCCCGCCTGGGAGCGCGGGCTGAACGCGCGCTTCCTGCCGTGCCTCCAGGACCACCGCGTCCGGGGCTCGCTGGTCGTCCCCGGCGCCACCTACGTCGAGCTGGCGCTGGCCGTGCGCCGCGCCATGGGGCTCGCCGAGCCTCACGCGCTGGAAGAGGTGCGCTTCGAGAACGCGCTCGTCGTCATGGGGCATGACGAGCCCGTCGTCCGGACACCTATGACGAGGCGGCCCAGACGGTGACCATCTACAGCCGTCCGCGCGACAACCGCACGTCGTGGACCCGGCACGCCACCGCGCGCATCCGCCGCGACGTCCAGGCGCCAGCGGCGACGCACGTCCGGGTGAGCGAGCTCGGCATCCACGCGGAGGCGCCGCTCGACACCGAGGCGCTGTACCAGATGCTGGCCTCGCGGGGCCTCGAGTACGGGCCGCGCCTGCGCGGCATCCGCTCGCTGCGCCGGAATGACACGGAGCTGCTGGCCGAAATCGTCCTGCCGGAATCGGAAGTGGAGCGCATCACCGCGGATCCGCACATGCAGTTGGACCCGGTGTGGCTGGACCCGTGCCTCCAGGCGATGGTGTCCTGGCTCCCCGAGGACGACGCGCGGCTCTACCTGCCCATGGGTTGCCGGAGTGTCCAGCTCTCCCAGCCTCCCGCGCCGAACGCACCGCTGTGGTGCCATGCCCGCATCCGCACGCGCACGGCCAACACGCTCGAGTGCGACATCACGCTGGTGGACGGCGAGGGCCGGGTGTCCGCGCGGCTGACGGGCGTCGAGTGCGCCGCGCTCGCGAACCGCGAGGAGTCTGCCCCCAGGCCGGCGTTCTACGACTGGACCTACACACATGCCTTCGAGGCCACCGCCGAGGAGATGCCCGCGAAGAGCAGCGGGACGTGGCTGGTGTTCGCCGACCAGGGTGGCATCGGCGCCGGGCTCTCGCCCGTCTTCGAGCGCGGCGGCGTCCAGGACGTCGTCATGGTGACGCGGGGCGAGGCGTTCGTCCGCGAGTCGGACCACCGGTTCCAGATTCGTCCCGGGAACGCAGCGGATGTCCGCGCCGTCGTGGAGGCCGTGGGCCGCGTCCGCATCCAGCACGTCGCTTACCTGTATGGTCTGGACACTCACGCGGGCAACGCGTCGGATGACGTCCAGTCGCTGCTCGACGTGGTGCTGGCGCTGGCCCCGGGTGACGGCGCGTCGCTGCGCATCGTCACGCGAGACGCGCAGCGGGCCGTCCCAGGGGATTCCCTGGACGCGCTGTCCGCCGCGTCGTTGATTGGCTTCGCTCGCGTCGTCCCCGCGGAGTTCCCGCACCTGCGGACCCGCTCCATCGACCTGCCCCGGGACGCCTCGGCGTCGCAGCAGGCGCTGGTCGAGCGGCTGGCGCACGAGCTCCTGGCGGATACGCGGGAGGAGGAGGTCGCGCTGCGCGACACCCGCCGGTTCGTCCGGCGCCTCACCGCGAAGCCGCTGCCGGAGTGGGAGGCCCAGACGAAGGGCACGCCCGCGCCGGCGGGCGCGGAGCAGGTGTTCGAGATTGCGCTCGACGGCGCCGAACGCCGCCCCAGGCGCGCCACGCGCAAGCAGCCCGCGCGCGGGGAGCTTGAAATCCAGGTGACCCACGTGACGCTGACCCGCGCGGCGGCGACGCAGGGCCGGCGCGCGTCCGACACGCACTGGCCGCTGGAAGTAGGCGGCGTCGTCATCGCGGTGGGCGAGTCCACCCCCGGCTTCACGCCGGGTCAGGCGGTGCAGGCGCTGGTCGCGCAAGAGGCGCCCGTGGTGGGGACACACGCGGTGCTGCGGCTGGACAGGGACTTCGTCAGCGCCGGCACCTCGCAGGGGCGGCTGCTGCCGTTCATCGGCGCGGAGTACGCGCTCCACGCGCATGGCCACCTCCAGCCCTCCGAGCGGCTCCTCGTCATCGGGGATGCCGGTGGTGTGGGAACCGCGCTCGTCGAGCTCGGCCGCGCCGCGGGGGCCCGGACGGCCATCGTCCTGGACACCGGTACGCAGCAGGTGCCCGACGGCGTCCGCGTCTTCGACCGGCGCTCGCCTTCCCTGCCCGAGGAGATTCTCGCGTGGACGGACAGCGCGGGCGTGGACCTGCTGGTGAACGCGTCGTGCGACGCGGATCCCACCATCACCAGCGTGCTCGGGACTTTCGGCCGCTTCGTGGACGCGGGTCCGCTCGCCGCGGCGGAGGGGCTCTTCGCCACCGCCTGGCCTCGAGGCGCGGCCTGCGCCCGCGTGGACCTCGCGGCCATGCTGCGCCAGCGTCCCCGGGACG
>JBKGHI010000464.1:0-3618 GCA_046520405.1 Myxococcus sp. 1LA
CCTGGGCCGCGGACGCACCACGCCGCAAGGCGGCGCGCCCGCACGGGCGAGACACGCCCGAATCCCCGGGCAGCGGCATGGGCGCGGGAGTGGGCGGCGGTGCGCCCAGGGACTCGAAGGGCGGCGCGGCGGCACCCGACGGGCTCACGCGGCTGTCCACGCCGCAGCGGCCACACGTCACCACGAGCCCACCGGATTCGGTCCGGAAGGTCTCCAGCGGAACGAGCCGCTCACACGCGTCGCACAGGAACTTCATGTCATCACCTGACGCAGGGGAATGGGCATGGCGCAGCCGATGAGTGCCAGCAGGCACAGCGCGCAGATCCACTTCCGCAGTGGGCTGAGCGGAGCCTGGGGTTCCACCACCTCTGGATGGCCAAAGCCTACCAGCTTGCTCGTCACCAGCAGCCATAAGCCCCAGGACGCGGTGACGAAAAGGGTGAGCACCAACAAGACCAACGCCACCGCGCGTCCCACCCAGTGCGCCCGGCGGCCCCACATCGCATAGGCCAGGTGCCCGCCGTCGAGCTGCCCCACCGGCATCAGGTTCAGCAACGTGACGAGCAGCCCGAACCAGCCGGCGATGACCACCGGGTGCACCAGCACGTCCTTGCCCTCCGGAAGCGGCCCCAGGGCCAGGCGCGTCAGGCCCTGCATCAGCAGGCTGTCGCCGAAGAGCGTCTGCACGCCGTTGAAGGGCTGCTCCGGCGCGGGCGGCGCGTTGGTGACGCGGTCCATCACCCAGGAGAAGACGTCCTGGATGATGACCCACAGCGAGCCGTCTCCCGGAAAGGGGGTGGCCGGGATGTCCGGCGCGTCCACCACGGTGGAGTGGGCCAGCCCCCAGAAGAGGATGGGCAGCGCCACCACCAGCCCCGCCAGCGGCCCCGCCGCGCCGATGTCCACCAGGGCGTTGCGGTTGGGGATGCGGTCGCGAATCCGGATGACGGCGCCCAGCGTGCCCACGCCGAGCACCGGCAGCGGGATGAAATAAGGCAGGGATGTTTCAACCCGGTGCCAGCGCGCCAACAAATAGTGCCCCATCTCGTGGGTGCCCAGGATGGCCAGCAGCGACAGGCTGAAGGCCAGCGCGCGGAAGGCCGCCTCGGAGGACACCTCCCCCAGTGAGTAGGGCCGCTGGAAGTGGAAGTAGAGCAGGTACGAGGTGAAGGTGGTCCCCACCGTCAGCACCAGGAGCAACAGGTGCACCCAGTAACGCGGCGCGGGGCGGGCAGCGGTGACGGTGTCCATGAAGGGAGCCTCGAGGTTGGCTAGCAAGGGGAGATGTGCATTGCAACGCGCCGCTGCCCGCACTGGCTGACACCGAGTGTCTCGGACGGACCTTGACATGGAGTCGACATCTGCTACGACCCCGCCCGCTTGAAGGTTTCAAGACAACGGCCGGTTGCTCTCCAAGGCGTCCGGCCACCACACAAGCGTCCATTCAAGAGGGGAAAGACCATGAAGAAGCTCGTCCTGTCCGCCGTTGCCGCCAGCAGCATGGTTGCCTGCACCAGCGTTGAGAGCGCCGTTGTCTCCGGTACGGAGATCGCCTCCAACGGTGAGGCCGTCGCCGTTGTTCAGGCCAACGCGCTGGGCCTGACCGCCATCTTCCACATCGTCGACATCGTCCAGAGCGACCTCGACACCGTCATCAACAAGCTCCTCATCGCCGAGGCCAAGGCCATGGGCGCCTCCAAGGTGGAGCTGCTGACCGCGGGCACCACCGCGCGTCACGGCATCTACGCGCTGACGGGCACCATCATCGGCGTGACCAGCTCCAGCGCCGTGGGCGTGGCGGTCAAGTAGTCCAAGCCGCGCAAGCCGCGCGGTTCACGCGGAAGGCCCCCTGGCGACAGGTGGGCCTTCTTGCTTTTGTGCCTCCCCATGAGCAAGCGTTTCCTCCTGCTGTGCGCCCTGACGGCCCTCACCGGCTGCTCCAAGAAGAGCGGCGATGACGCGGCCGCGCCGCTGCCCGATGTCAAAGCCGGGCTCGCCGCGCGCGAGGCGAAGCTGAAGAGCTACCGCATCGCCGGCACCGTGCAGGACGCGGGGCTGGAGCCGGTGACGTTCACCTTCGAATACCGCGCCCCCCAGCGCCTGCGCGGCTCGCTGGGCCCGCCCGCCTCGCGCACCTTCGCCTGGGACGGCACGCACTTCTTCCAGCAGCTCGACGGGGAGAAGCGCTTCAGCACCTTCACCTCGGAGCTGCCGCCGGCGAAGCTCGCGGGCTTCCTGTCGGAGACGTTCCACCCCTTCATGCCGGAGGGCTTCCGCACGCCGCTGCTCCTGAGCCACGCGACGGTGCGCCGCGCCACGCACCCGCTGGCGCCGCAGGCGGTGGAGCTGGTGCAGAAGCTGGAGGGCGAAGCGGCGGGCCTGGAGATGGTCTACGTGCTGCGCTGGCCCCAGTTGGACTTCCTGGGCCGCCGCACCCGCGCCCCGGACGGCGTGGAGGCCGAGGAGCGCGTGGAGGAGGAGCACTGCGACGCGGCCCTGACGCTGTGCGTTCCCAAGCGGATGGGCCGGTGGCAGGGAGGCAAGCGCGTGGGCGAGACGGTCCTGACGCGGGTGGAGCTGAACGCGGCCCTGCCCAACGACGGCTTCACGCTCACCGCCCCGGAAGGCTACGACGTGCAGACGCGGACACTGGTGGAGTCCACACCCACGCCGCCGCCCGCGGGCGGTTGACCGCCACCCTCGGCATCCCCACCTTCGGGGCCGAGGGCCAAGGCAAATGGTGGAAAACGTCATCTTCGACGTGGATGGAACCCTGGTGGATTCGGTGGATGAGCACGCCGAGGCATGGCGGCGCGCCTTCCTTCACTTCGGCCGGGACATCCCGTTCGCGCATGTGCGCAGCCAGATTGGCAAGGGCGCCGACCAGCTCATCCCCGTCTTCTTCAACGACGAGGAAGTAGAGCGCTTCGGCAAGGAGCTGGACGAATACCGCGGCAAGCTGTTCCTGGACGAGTTCCTCCCCAAGGTGCGTCCATTTCCCCGGGTGCGGGAGCTCTTCCAGCGGCTGCGCGCGGGCGGCGTCCGCATCGTGCTCGCCTCCAGCGCGAAGGAGCAGGAGCTGAAGCACTACGTGAAGCTGTGCGGCATCGAAGGGCTCTTCGAGACGAAGACGAGCGCGGACGAGGTGGACAAGAGCAAGCCCCACCCGGACATCTTCGAGGCCGCCCTGGCGCGGCTGGGCAAGCCTTCGCCGGACGTCACCGTCGCCGTGGGCGACACGCCCTATGACGCGCTCGCCGCCAACAAGTTGAGCCTGCCCTCCGTGGGCGTGCTGGCCGGTGGCTTTCCTCCGGATGACCTGCGCTCCGCGGGCTGCCGCACGCTGGTGAAGGACCCGGCGGCGCTGCTCGCGCGCTACGAGGCATCCCGGCGCGAGTGGCCCTGGAACGAGTCCGACGCGAGCCAGGTGGCCAAGGACGACGAGCGGCGCTGACGCAGCGCCACGCCCTTCCCCACCCCCACACGAGGGGATGGGGAAGCGGCGGTGTCTCAGCTGCGTGAACGGCCGCGCGGGCTCCGGCTGCTGGTGCCGCGCCGCGTGGTGCTCCGGGACGCGGTGCTGGAGCGCTTCGCCGGGGTGGTGCGCCGGGCGGTGGC
>JBKGHI010000465.1:0-3607 GCA_046520405.1 Myxococcus sp. 1LA
GGTCGTGGCTGGGAGTGATGGCGGGCTGCGCGGTGGGCGTATGGCCTGGGCGCCCGGGCGGGGACAGCGGCGCTGCGGCGCATGGCCGGTGACGCCGAAGTCGCCCGGCTGGCCCGCGCAGCGGAACGGATGGGGCCCTGGTTCCTGCTCGCGTTCCGGGCCGTGCCGGTGCTGGCGGAGACCTCCGTGCTCTTCGCGGGCACCAGCCGCATGTCCCGCCGGGCTTTCCTCACCGTGAGCGCCCTGGCCAACCTGGGAGTGTCGGTGACGTATGCCGCGCTGGGAGCCAGCGCCGCGCGGCTGGAGTCGTTCCTGCTGCTCTTCGCCGGCATGGTGCTGCTGCCTGGCCTGGCCCTGGCCTGGATGCGGCGGCAGACACCGCCGCATCCGGACCGGGTGTCCCGCTAGGACGGTCCGCTCAGCTCCGCGCCGAGCGGGCGTCACGGCCCCGAGCGCGGGCGGCCTTGGCCAGCACGTCCGTGCCCTTCTCCTCGCCGCGCATCCACTCCTTCATGGCGGGGACAATGGTCTTGCTCCAGCCCTTGCCGGCGCGCACCTGCAAGTAGTCCTGCACCAGCGCGTCCACCATGGCGGAGAGCTGCTCCATCAGGAAGAGCCGCTCGGAGAGCTGGTCATCCTCCTCCTCGCTCATCAGCGCCGGCAGCTTGCCCGCGCGGATGTCGAGGAACTCCGAGTCCAGCGTGGCCTCGAACTCCTTCTCCCCGTGGGTGAAGCGCAGGCGGGCCTGGGCCACCAGCAGGCCGCGGTCCAGTGAGTGCCGCACCTGTTCGGAGTACGGCGCCAGCGAACCCTTGGCGCTCATCTCCGTCACCTCACCCGCCACGCCGCGCAGCACCACGCGGCCCATGAAGAGCACGCTGACGCCTTCGCCCTCCACCTCCACGAGCGGCCCGCCCGTCTCGGTGCGCCACAGGAGCCACGTCAGGAACTCCCGGCCCAGGTAGGCCCGGCCGCGCAGCAGTTGCTCCCGGGCTTTGCCCTTTTCGACTTCGGCCTCGTCCTGCGTCTCCTCCGTGGCGCCGCCGTCCACGCCGACGTCGCCGCGCATGAAGGCCGCTTCGGCCCGCGCCTCTTCACGCCTCGCCATGTGCCACCTCGTCAGACGCCGTCGCCGGCAGGTCCATGCCAATCAGCTCCGCGGTGGGGCCCAGCGCGGACTCATCGATGCCCGCCTGCTGCGCCATGGCCGCCGGCGTCATGCCGAAGAACTTCACGTTGAGCCCGCCCTCCAGCGCCACGGTGATTTCATCCACCACCTTGCGCGACGCGGACCAGATCTGCACCTGCTGCGACTTCAGGTTCCAGCTCACGTCCACCGTCGACGTGCGGGGCGTGGCGCGGTTGCGCAGCAGCTGCCGGATTTCACCGCGGCTCTGCGTCTTCTCGCCGCGGCTGGGCGGGCGGCCATTCTCCTTCTCGAAGGCGGAGGCCCACTTGGCCAGCTCCGCCTTGAGCGCCGCGGCCGGCACCTTGATGGTGTCGATGCGGAAGGCGAACAGGGCGTACTCGCCGTAGTAGAGGCGGCCGGCGGAGAACTCGCTGGACTCCTCGTTCTCCAGTTCGACGAAGCCGACGGCGCGCTCCTCCTCGGAGCGGCGGTCGATGGGCTCGAACGCGTGCGCCTTGAGGCCGCGCGACAGCCAGCGTTTGACATCCGAGGGCGCTTCCTTTGTCGGTTCGACCCGGAAGCGCGACAGCGTGACAGCACCACGAAGGACAGGCATGGGGCGCGGCAGGATGGGGTGCGAGCGCCGTGTCGTCAAGGCACTCGGCGTGGCTGGCGGGCGCCTTCTCTTGTTGACGCGCTCGTTTTCCAGGCGGCCCCACCCCGGCCCCATGACACGCCCGCCATGCGGCGGTAGCGTGGCGGGCGACATGCGCCGCGTCCCGTTCGCCTCGCTGCTGCTCGTGGCCCCCCTGGCGCTCTCCGGCTGCCTCCGCGAGACGCGGCCCGAGGGCGACACCCTGCCCTCCCTGGCCCGCGCGCTCTTCGACACCCTGGAAGCCGAAGGCGCCCTGGCCAGCGCCTACGTGGTGGATGCCCAGACGGGTGAGCCGCTCTTCACCCACCGCGAGCACGTCCGGCTCCTTCCCGCCTCCACGCTCAAGGTCGTCTCCACCGCGTCCGTCCTCTCCGCGTTGGGCGCGGACTTCCGCTTCCAGACGCCGGTGGCCCTGGAGGGCACGCTGGCCGGAGGGCTGTTCCTGGGGAACATCGTGGTGGACCCCGTGGGGGACCCGTCCCTGGGCTCGTGGCGCTTCCCTGAGACAGCCCAGGCCTGCGAACAGGTGGCGGACGCCCTCCAGGCGCGTGGCATCCGCCAGTGGCGCGGTCAGGTGCGCGTGCGCGGCGCGCAGGACGCGGAGTTCCCCTTCGGCCCGGGCTGGGCCTGGGATGACGCGGCCTATGCCTACAGCGCGGCGCCCACGGCCTTTGTCTTCCGGGAGAACGTGGTGGACCTGGCGCTGTCGCGGCCGGAGGGAGCGGATTGCGCGCAGCCGCCCACGGTCCAGGTGACGCCGCCGTTCGCGACGTTGACGGCCGTAGTGAGCGTGGACACGAACGCGGAGCGCCCCAACCTGGCCTGCGTGCGTCAGCGCGGTGGCCCCGGGGTGCGCTGCCTGTGGCGCTCTCCCGCGCAGTCCTGCCCCCGGTCCGCGGCCGTGAAGCTGTCGGTGGACGACCCCGAGCAGCTCTTCTCCGCCTGCGTGGAGGCGGCCCTGCTCCAGCGCGGCATCCCCCGGCTGCCCATGACGCTGGAGGCGCCCACGCCCTCTGTGCCCGCCGTGCCCGCGCCGCTCGTCACGCTGGTCAGCCCGCCCCTGTCCGAGCTGGTGAAGGTCACGAACAAGGAGTCCCTCAACCTGTACGCGGAGCGCCTGGGCCTGCGCTTCGCGCGCGAGCTCACCGGCGCGGAGAGCTACGGCGCCCTGCGCACCGCGCTGACGGAGGAGCTGGCCCGGCGCGGCATCCCGGCGCGGGACTTGCGCCCGGTGGATGGCAGCGGGCTGTCCCGCTACAACCTGGCCACCGCGCGGGGCCTGGTGCGCGTCATCTTCACCAGCCTGCGCGAGTCCTACGGCGCCGCGCTGTTGGACAGCCTGCCCGTGGCCGGACAAGACGGCACGCTGGCGGCCCGCCCCGTCACGGCCGACACCGCGGGCCGCATCCGCGCCAAGACGGGGACGTTGTCCGGCCAGCGCTGCTTCGTGGGCGTGGTGGACCGGCCGGGGGACCCACACCACCCACGCGTCGTCTTCGCGCTGATGATGGGCAACATGGATGAGGGCACCGCCCTGCCCGCCAACACGGCGTTCGACCGGTTCGCGGAAGGCCTGGTCACACTCCCGCTGCGCTGAGTGCCCGGACGCACCGTTGTATTCCCGACAACGGCACGGCGGGAACGAGGGCGAACAGCCGGCCCGCGACGGCATTCCCAACGCAACGAAGCCGTTTTTCGCCTCAAGGGACGTGGCAGGCTGCGCGCGCGTTTCCCAACCCCGAGGTGAACCGTGAAGCTGAAGACCGCATTGACGGCGGCGGTGCTGACCCTGCCGCTGGCCGCGCCGGCGGCCCCCGCGCCCG
>JBKGHI010000466.1:0-3572 GCA_046520405.1 Myxococcus sp. 1LA
CGGGCGGGGCCACCGGGGCCTGGGGCGCCGCCGCGGCCTGTGCCTTGGGCGCGGCGCCCTTGCCGTTGGGCTTGGCCACCGCGGGAGCCGGTGCCGGCTCCAGCAGCTTCGTGCTGAAGATGGGTCGGCCGGCGCCGTTGCTGCGGTCGAAGACCTCCCGCCAGCTCGCATCCACGCTGGCGGGGTCCTCCAGATATCGGGCGTAGAGGCCCTCGATGAAATCGATGTTGGCGCCGGAAAGGAACGTGTCCTGGAAATTCGCCATGGCGGTGTCGTCTTTTACTGGATGGGCGCCCCGTTGGGGGGTTTTCGCAGCAACTTTTGTAGCGCCCGCCCGCTGGCCGATAAGCCGCACCCCTTGCCGCGGAGCAGGTGGATTCATGCCCCAGGTGAGCGCAACTTCAACCGTTCCGCCTGGCAGGAATGGTAGAGAGCGCGTTTCCTCTCTTTCCCCCTTCTCCGCAACGAGGCCGTCTCATGCTGCTCCAAGGCAAGAAGCTGCTCATCACCGGGGTGCTGACGCCCCAGTCGCTGGCCTACGGCATCGCCGAGCACGCGCTGGCTCAGGGCGCCGAGGTGCTCCTCACCGGCTTTGGCCGGGCCAAGTCCCTCACCGAGCGGAGCGCCAAGCGCCTCAAGCCCGGAATGGAAGTGCTGGAGCTGGACGTCACCAACTCCGCTCACTTTCCGGCACTGACGGAAGCGCTGCGCCAGCGCTGGGACCGGGTGGACGGCGTGTTGCATTCCATCGCCTTCGCGCCCGAAGATGCTTTGGGTGGCAACTTTCTCAACACCCCGTGGGAGAGCGTGCAGACGGCGTTCCGCATCTCCACGTTCTCGTTGAAGGAGCTGTCGGTGGCGTGCCTGCCGCTGATGACGCAGGGGGGCTCCATCGTCACGCTGGACTTCGACAACCGCGTCGCCTGGCCCATCTACGACTGGATGGGGGTGTGCAAGGCGGCCCTGGAGTCCACGGTGCGCTACCTGGCGCGGGACCTGGGCCCCAAGGGCATCCGGGTGAACGCCCTGGCCGCCGGGCCGCTGTCCACCATCGCCGCGAAGGGAATTCCGGGTTTCAAGGCCCTGGAGCGCGGCTGGGGCACGCAGGCGCCGCTGGGCTGGAGCGCCAAGGACAGCCACGACATGGTGGCCCGCACCGCCTGCGCCCTGCTGTCGGACTGGCTGCCCTCCACCACGGGCGAAATGATCCACGTGGACGGTGGCTACCACGCCATTGGCGCGCCCCCGGTGACGCCGGAGGCGGACGAACTCCCGCCCAAGCCGGCCGGCGAGTAGCCCCCCGCCCCCGGGAGCATCTTGACCCGGGGGCTGCCCTCCGAGGTCATCCGACACCTGCCTGCCCGGACTGATGCCGGGCCGGGCCACCCCCAGTTCTCACGTGAGAGCCCTCACGGTAGAGTCGTGAACGTTTCGCAGGGCTCTCCGCGCGTCGCGGAGCCTGCGCAGGAGCCGCCGCACAGTGAGCACCCACAGCACCAACGTCTTGCTGGTGGACGACAGCCCGACGGTTCGCAACATCGTCAAGATCTATCTGATGAACCTCAAGGTCTCGACCGTCGAGGCCGACGATGCGACGCGGGGCCTGCAGATTCTCCGGCTGGTGCCGGTGAGCCTGGTCATCGCGGACATCAACATGCCGGGAATGGACGGCATCACCTTCGTGAAGGAGGTGCGGGCCAGCGCGATGCCGCAGGTCCGCTCGGTGCCCATCCTGCTGCTGACGGCGGAGAAGAACGTGGACCTGCGTCAGCGCGGCACCGAGGCCGGCGCCAACGCCTTCATCCAGAAGCCTGTGTCCCACCACGAGCTGACGGAAACGGTCCGCCAGTTCCTCACCAAGGCCTGACCGCCGTGAGCCTGCCGTCCCTGCTGCTCGTCGACGACAGCGACGCGATTCTCGCGCTGGAGCGGGCCATCCTCTCCGGCCACTACACCATCCACACCGCCAGCAACGGCCGCGAGGCCCTGGAGAAGGTGGGGCGCCTGCATCCGGCGGCGGTGTTGCTCGATTTGTCCATGCCGGAGATGGACGGTGACGAGGTCCTCCAGCGGATGAAGGCGGACCCGGCCACGGCCGACATCCCCGTCATCATCATCTCCTCGGAGAAGTCCCGCGCGGAGGCCTGCCTGGGCCTGGGCGCGGAGACGTTCCTGGCCAAGCCGTTCCGCGCGGACGAGCTGCTCCAGACGGTGGGCGAGGCCATGGCGAGTGCCCGGCAGCGGGCGCGCACGGGCTCGCTGCTGGTGCTGCGCGTGACGGTGGGGGAGCTGGAGTTCGCCATCCCCCTGGACGCGGTGCGGGAGGTGCTGCTGCATCCGGCGACCCGGCCGCTGCCCACCGGGCCCGTGTACCTGCGCGAATACGTGGAGGTGCGGGGCTCGGCGCTGTGCGTGCTGGACGTGGCGCGCCGGCTGGGCGTGGAGCACAAGCTGTCGCGCGTGGAGCGCATGCTCGTCGTCATCGAGGCGGAGGGCGTGTCGCTGGCGCTGGCCGTGGACGCGGTGAAGGACCCGGAGGAGTACGCCGCGGCGGACATCGACCGGCGTGATCGCGTGGGCGGCGCCGACCATGGCCCGTTGCGCGACGGGCTCATCGGCATGCTGAGGTCGGGAGGGCGCTCGCTGCCCATCCTGGACCCGCGGGTGTTCGTCTCGCGGGGGCTCCTGCGGGAGCTGCCCGCGATGCTCGAGGCCGCGGAGGCCGGGCGGAACGCATGAGCGGAGAGCTCGACCCGCGGCTGCTCGCCCGCGCGCGGGAGGTGGTGGCCAGCATCACGGGTTTTCGCAATGACGCCATCGCCTCCGAGGCGGTGGAGCGCGTGCTGCGCGCGGAGCTGACCCGCGGGCGCAGCCCCGCGGACCTGCTGGGGGAGTTGCTGCACCCCGTCTCCCACCTGGGCACCGCGCTGGTGAAGGCCGTCCTGGTGGGGGAGACGTACTTCTTCCGCCACCCGGAGCACTTCCGCTTCATCTCCCACGAAGCCGTGCCCGCGGCGCTCCAGCGGGGCGCCCTGGCCCTGCGGGGTTGGAGCGCGGGCTGCGCGTCCGGCGAGGAGCCGTATTCGCTGGCCGCGTGCCTCCAGGCGTCGGTGCCCCATGGCTTCCCGGTGGAGGTGCTGGGCACGGACATCCACGAGGCCAGCCTGGAGGCGGCGCGCCGCGCCACCTACGGGACGTGGTCCCGCCGCGAGTCCGCGCCCCGCCTCTTCCCCCTCTATTCGGAGACGGGGGAGCGCGAGGTCACCATCCTTCCGCCCGTCCGCCGCATCACCACCTTCGCCCAGGCGAACCTGCTGGCGCCGCTGCCCGAGCGCTTCGGCCGCTTCGACTTCATCCTCTGCCGCAACGTGCTGACCTACTTCACCCCCGCCGCGCGTGACGCGGCCATCTCCCTTCTGTCGCGCACGCTCAACCCCGGCGGCTGGCTGTTCCTGGGCGCCGTGGAGGTGGACCGCGTCCCCGCGGGCATGGTCCGCGAGGGGCCGCCGGAGCTGCAGGCCTTCCGCCTCCTGACGCCGGAGGAACTGCACGCGCGCGAGGCCGCCGCGTCC
>JBKGHI010000467.1:0-3559 GCA_046520405.1 Myxococcus sp. 1LA
CGGGCGTCTTGGGCAGCAGGCCCAGGCCCGCGAGCTGCCGCGCCACCTTGGCCATCACCTGCTCGGCCACCGGCACGCCGGCGAACATCTCGTGGTGGTCCATGCCCTTGGGGAAGAACCAGTCGATGCTCTCGAAGATGTCCACCTTCGCGGAGGGGTAGGCGTTCTGCCGCTCCAGCTTCATGCCGTCCCGCGCGGGCGTGCGGCAGGTGTAGACGTTGGGCACCCCGTCCACCCGCATCAGGCAATGCGAACAGGCCCCGGCGAAGCAGTAGGGGCCTCGCGGCCGGTGGTACTTGATGGAGCGGGCGAGCAGCGGCTCGCCCGCGGCAACGAGCGAGCAGGCCACCGGCTCACCTTCGATGGCGGGGAGGCTCTCGCCCTCGAGGTCCACGGTGATGGCCCGGCCGCGCGGCGGTACGTCGGGAAGGCGTCGCATAGGGTGCGCGCAAAATGGCGTACGCGGACCGGGCGGTCAAAGCCTCTGAAGGGATGACGCGGTATGCCCAACACGCCCGGCTGATAGGCGCGGTGATGGCGTGCCCGAGCTTGGCTAAGGCGCACACCGTAAAACGCGAGGGGACCGCCCCGGGCCGTGTGGCGCTCGGGACAGTCCCCATGAAGACTTCCATTCGCGTGTGACGCGCCGGGCAAAGCACCCGGCAATCCCTGTCAGACGGGCTGGTCGCTCGAAGGGATGATGGGCTCCGGCATGCCCTGCGGACGCTGGCCGAAGCGGGTGCGAATCACCGCGCCCAGGGCCATGAACCCGACGAAGATGGTGACCATCGGGCCCACGATGGGCAGGCGCCCACCACCAGCAACACCAGCAACCCCAGGGCCAGCACCACCGCCTGCGTCTTCCGGCCGCGGAGGATGGGCAGCTTCGTGCCCAGCTCGCTCGCCACCGCCGCGTAGCCCAGCGCCGCCGCCACGGGCGCCGCCATCCAGAGCACCAGCGCCACGGGGATGCCGATGATGGTGATGCACAGCACCACCGTGAGGGGCACCATCGCCAGCAGGCCCAGGAAGCCCGTCAGTCCGGCCTGCACCGGCTTGCGGCGCACCTCCTCGCCCAACTGCTTCATGCGGGCGGGGAAGAACATCTGCCCCAGGAACCCGAGCCCGAAGAGCACCGCGAAGGTGAGGATGAAGCCCGCCAGGCCCGCGCCGTCATCGTCGCGGTCCCTCCGGTGCTCGTCGTCGGAGGAGTCCTTGGCGTCCTTCATGCCCTTCTTGATCTCCCCGGCCACCATGCGGCCAATGCCCGCGCCGCCGAAGGACTCGATGCTGCCCTCCACCTGGGCGGCGTCGTCGCGCTCCACGGAGCCGCCAAAGGCAGACACGTCGCCTTCCACCTGGGCGTCCGGCCCCAGGATGACGTTGCCGCCGAAGGCGTGCGCGTCCCCGTCCACGCGGCCGTGGACCTCCAGGTTGCCGCCGAAGGCGACCGCGTCATCCTTCACGTGGCCGTTGACCACCAGGTTGCCGCCGTACACCACGGCGCTCTCCACCGTCTGGCCTTCCTTCACCTCCAGGTTCTGTCCGCGCGCCACCACGTTGCGGCTGCCGTTGCGGCGCATGCTGCGGCGCACCTCGTCGCGGGCCCGCTTCATCTCGTCCCGGGCGCGGTGCATCTCATCGCGCACCTCGTCGGCGAGCCGCTCCGGGGCCTCCGGCATGGGCGGAACCGGCGGCGCGGGCGGCGCCACCGCCACGGGAGGGGCGGGCGGGGCCGTGGGCGCTTCCTGGGTGGAGGGAGCGCTCTCACCCGATTCGGCGGCGCGCTTCTCCTTCTCCGTCATGGGCCGCAGCGTGTAGATGGAGCCGTCCTGGTCCAGGCGCAGCGAGTAGGCGCGGGCCACGGTGCGCAGGGCCTGGTTCGCGGTGACGTGGCGCATGTGGACCTCGGCGGGCACGTCCAGGTCGCCGGTGACGACCAGGTTGAGGCCGCCCTTGTCGGCGATGTTCTTCAGCGCGTCGCGCAGCGTGCCGCGGAAGCTGATGTCGATGGTGCCGGGAGCGGAGGCCGTCACGCCGGCCTGGGGCGCCGCGTCCTGGGCAAGCGCCATGGGGGCGCCGAGCAGCAGAGCGGGGAAGAGGATTCGGGGCAGGATCTTCATGGTTCGCTCACGCTTCGGAAGGAGTGGGTCCGGTGCCGACGAGCCGCTTGAGGCCGTACAGCGACGTCAGCAGGAGGAAGGCGAGGGAGCAGGCCACAGTGAGTCCCGCGGTGGACCACAACGCATGGGCGCCACTGAGCACGCCTTCGACGAAGGGCCGCCCCTGCACCAGCACGGAGGCGAGCCCGGTTCCCAGCCGGCCGAGCGCCTGGTCGCTCATCACCAGGTAGCCCAGCCCGCCCAGCATCGACGTCAGCAGGATGGCCAGTCCGGACCAGACCTCCCGGCGCCGGGGCACGGGTTCGGTGGACACGCGCGCCATGACGCTGGCCACCAGGGTGGGCGGGGGGAGCGGATCCGCCAGCCGGTACAGGTCCTGCTCCATCAGCCGGTGTTCTTCCAGGACGGCGGAGCAGGCGGCGCACTCGGCGGCGTGGTCCAGCGCGGGACCTTCCCCCGCGTCCAGCTCCGTGAAGAGGACCTCGAGGTCCGGGCACAGGTGGGCGTTCATCGCGGAGCCTCCTCGGTCGTCATCTTCTTGCGCAGTTTCTCACGGGCCCGGAACAGCCGCGCCATGATGGTGCCAGGCGCGCAGCCCATGATCTGGGCGATCTCCTTCGTCGTGCGCTTCTGGACGTAGTAGAGCGCGAGCACCTCCCGGTCCTCGACGGACAGGGTGGCCATGGCCTCCTCCAGGGACTGGCGCTCCTCGCGGGCGATGGCGCCTTCCTCCTGCGACGCCTCACCGCTGGGGAGCACCTCCTTCATGGGCTCCAGCTCCTCGGTGCGCACCTTCGTGCGGCGGCGGAGCAGGTCCAGGCAGAGGTTGCGGGTGATGGCGAGCACCCAGAGGTCGAACGGGCGCGCGTCGTCATAGCGGTGCAGGTTCTGGTAGGCGCGCAGCAGCGCTTCCTGCGACACCTCCGCGGCCTCGGCCTCGCTCTGGAGCAGCCGCAGCGCCAAGCCGTAGACGGGGCGCTGCACGCTGCGGATCAGCGACTCGAAAGCGGACGGGTCACCCCGGCGGGCGGCCTGCACGTCCGCTTTCCAGGGAAGCGGGGGAGCTTCCTCAGCCATCAGCATCCCGATGGCATGGGCGAGCGTCCCGGGAGCGTCGTCGAGGGCAAGAGCGTTCACGCCTTGTCCTACGGCGCACCCGCCCGCCCATTTCATCCCGGGAAGACATCTTTATTTCTTCCGTGATTTCGGAGGCTTGGCCTTGGCCTTGGTCGCGCGCCGGGCCTCGGTCTCCGCGCGAGCGACGACCGGGCGTCCTTGCGCTGGCGCTGCCGTTCCCGGAAGCCAGCGGCGCGGCGGGTTCCACCGGCTTGGCCTCGGGGATCTTGGCGGCGAGCGTCCGGGCACGGCCGGAGACGGGCTCCAGGAGCTCCGCCTCCCGAGGGGCCGAGCGGCGCCGGCGGGGGCTCCAGCGCCCG
>JBKGHI010000468.1:0-3466 GCA_046520405.1 Myxococcus sp. 1LA
CGCCGGGCCCGCTCCGCCTCGCGGCGCTGGGAGAAGACGGCCGCCGCGCGCACCTGGTCCGCCAGGCCCTGGCACGCGGCGTTGAAGCGGTACCACAGCGCCTTCTCCCCCTGCGGGAGGTTGCGCGTGTACGCCTCCGACGAGGCGCGGATGTCGGAGAGAATCTGCTCCATCACCGCGTCCGCGGCGCGGCGCTCGGCGTCGCCCGTGGCCCGGATGTGGGCCTCGATGGCGGACTCCAACGACAGCGCGTCCACGCGGATGCGGCCAATGGAGCCGGCGCGCTCCAGCGCCTCCTGGACCAGGACGTCCACCTGCCGTCCGGTGCGGACCTCCGTCCACAACGTGAAGGCGGTGACGGCCGACAGGAGGACCACCACGAAGAAGAAGCCGGTCCGGTAGCCGCGGATGGAGATGCGGGAGCTCGCCACGCCGTTCCTCTATCACGGGGTCCGGCAGCGCGCGTCCGGCGGGACGTCAGGGCGCCGTGGGGGCGACGTTCCCGGCCGCCGGGGGGGCAGCCGGCTGCGGCGGATTGTTCAACCGTCGCCGTGCACGCTCCAGCGCGGACTCGTACCAGACGTCCGACAGCTCCTCGTGCATCTCCTTCAGTTCCTTCAGCTCGTTGACCTCGCGCTCCAGCGCGAGCAGCTGGGTGTTGTGCTCCTCCAGCGCGTGCCGGTCCGCCTCGGTGCGCACCAGCTCCTCCAGCAGCGCCGCGCGCCCCTGCTCCGCCTCCGCGCGCTCCAGCCGCAGCCGCTCCAGCGCGGACTCCAGCTGGGCCATGCGCAGCGCGAACGCCTCGGTGCGCTCACGCTCCGCTTCGTACTCGCGACGCCACCGGTCCGCCTCGAGCACCTGGGCCTCCAGTCGCTCGAGCGGGATTCCCGTCGCGCAACCCGTACCCAGGACGGCCAACGCTGTCGCGACACAGAGGAACCGCATGAACCATCTCTCCCACACCATGACCGCGCGACATGCGCGGCGAAGGCGCCGGGCCGACACCCCGTAACCGGATGACGCGTGCAGCTTGCTCAAGTGCTCCGTCATCGTCAAAGCAGCAACTGCTTGTCTGGGGAGCTTGCCCCCATTGTCGGAGCTCCAACTGCGGAGTTTCTCCCCACGGACATCCGTGTGTGCCTCCTGCTCTCCCTCTGACAACGCCCCTGGCACGCCGCCTGCTCAAGCCCCTGCTCGCTGGGACGGCGCAATCTCGCGCCGTCGTTCGTCACCGGAGCTTTTCATGAAGACCGTGTTCGCCGCTGCCCTCCTCGCCGCCGCCACCGCGCTCGCCAACACCCCGGCTCCCGCCGAGCCCGCTGCCGAAGCCAAGCCCGCCGCCGCCGCCGAAATGGCTCCCGAGGCCGCCGAGGCCCCCACCGCCGAAGCGGGCGAGGCGAAGGCCGAGGCGGCCCCCGAGGCCAAGCCCGCCAAGAAGGCCAAGAAGCCGGCGAAGAAGGCCGCCAAGGCCACCACCGCCTCCGACGCCCAGTAAACAAGATTTCCGGCTTTTAAAGCCGCGCGCGGGGGGACCTCTTCCAAGGGAGGTACCCCCGTTGCCTTTTCGGGTCCATAAAAACCCACTTTGCCTTGATTTCTAAGACGCCCTCTCGAAGTCGTTATCGAGGTCCAAGAAAACCCATCCGGGTCACGACTTCCACGGCGCCGTCAATCCGTCCAGTGAACATGAGATTTGACAGAAACAGAAGAATCCCGCTTAATGCGACTTCAGCGAATCACTGACCGTCCCAGACAGGGGCGGAACTCGAACGAGCCCACCAATGATCGAAGCCTTCACGAAGGTGTCGGAAGCCTCGAAGCTGCTGCTGGAGAAGGGCCTGGGCCCGAGCACCGGCGCGGAGGCGCTGCGCATGGTGGGCCACGCGCTGGGCGTGGACCGCGCGTACATCCTGGAGAACCGCGTCCAGGGCACCTACGGCCGGTTCATCACCGACATGCGCCACGCCTGGGCGGAGCCGCCCACGCCGTCGCCGCTGGCCAACCCGGTGATGCGGGCCTTCTCCTTCCGCGAGTTCGCGCCGGGTTGGGTGGACATGCTGGAGGCCGGCATGGTGGTGGCATGCCCCACCCGGGACGCCCCTCCGATGATGAAGGACCTGCTGGAGCGCCAGGGCACGCAGTCCATCCTCCTGTGCCCCATCAACCCCTCCCGGCAGCAATGGTGGGGCATGGTGGCCTTCGAGGACTGTCACCGGCCCCGCGCCTGGAAGCCGGAGGAAGTCACGCTGCTCAAGTCCCTGGCGCGCGCGGTGGCGGCGTCCGTCCGACATGGGCAGATGCGCTCCTCCCTGGACCAGGTCCGCAACAGCCTGCGCCAGGCGGTGAGCCGCACCCCGGTTTCCGGGCTCTGAACGGCCGGCGGGTGGCACGGCTGGCGGCTTGCCGGGGGGCAAGGCCGACCCGTGCACGAGCGGACATTTCCAGCGCCGGGTTTCTGCTACCCTGGCCGCCCCTTCGCTCACCGCCATGTCCTCAATCGACCCCACCGCGATCAGCCGTCCGCGCTCTCCGGACATCATCAGCGGCTACCACCTCGACAAGCTCGTCGGCAGCGGAGGCATGGGCGAGGTCCACAAGGCCACCCAGCTGTCCCTGGGCCGCACGGTGGCGGTGAAGCTCCTCAATCCCGAGCTGGCGAAGGACCCCTCCTTCATCGCGCGCTTCCAGAAGGAAGCCGCGGCGCTCGCGGCCCTGAGCCATCCCCACATCGTCTCCATCGTCGACAAGGGGAAGACGGACACCACGTACTACCTGGTGATGGAGTTCGTGGATGGCCCGTCGCTGCGGGAGCTGATTCGCGAGCCGCATCTGGATGTCGTGGGCGCGCTGCGGCGCATGCTGCAGATCTGCCGCGCCATCGAGTACGCGCACGGCCGCGGCGTCATCCACCGCGACTTGAAGCCGGAGAACATCCTGCTGGACCAGCAGGCCGGCGGCATCGCCAAGGTGTCGGACTTCGGGCTGGCGTCCTTCCTGGATGATGCCAGTCCCTCCTCGCGCTACGCGCTCACGTCCACGCACGTGTCCATGGGCACGCTGTCGTACATGGCGCCCGAGCAGCGCGTGGACGCGAAGAGCGCGGACGCGCGCGCGGACATCTTCTCGCTGGGCGTCATCCTCTACGAGTGGCTCACGGGCGAGGTGCCGCTGGGCACCTTCGACCCGCCGTCGCGGCGCAAGCCGGGGCTGGACGCGCGGCTGGACGCCATCGTCACGCGCTGCCTCAAGCCGGACCCGGAGGACCGCTACCCCTCCGTCACCGCGCTCATCGCGGACCTGGAGCTGCTCGTCCCGGGCAGCCTGCCGTCGCTGGCGCCGGTGAAGCTGACGCACCTCCAGCGTGTCCGCCAGGGCGTGCGCAAGCTGGTGCGCGTGGCCCTGCAGGCCGCGGCGGTGCTGCTGGTGCTGGCGGCGCTGGCCGTGCTGGGCCGGGAGTGGCTGCGCA
>JBKGHI010000469.1:0-3362 GCA_046520405.1 Myxococcus sp. 1LA
TCGGTTGCCCGACCATTTCCCTATTCGGCTAACTAATATCCGAACAGGCCCTTACCGCGTGATGACGAAGTTCTGGCCGCCGTTGTTGTTCCAGTAGCGAACGCCGTAGGCGTCCTCCACGTAGATGGCGAACCAGACAGGCGCGGCGTCGCTCGCGTTCAGCGACGCCGACTTCCAGATTTCGTCCTGGCTCCCGTAGGCGTTGTTCTGGTTGTACTGCCAGGTCAGGTCCACTCAATGGCTCGTGTGCCAGAGGTCATTCGAATAGACCATGCCGACGGTGTGGCCAGGTGCCACTGGCCACACGCCCGCCGTCACCGTGAAGGTGTACCAGTAGTAGCTCCCTCCGGTGGACAGCGTCTGCGTCTCCGTCACCCAGACTTCCTCGGCCGCGGAAACAGCGGGCATTGCCACGACGCACATCCCTGTCATCCAACTCAGCAAGTGCTTCTTCATGGGGCCTCCTCGTGGTCAAAAGCGCGACGGGACGCGCTTGGCCATCCGCGCTAATTATAAGATTGTGCCCCGGATCTTCGTGGCGGCTCCATCCCCGCGCCACGCTCGGACAAGGACACCAAGGACTCCATGAACTATCACCTCGAACTCGACATCATGGATGGGCGCGTAATCTTGCCCGAGTGCATCCCCGACCACAGCACGGGGACCTGCCTCTAGAGAATGCCAATGACCTCCCTCCGTCCCATCATCACCCCGGCCAACGCCGCGCGCCTGAGTCGCGTGCGGCAGCTCGGCCCCGTGCGCGTCTCCTACTCCTCGGGCCAGCGGCTGGGCTTCGACTCTCGAGGCGCGGTGCTGGTCGCAATGGACAATCGCCCCGCAGGTCTGCGGTGGTGGGATTTGGGGACGGTCTCGGACCGTTCCGTGGTGGACACGGAGCTACCGCTCCTGGGGCCTTCCGCCGTGGCGGTGGGGGAACTGGTGGTCTGTATCGGCGCTCCGGCATTGTCCCCCTCGGGACTCTGGCGGCCGAGCCTCAAGGCCCTGTCCGCCAGGGATGGCTCGCTCCAGCGCCAGGAGTTTCTGCCCCATGCGGTCACCGCACTCTGTGCGACCCGGGACGGCTCCCAACTGCTCGCGGTGATGGACGAGGAAGCGGGCCTGCTCTGGGATGTCCGCGCCTGGCGTCCGGTTCGAGAGCTGCCGTGGCCGGAGGGCGAGTTTGCCGTCTCCGCGTGCGCCCTCTCTGCGGATGGCCGCTTCGCCGCGGTGGCCGCCAAGCAGTGGAGCGATGACGAGAGGGGCGTCCTCTGGCTGTGGGAGGTGGCGTCGGGAGGGCCGCCGTGGACGATGCCCTTCGATGCGTCGACGGCCTGGAGTGTCGCGTTCCATCCCCGGGAGCCCCTGCTCGTCGTGGGGGGCCTCACGGAGCACGTCGCCGTCGTCCACGCGGAGGAGCGCCGTCTCGTCCGGACGATTCCGGGCTTCTATGGCTACGCCTGCAACCTGGACTTCCACCCGGAGGGGCACCTGCTCGCCGCCGCGCACGACGGTCGGGGCTTCGCCCTCCACCACTTCGACTCGGGAGAGGTCCTTTTCCGTGCCAGCGACGGCGATGACCTCCAGACGAGTGATGCCGTCTTCTCCCCCGACGGGCGCTTCGTGGCCTGGGGGCAGGGGGCTGGCACCGTGGGGCTGTGGGCCGTGGCCGACTGAGGGCCTGGAGGCGCGCGAATCGGAAGCACCTGGACCTGCCCACGGCAGGTGCAAAATCGTCAGGGGGCCTGAAGCGCCTGGACGTCCCACGCGACCTCAAGGCTCTCGTGCCTCCGGACGGTGACGCTCTTCAAGAAGCCCGGCTTTTGCCCCGGTACGAGCCGGAGCCCCGGGAGACTCCGAAGCAGCGCCTCCACTGCCAGGCGTGCCTCGAGCCGCGCGAGAGGCGCGCCGATGCAGAAATGGAGGCCCTGCCCGAAGGCGAGGTGCTTCTTGACGTCAGGCCGCCGGATGTCGAAGCGCTCAGGCTCGTGGAACCGGGCCTCGTCGCGGTTGGCCGACGCGTAGACGATGCGGATGTGGGCTCCCTTGGGAATGGGCACGCCCCCAATCTCCACCGCCTCCAGCGCCGTACGGAACATGGCATGCACGGGGGAACTCATCCGCACCGCCTCCTCGACCGCGCCCGCGATGAGGCCCGGGTCGTCCCGAAGTGCCCGCAGTTGCTCCGGATGCTCGATCAGGAGCTCCACCGCTCCCACGATGAGGCCCGCGGTCGTCTCATGTCCCGCGAAGTGCACCTGCATCAGCATGCTCACCAGCTCCGCCATGCTCATGGGCGGCGTCATCCCCTGCGCCCCGGTGACGATGTCGCTCAGCAGGTCCTCTCGGGGGGACACCTTCCGCTCCTCGAGCGCCGAGGCCAGGTAGCGCTGGAATTCGACCACGCCTCGCGCGCACGCGACCTGGTGCTCGATGGGGCCATGCGCCGCGAGGACCGTGGACAGCTCATCGGACCAGCGCCGGAACCGGTGGATGTCCGAGCTGGGGATTCCGAGAATCTCCGCGATGATGCTGCACGACAGTGGATGGGCGAACCGGAGGAACAGGTCCGCCTGCCCCTCGCGCCTGAAGGCGTGGATGAGCGCGTCCACGAGGGTGCGGATGAAGGGCTCCTTCTCCGCGAGGCGCTTCCCGGTAAAGGCCTTGCTGACCAGACTCCGGAATCGGCCATGTGCTGGCGGGTCATTGTCGACGAGGCTCGGCACCAGGGGGTAACCGTCCATCAGGGTGGTGACCACCTCCGGTGGCGTCGTCGCGGCGCCCACCGTGATGGACTCGGCGGACGAGAAGCGTGCGGTATCCTCGACCACGGCGCTGATGTCCGCATGGCGCGTCACCACCCACGCCCCCAACGCCGGACTGAAGAACACCGGTTCCTCCCGCCGTGCACGCGAAAGGAACGGATGGGGATTCTCGAGCTGGGGGGAGTCGAGCGGGTGGTACTCGGACCCGAGTCCTGAAGGGGCGTTGGTCTTGGACATGCGTGAGCTGACCTCAATGGCAAGGGATTCGAACCCTCGACCCCGAGCTTGGGAAGCTTGGCCTCGACCCGTCCAGGCATTATCAGCCGTTCGCAAAACCTTATAACCCTTGGGGCTTCCGGGCTGGGGGCCCGCCATGGCCGCACCCGTGACAGAGCCCGCCCCACTGGACGTTCATGTCCATGGCGGGCCGAATCCAGCACACGGGAGAGGGGGCCGTGTCGACCGGGGGACTCCAGGGAGGGCTCGGACCCCGGTGATGGCGCCCAGCGAATGCCCTGAAAACACCGCGCCCCGGCACTCCAGGAGAGTACCGGGGCGGGCAGGACTGCCGTCAGCGGCTCACTGCTCCGGCGAGATTTC
>JBKGHI010000046.1:0-43422 GCA_046520405.1 Myxococcus sp. 1LA
CCCCCTTGCCCTTGTCTGCTTCGGCGGCGGCCTTGGCTTCGGCCTCCAGCGCCTGCCGGGCCTGACGAATGCGCTGCAGCCGCGTCTGCGCGCGCCGCAACTCCTCGGGAAGCTCGTCGCCTCGCTTTCCCTTCCCGTGCAGGGAGTCCTCCTGCGCGTCGACGGCCTCCGCCTGCGCCAAGAGTTCCTTCACCTTCTCACGCAGCTTCTCTTCCTCCTGCTGCATCCGCTCGTAGCTCATCGCCTTGTGCTTGCTGGCGTTCGCCTTCAGCTTCGTGCCGTCCAGCGCCACGTGCCCCAGCTTCACCAGCCCCGCCCTCGCGCACAGCTTCAGCATCTGCACGAAGAGACTCTCGAAGTGCGCCCCGTGCCGACGCCGAAACTCCGAAATCCGCGAGTGGTCCGGAGACTGGTTCGCCGCCAGCACGCGGAAGGCCACGTCCTCCTGCGTCTTCCTCTCAATCTTCCGAGACGACGTCACCCCGGTGCAGTACGCGTACAGCAGCAGCGCCACCATCATCTTCGGCTCGTACGGCGGGTAGCCTCGCAGCTGCTTCTCGTACGACTCGTAGATGGGCCCCAAGTCCAACTCCTCCACCACCTCCAGCACGAAGCGCGCGAGGTGGTGCTCCGGCAGCCAGTCCAGCAGCGACGGCGGCAGCAGGTAGTCCTGCTGCACATTCCAGGGGCGGAACTTCTTGCTCATGCACGGCATTCACCACGCGGGCCTCCTTCCGGGCAAGCCCCTCGTGATTACCGCGACAGGCTCCTAGCGGGTGATGTCGTTGGTCACGGCCAACAGCATCAGCAGGACGAGCAGCGCGAGCCCCACCATGTTGGCCACCTCGCGGACGCGAACAGGGATGGGGCGGCGGCGAATTCCCTCCCAGGCGGCGGAAAGCAGGTGGAAGCCGTCCAGCACGGGGATGGGCAGCAGGTTCATCACGCCCAGGTTGATGGAGATGAGCGCCATCAGGTGGAGGAAGCTGTCCAGGCCCTGCTCCGCGCTCTTCGACGCGAGCTGGTACATCATGATGGGGCCACCGACGGTGTTCATCGGCACCGAGCCCACCAGCAGCCCGCCGAGGACGCGCACCATCTGCCCGACAATCTTCGGGACGATGAGCGCGGCCTGCTTCAGCGCGTCGCCCGGGCCCAGGTGCACCGTCACCTCATCCAACACCGGCATGTCCGCGGCGGAGAGCACCCAGGGGCGCACGCCCAGGACGATGGGCGAGGTCGCCGTGCCCATCTCGTCCTCCGTCTTCAGCGGCGCCTGCGCCAGCGTCTCCGTACGCTCACCCTCCGCGCCCCGCCACGTCAGCTGGAAGGAGCGGTCCTTGAGCGCGTTCAGCTTCGAGGAGAACTTGACGAAGGACTCCGGCTTCTCGCCATCCAGGGCGATGATGCGATCTCCAGGACGCAGGCCGCCCTTCTCCGCCGCGCTCCCCGGCGCCACGGTGGCCAGGTACAGGTCGGACGTCTCCGCGCCCACCGTCGCCAGTCCCACGCCCGGCTGCTTTGGCACGGTGAGCTTCAGCACGGATGGCACCCGCCCCGTCACCGCGCCCGCCGCCACGGAGTCCATGCGCCGCAGGGTCAGCTCCAGGGGCGTGCCCTCCGCGTGCTTGTCCATCTCCTGCTGGAAGCGCGCCTCGGTCTCCACGCTCACGCCGTTGACGGCCAGGATGCGATCGAAGGTGCGCAGCCCGGCCTGCTCCGCCACTGAGCCCGGCGGGACGCCGACGATGGGCGGCTTCGACACGGCCTCCACGCCAATGGAGCCGCGCTCCACCGTGTCGATGGGGGACGTCTCCACCTGCTTCGTGGGCGTCACATCCAACGTCAGCTTCTGGCCGTTGCGCTCCAGCAAGATGGGGACGGGCCGCTCGAAGCGACCGACGAACGCCTCCCGCATGTCATTGAACGTGCGCACCGGCTCGCCGTCCACGGACAGAATCCTGTCTCCCGGGCGGATGCCGGCGGCCTGCGCGGGCATGCCCTCGCTCACCGTGCCCACGTAGGTGGAGGTGGCCTGGTGCGGGCCGAGGAAGACGAAGAAATAGACGAGGATGGGGAAGATGAGGTTGAAGGCCGGCCCCGCCAGGACGATGAGGCCGCGCTTCCACGGCGGCTGCGCCAGGAAGCCCCGGCTGGCCTCCTCCGGGCTGAGCTCCTCGTGGGGCATGTCCCCCGCCATCTTCACGTAGCCGCCCAGAGGCAGCAGGGCAATCTGGTACTCCGTCTCGCCCTTGGTGAAGCCGATCAGCTTGGGTCCGAAGCCGATGGAGAACTTCAGGACCTTCACACCACAGGCCTTCGCCACCAGGAAGTGGCCAAGCTCGTGCACCGTGACGAGCACGCCGAGCAGAATGACGAAGAACCCGATGTTTTGGAGCATGGGCGCAACAGTAATCGTGGGCGCCCAGGCGGACAACGCGCAACCGGGCCCGCCGAGCAGACGGGCAGCCGGAAGGGGCGGTCCCTAGGGCAGCAGGCCCCGGATGAACTGCACGTAGACGAACACCAGGGGCGCGTTGAACAGGAGCGCGTCAATGCGATCCAACACGCCACCGTGCCCGGGGATGAGGAAGCCCGAGTCCTTCACCCCGTAGGCCCGCTTGAGCATGGACTCACACAGGTCCCCCACCGGCCCCAGGATGCCACCCGCGATGCCCAGCAGCACGCAGTCCCACACCGTGAACACGGGGAAGAAGAACTGCCGGGCAATGAACATCCCGCCCACCGAGCCCAGCATGCCCCCGAAGAAGCCTTCCCACGTCTTGTTGGGGCTCACTTCCGGGTAGAGCTTGTGCTTCCCCATGAACCGACCGAAGAAGTAGGCGGCGGTGTCATTGGCCCAGGTGATGACCAGCGCGCAGATGACCCAGGCCATGCCGTGGTCGGGCAACAGGCGCAGCGCGGACATGGCCGTGAGGCCCACCGCGCCGTACAGGAAGCCGTTGACCAGGTGCGCCGTTCGGGTGGGCGCCTCCGCCAGCGGTCCCTTGAACAGGTGGTAGATCCACGCGAAGAACGCGAAGACGACGGTGAGCCAGAAGGCCGTCTCGCCCGTGCGCGCCGCGTCCCGCAGCGGAAGGAAGGGCATCACCGCGGCGAAGGCCAGCCCCACCCAGGAGGCCACCGTCAGCCGCTTCTGGACAATGAGGTAGTACTCCCCCACGCACGCGGCGGCGGCGGCGCCGAGCAGCGCGGCGCTCCAGTATCCACCGAGGAACAGCAGCAGGATGACCAGCGGCAGCAGTGTCACCGCGGAGACCACGCGGATGACGAGGTTTCGGTTCTTGTCGTTCACGCCTTGGCCTGCTGAGGAGCTTCCTCGCGCTGCACCTGTGCGGACGTGAGGCCGAAGCGGCGCTCACGCTGCTGGTACTGCGACACGCAGCGGAGGAACTCGTCAGTACGGAAGTCCGGCCACAAGGCGTCGGTGAAGCACATCTCCGCGTACGCCATCTGCCAGAGCAGGAAGTTGGACACGCGCAGCTCGCCGCTGGTCCTCACCATCAAGTCCAGCGGAGGCAGTCCCTGCGTCCAGAGGAACTGCTCGAAGTCGCTCTCCTCCAACCGTCCCGCCGCCAGCTCTCCACGCTCCACGGCCTCGGCCAGCCGCCGCGCCGCCTGGAGGATCTCCTCCCGCCCGCCGTAGGACAACGCCAGCGACAGCACCATGCCGGTGTTCTGCGCGGAGTCGGCCCGGAGGCGGTCCAGCGGCTCGCGCACGTAGCGCGGCAACCGGTCCACGTCTCCAATGGCGTTGAGGCGGATCCCATTGTCCAGGATCTCGGAGCGCTCACGCTCCAGGTACTCCCGAAGCAGGTCCATCAGCCCGGCGACCTCTTCCGCCGGACGCGCCCAGTTCTGCGACGAGAACGCGTAGAGCGTCAGCGCCTGGATGCCCAGGCGGCGCGCGGTGCGTGTCACCTCGCGCACACTCGACGTCGCCTCCCGGTGCCCCTCCAACCGAGGCAGCCCCCGGGACTCCGCCCACCGCCCGTTGCCGTCCATGATGATGCCCACGTGGCGCGGCATCGGCCGGGCCTTGACGGCTTGTTCCAGGGTGGAAATCACTGAAGGGCGTTCCATGAAGCCGCGCACCCTAGCGATGCCGCCGCGCGCCGTCCACGGGCGCGTGCCCCAACCGTCACGGTCGGCCCCTGACCGGTCGCCCGGTGACGGTGGGCGGCCCCTCCCCTTCCGAGGGGACGCCCGATGTAGTTCAAGGTAGGCAACCCACAACCAGCAGGCCCCTTAATCGAGCGGCCAGTCGGGGCTCGCCAGCTCCATGGGGCCGTCGCGCCAGGACGTGTAGGCGTCCTCGTCGGCGACGCGGTACGGCGTGCCGAAGGCGCGCGCGAAATAGTCGCCCCAGTGCGGCTGGGAGCCGTCGGCGTCGGTGAAGCCGTACTCGCGGGCCAGGGCCCAGGAGCTGAAGACGCGGCCCGCCTTGGCGCCCACGTTCGGGTCCGCCGCGAGCGCCGCCACTGCCCGGCCCACATACGCGGGGCTCTCCGAGGCGATGAAGTGCGGGTCCTTCGCCGCGCCGTCGCGCCAGTTGGCCTCCGTCACGCCGAAGTTGTCCAACATCTCCTCGGAGCGGAGGAAGCCGGGCGTCAGCGCCAGCGCGGTGACGTTCGTGCGGCGCAGCTCCCTCGACATGCTGAAGGCGAGCCGGATGACGGACATCTTCACCAGGTCGTACCAGAGGTTGCCGCGGTAACCGAACGAGTCCCCATCCGTGATTTCGACGAGGAGCCCCCGCTGGCCGCCCAGCATGAGGGGCACGGCGTGGCGACTGGTGAGCAGGTGCGTGAAGACGGCGCGCTCGAACATCTGCTGCCCCTTCGCGGCGGACTGCTTCCAGAACGCGGGGCCGAACTCGGTGAGGCCGTCGCCGCCCCAGATGTCGTTCACCAGGATGTCGAGCCGGCCCTGTTCCTTCTGTATGCGCTCACACAGGGCCTCGACCTCGGCCTCGACCGAGTGGTCCACACGAACCGCGATGCCTCGGCCGCCCATGGCGTCGACGCGCTCGGCGGTCTCTTCGATGGTCTCCGGACGTGAGCCCGTCGCGGGGCGCCCGCGCACGCTCCGCCCGGTGCAGTACACGGTGGCGCCGGCCTCGCCCAACATGGTGGCGATACCGCGTCCCGCGCCGCGAGTGGCTCCAGCGACCAGGGCGATGCGTCCTTCGAGTGGCTTCATGGCTGGCACTCCTCCAGGCCTGCGGGCGCCAGAGCGTCCGCAAGCCGCTGGGGGCTTGGGGTTCGTGTTCGCACCCTACGCAGGGAATCCTGACATCCGCTGTCATGATTCCCTGCCTAGAGTCCGCCTCGGAACCTGCCCATGCGCGCCGACCGACTCGTCAGCCTGACTTTGCTCCTCCAGACACGCCCGAAGATGACGGCGGGCGAGCTGGCGCGGGAGCTCCAGGTCTCTGAACGGACCATCCACCGAGACCTCGACGCGCTCTCCGGCGCGGGCGTGCCGGTGTACGCCACCCGAGGCGCCGCGGGCGGCGTGGCGTTGATGGAAGGCTGGCGGACTCAACTCACGGGCTTCACGCGAACGGAGCTGCACGCGCTGGCGGCCGTCGCTGCACCAGGCGCCCTGGATGACCTGGGCCTGACGTCGGCGCTGCGTTCGGGACTGATGAAGCTGGCGGCGTCCCTGCCCGCGCTCCAGAAGCCCGCACTGGAGTACGCACGACAACGGCTCCACGTGGATGCGTCCTCCTGGTTCGTGGAGCGCGAGCCCGTGCCGCACCTGGCGACGTTGCGTGACGCCGTCTGGCAGGACCGCCGCGTGTCACTGACGTACCGGGACTTCGAAGGCAAGCCGAGCCGCAAGGTGGTGGACCCATACGCGCTCGTCATCAAGGGGGACCGTTGGTACCTCGTCGCGGGTACGGACGCGGACGAGCCCCGGGTGTACCGAGGCTCGCGCGTGGAGGGCGCACGGATGCGCCCGGAGACCTTCGCCCGGCCCGAGCGCTTCGACCTGCCGACGTTCTGGAAGGCCTGGTGTGCCCGCTTCGCGGAGAAGCGCGCGCAGTACGACGTCACGCTGCGGCTGACGCCGGAGGCGCTGGAGGCGCTGCGGAAGATTCGACCGCCCGCGGATGGAGCACGGCTGGATGCCGCGCCGCTCGCGGCGGATGGCAGCAAGACGGTGGTCGTGGACTTCGAACGGGAGTCGATTGCGTTCAGCCAGCTCTGCGACGTCGGCACGGGTTTCGAAGTGCTCGCGCCCGAATTCCTGCGGATGCGGCTTCTGAAGCTCGCGACAAGCATCCTCGATGCGCATGGAAGTGACGCGACACAGAGTGCGCCCGCGCGGCACACCCGCGCACGCGCACGCGGACAGCACCCATCAGATTCCTGAGAGCATCTTCGCGCGTGAAGGACTTCGATGTCCCCGCAGGCGCATCGATGACGCCCCAAACATTCGACATCGCTTCGTCACTCAACAGGTCCATCGATTGCAGTCGTGTGCCGTCCCCATGCACACACCCCCGAGAGACACCTGGACCTGTCGCATCGCAACATTCCTCATCGTAGGACTCGTCTTCACCGCTTGTGGTGATGACTCACCCGACCCGGTACCTGTGCCGGATGCGGGCACTGAAGTGGATGCGGGCTCGGATGACGCGGGCCTGCCCGACGCTGGCGGCAACGAACCCGACGCGGGCTCCGGCGATGGCGGTGAGCCGGACGCGGGTGAACCGGAATCGGACGCGGGCACGTCCTGCGAACCGTCATCGGTGACCGAGCTCCTCGACAACGGCGAGTGGGACCCACGCTTCTCCATCGCGGGCGTATCCGGCATGGATGGCCACGTCCCGCACATCTACGACCTTGCCAAGACGCCTTCGGGCGACCTCGTGGCGACGGGTTACTTCCGCTGGTTCGGCGCGCAGGCGTCGACGCCGCTCATCCGTCAGCAGAACGGTCAGTGGCGGCCCGAGCCCAGTACCTGGCAGCAAGAGATTCCCGGCGGGGCCGGCTTCTCCGCCGTCGCCGCGAAGGATGACACCACGTTCGCGCTGGCAACCAACGACACCTTCGGCGACCGCAGCGGCGAGGTCTGGATTCAGTCACCTGAAGGTGTTCAGGTCATTGGCCACTTCACCGGCCTTGTCCGCACCATGGCCTATGTCCGTGGTGAACTCTGGGTCGCGGGCCAGTTCCAGTTCGAGGAGAACGGCGCCATCGGGCTCGCCATCTGGGACGGAACCGAGTGGAAGCTTCCTCCGGGCGGCCCCGCGGACGGCTCCGTCTACGAGCTGATGCTCCATGGTGACGACGTCTGGGTGGGTGGCGCCTTCACCCGGGTGGGCGGAATTTCCAGCAACAAGGTCGCCAAATGGAACGGGAGCACGTGGGAGTCCTACAACTTCCCCATCGCAGGCAACGGGGTCTACGCCCTCACCATCGGTGACGACGGAACGCTCTACGCGGGAGGCACGTTCGCCTACGACTTCAACGCGGACGGCGTGGGCTCCATCGCACGATGGAACGGCGTCCGATGGGAGATGCTCGATGGTGGCGTCAGCACCGGGTTCTACCCGGGCGTGGTGACGGACCTCGTGTTCAACCAGGGCAAGCTCCACGTGGGAGGTTGCTTCAACTTCGTCAACGGTCAGGGCTACGGCAATCCGCTGGCGCTCAGGGCAAATGCGCTGGCGTTGTGGTCGCCAGAGTCGGGCTGGGAGAACTGGCCCCAAGCCATCAGCCCCAACCGGACGGTCTGGTACGCGCCGAGCTTCTGCGGGGATGAGCCCCCCATCACGTTCGCGGTGTGGGAGGTCCCCATCCAGCGCTTCCTGCTCGACGGAGACCGAATCTATGTCGCGGGTACGCTTCCCAGCATCGATGGCGCCGCGTCGCAGAGCATCGTCTCCTACGAAGGCGGCCAGTGGCGGGCCGAAGGCGCGGAGCCCGGCCACGGTCTGAGTGGTGGCGCTCAAATGCTGGCCGTGGGCGGAGAACAATGCACGGTGCATGCGCTGGGCGACATCTCCCACGCGGGTGGAGCGGCCGTTCCGCGCACGGTGCTGCAGTTCACCGACGCGGGTTGGCAAGCGCTCGGCGAACTGCCGGACATGGAGTGCCTTGACCTGGCGGTGAATGCCCAAGGGGACATCTATGTCGCCTGCATCGACTGGGATTCGGTCCAATCCCATCTGCTCACTTGGAGCGGAACCGAATGGACGTCACTTGGCGACCTGAGCGCGCACGGGTTCATCTCCAAGCTGACGCTGGATTCGCTCGGGCGCCGTGGTTGACCAGCATGGTCGAGTCCACCTCACGCGTGGTCCGTTGGACGGGGACGCAGTTCGAGTTGGTCGCGGACGGTATCGACGGGCCCGTGTTCGAACTGGCCCTTCGTCCCGAGAATGAAGATCCGGACCGGCCTGCCTTCGTTGTCACGGGAGAGTTCACCCACGCAGGAGCGATTCCGGCACGCCGCATCGCCCACTGGAACGGCACCACGTTCGAAGCCCTGGGCGATGGTTTGACCACCTCCCCCATCACGGCCGCCTACGGACCGAACGGCATCTTCGCGAGCACCAACCATGAGATGGACCTGGAAGGGAACCCTGTCCAGGGACGCCTCATGCTCGGCCACTGGGATGGCACCGCGTGGCGCGAGCTGGCGACGCCCGAGAATGGGATGCCCGGCCCCATGCATGAAGCGGAGGGCGGCGTCCACAGCTTCCGGAAGCTCGCCTTCGCAGGGACGGACCTCGTCGTCGTGGGAACGCTCATCCCCGCCGATGGCGGACCGACGCATGCGTACGTCTTCAACGGCGAGCGGTTCCTGCCCATTGGCGGCGGCGTCAGCGCCCTCACCATGGATGACATCGCACTGACTCCGGATGGCATCTGGCTGGGTGGCAACATCGCCGAGGCGGGACGCGGCGAAAGCCTCCTGCCCACTGTCGGCGTGGCGCACTTCCGTAAGCGCACTGCCGCACCTTGATAGACCACTGGGCGGGGCGTGCATGGATGGGCACGCCTCGCCCAAGCGAGGGCGCTTGGACTGCACCGGTTCAGAGAAGGCCGCCGGGAAGCACGCCTCTTGCCATCCATGATTGCCACGCTGCGCCGTCAGATCGAGCGGGGCAATTCACGCCCCCTTTCTTAGACGCAGCAATGAGCGTGATAGCTTTCCCATCCATGGAAAGCTTCATTCTCAAGAAAGCACCGCTCCGTGCATGGGTGCTGAGCTACGCGCTCCTGACGCCAGGACTGACGCTCGGGCAAGCCATGACGGCCACGACCGCCCAAGCCGGCGCACGAGAATCTTCGTTTCGTTCGCGGCTGAAGGCGGCAGCTCAACTCTATGAGGAGCTTGAGTACGAGCAGGCGTTGAAGACGATCACCCACGCAAAGGCACTGGCAACGACCGATGCCGAGCGTGCGGATGCATCGATATATGAGGCCATTGTCCTGGCCGACCTTGGAAAGCGCTCTCAATCGCTGCGCGCCTTCCATGCAGCCTTATCGCTTGAGCCGCAATCACAGCTCCCCGTTCGGGTCTCTCCCAAGGTCGCGCGGGACTTCGAGGAAGTCCGGAAGAAGGTTCAGCGCGAGCGCGTGGCCTCGACGCCCGAAGAGCCAACGCTGGCAGCAAGCGCTCAAGACCGTCCTGTCCTGGCCCCCGAAGCCCCCGCATCAACCGTCACCGCATCTACATCGTCCGCCCCAACCGCGTCCGTCTTCATCCCGCCTGAGCCCCAGCATGTGACGCATGAGCCCGGAGGACTCCGCATCCGCCCCCTCCCCGTGGCCTTGCTCGGCGCGGGAGTGCTTGCGGGGGGCATCGGGAGCTATTTCGGCCTGAGCTCCCGGAGCGACATCCAGAACGCGCGCGACACCTTTGTGATTGATGAACAAGTGAGTCACCTGGACTCGGCGCGAGGCAAGGCGCTCGGCGCCAACATCTTATTCGGCGTTGCCGTGACAGCGGCGGCGGGCGCGGTCATTACCTACTTTCTTGGCGACGACACGCCCGCTCAGCGGGAGGCGCCATGAACCGTCTCCTTCTGGCGTGCCTCATCCTGCCCCTCCTTGCCTGCACCGTGCCCAGCCTGGACGAACTCCACCCTTGCGACATCAATGGCCTCTTGGGCGACTCTGTCGACGCAGTCCTGGGCGACAAGCCCACGTGCAGGGCCGTCAAGGTGACGGTCGATTACTCGGGCTTCCTTCCTGGCTGCGTGCTCGTCAGCGCATATGACGAAGGCAGCAGCAAGGCGTTCACAGTCTCACTGGAAGGCAAGGGCAACCGCACGGGCGGCACCCTCGTCGCCGCGGTGTTTGCACCGGGGGACTGGAGCGACTCCGTCCAAGTGGAGGCACGCGCATTTGAGCAAAGCTGCGACGCGTCCTCCATTGTGACTCGTTCGGCGCGCGTGAGCCCCACGACGGAGAAGATTGAGACCGTGACGCTTTCGCTCCAAGCGACGGATGCGGACGGCGACGGATACGTCTCACTGCTCACGGGCGGCTCGGACTGCAACGACACCAATCCGGACATCCACCCGGGCGCAACCGAGCGCTGCAATGACGTCGACGACAACTGCAACGGACAGTCGGACACGGTGGATCTGCGACTGGGCCAGAGCTGCTCGGAGGCGGAGGGCTGTGAAGGGACTCGCGCGTGCGGCGGGAATGGCGCCGTTATCTGCAACATGCCGACCGCAGCGTATGCCTACCCCGACGTGGACCAGGACGGACATGGCGATAGGAACGCCACGCCTGTCCCCTTCTGCGCTGGCATTCCCCTCGGCTACGTCGTCGGCCCCGCTGACGACTGCGACGACAACAACCCCAGCATCCGTCCTGGGGCAACGGAGCTCTGTAACGGCATCGACGACAACTGCAACGACCTGATTGACGAGACGTTCCGCAACCTCGGCACCTCGTGCACAACAGAGGTGCAATGCACGGGTGTCTACATCTGCGACGCCACGGGCATCGCGACCACCTGCCAGGCCACGGCGACACCCACCAACTGGTACCTGGACGACGACGAAGACGGGTTTGGTGTGGGCACGGCCGTGATGTCCTGCGTCGCGCCTGGGGCGGGATACGCGAATGCCGGTGGCGACTGTAATGACGGCAACCCGTTCACCTACCCGGGGGCGGCGGAGCTATGCGACGGCCAGGACAACGACTGCGATGGAAGACAGGACGGCCCTGGCGTGTGCCCGGCAAACGGTGGAACCTGGGGGACACGGACGACAGGCGAGAGTACCCGGGAATGGCGTTCCATCTTCACCGAACTTTCAGGCGACGTGACCGTCGTGGGGAATCAAGGAGGCACTGCGCTACTCATGCCGGGGGCCTACGTCTTCGAGACCAGCGCGTCCAACTGCGGCGATAACAACAGGGGATGGAACGCTGTCTGGGCAGACATGGCGAACCGGGGGCGCTCGTATCTTGGTTCATCGGGAGGCAGTCTCGCGTTCCTCGACCGGGCAGAAAACGCCTGCTCCGAAACCAATAACATCGGCAGGTGGGTCTCAGGACTCGTCGGATTCCGCCACGAAGGCGTCCTGGAGATTCATGGCGTCACTTCAACCGCCGGAACAGCCAACCAAGGGTTGTCGTTCATTTGGACCGGCGGTTCCGGAACAAGCTCAATCCGGTTTGGCACCACACAGGTTGCCCCACTGTACGACATCCACGGCCGTTCCCGCTCCGCACTTTTCGCAGTCGGCGGATTTGACGCTGGAAGCGACCGGTCTCGGCTCTACCGGTTCAACAACTCCCATCAGCAATGGCAATCGGAGCTGATTGAACACACCCTCACCGGCCTCGGCCGGCTCAGAGGCGTCTGGGTGGTGAATGACAGGCTCGCCTTCGCAGTGGGTGACAGCCAAAGCGGCCAGAACACCATGCTCCGGTGGAATGGCAGTGCTTGGAGCAGGATGCCGTTCCCTACAACGCACTACGAATCACTGACATCCGTCGTCGCGTTCGGAGCCAACTCTGTCTACGTCACCGCCTTCAACGGCCGCATCTACCGGTACGACGGCACGGCGTGGCAGATCATCTACGAGGATACGAGCCTCCGATTCAACGACATCGCGGGCACCAGCCCCGCTGACCTCTGGGTCGCGGGGAATTACGGCCAGATTCTCCACTGGCCTCAGTAGTGGCGCGTATCACCGGGGCCACGAAGTGGGTGGCCTCGGTGCGGACGTGGCTCACTCCACTTCCAGATTCAGCTTGAACACATTGGACTGCCCCGCCTTCACGTCGACCGTCTGGGTCACGTCCTTGCCCAGCTCCTTGTTGACGAGCCGGACCGTGTGGCGCCCCTCTGGCACTTCAATCGCCGCGAACGGCGTTTGTCCCAGGACCTTCCCGTCCAACGAAACCACGGCATACGGACGAACGCGGAACTCCAAGCGCCCCTTCGCAACAGGCGCCACTTTCTGAACCGGCGCTTTCTCACGGGCCCGGGGAGGATTCGGCTCCGGGTCATCCGGCGCCTTCGCGGGCTCACGCTTCGCCACGACAGCGCTCCCCTCCTTCGAAGTCGCTCCGCTGTTCTCAGGCGCAGCCTCCTTCGCCCGAAGAGCATCCTCGCCGGTCGAGGTGTCATCGCGTGCAACCTGCGGCAGCACAGGTACGCCCACGGGCCCCCGCGGCTTCGCTTCGGCCGTGTCACGCGAATCCGGAGTCCCCGCCTTCGTGTCCGCGTCCGCCCGCGGCGCGGCCCGGTCACCTGGGCTCGGCGTCGCAGGCGCGACGGGCGGCGGCGTGAGCGTCCGTGGACTCACCTGAGCGGGAGGATGCTCTGCATCATCGCCGCGCATCAGGGAGACAGCGGCGCCCACCGACAACACGACCACGGCCCCCACGATGACGGCGGTCCGCCCTCCTGTTCGTCTCGGAGCCACGGTCGCGACGTACTCCGTGCTCCGTGTGTGCACGGCATCGTCCGCATCCACGGGTGCAAAGGGCGTCGGCGCAGGGCTGCCCGGAGGTTGCGACGAGGCAACCGCCATCGCCATGGCGGCATCGTCACGTGCACGCGACGCATGTTCCTTCGACCTCGGCCCCCCGGCAGATTCCCTTGGCCGGGGCGCCCCACGCTCACGCGGAGCGCTCCGGGACGCAGGCTCCGGTCCGTCCGCCCGGAGCGCGGGGGCCTTCATGACCACCGGATACGACTGGAGCGTGTCCCGCTCCGGCACCACCCCCGCGATGGCCAGGGGCATGGGCGTTGTCGGCGACGTCGAATCCACCGGCGATACCAACGACCGAGGCATGGGCGTCGTCGGCGACGTCGAATCCACCGGCGCATGCACCGGAGCCGCCATGGACGGAACGCGGCCTTCCGACTTCGATTGCGGTGCCAAGGCCCCCTTGCTGGCCCCCTGGGACGGCGTCATCGCCAGAGCCGCTGACGCCTCCGGCACCCACTGCGCGATGCGCTGAGCAATCTGATACGCGCCCACCGGCTCGCCCGTGGACAACACGAACCGCTCCAAATCGTCCTGGAGCGCGCGGCAGTCCAGGTAGCGCTGCTCCCGGTCCTTGGACAGCGCCTTGTCGAGCACCTGCTGCAACGCCACCGGCACATCGGGCCGTCGCTGAGACACCGGGATGAACGATTCGAACAAAATCGCCTGCATCACGCTCACGTCCGTCGTCGCATCGAACGGACGCTTCCCCGTGAGCAGCTCGTACAACACCACCCCGAGCGCGTAGACATCCACCCGCCGGTCCATGCCCTTGGCCTGGAGCTGCTCGGGCGGCATGTACGCCACCTTCCCCTTCACCACGCCGGTCAGCGTCCGGTGCCCCTGCCCCGCGACTTTCGCGATGCCGAAGTCCACCACCTTCACCGCGCCCTGCCGCGACACCAGGATGTTGTCCGGGCTCACGTCCCGGTGAATCAACCCCAGCGGCTCACCGCTCTCCGGGTCACGAAACTCGTGCGCGTACGCCAGGCCCTCCGCCGCGGCCGCCACCACCTTCGCGCAGAACGCGGGCGGCAGCGCCTCTTCTTGGGCCCGCTTCACCAGCTTGCGCAGGTTGGGCCCGTCGATGAACTCCATGGCCAGGAAGAAGCTGCCCTCCGCCTCGCCGAAGTCGAAAATCTGCACGATGTTCGGGTGCTCGAGCTGCGCCGCCAGCCGCGCCTCGCCCAGGAACATCTCCACGAAGGCCGGGTCCTCCGCCAGATGCGGAAGGATGCGCTTGAGCACCAGCGTCTTCTCGAAGCCGCGTGGACCCGCGGCCTTCGCCAGGAAGACCTCGGCCATGCCGCCTGACGCAAGCTTTCGCACCAGTTGGTACTTCCCGATTCGCATTGAGTCGGGTTCTCCCAGGTTTGTCGGAAAAGTAAAACCGGTTGCCGCCCGTTCTGCCGAGCGCCGAGCAATCAGGCGCTGTCAGCGTTGACCCAGACATGACGTGGTCCGTAGGATTTCCGCATCCCATGCCCCCGAAGGTCATCGGTCCCTACCGCGTTCTGGAGACGCTTGGCAGTGGCGGGGCAGGAACCGTCTACCGGGCCCTGGACCGCCGCACCACCGACGAGGTCGCGCTGAAGCTGCTTTCAGCGGGCCCCGCACGGGACGCGCGTGCCGCGCGCAGACTCGCCCGCGAGTTCGACACACTCGTGGACCTGTCTCACCCCAACGTCGTGAAGGTGTTCGAGTCCGGCGTCCACCAGGGCGTGCCGTACCTGGCCATGGAGCTCATCGAGGGCCTGACGCTCCGCCATTACCTCGACCTGAGCAGCGGCGACCGGCACACGCCTCCGGGCAGCCACACGCCCCGCAGCCCCCTGTCCGTGCTCCGCACGGCGGACGATGACTTCGGCCCCCTGAGCCGGAGCTTCTCCGATTCGATGGACGACTCGGACGACAGCCCGCACGAGGGCACGTTCGGCCTGGAGGCCTTCGCGGAGGAGGCGCCCAGCGAGGACCTGGAGAGCTTCGCCTCGGGTGCCAGCCCGCACGCGGGAATCGGCTCGGATGACTCGCTGGAGGGCTTCGACCTGCCTCCGCCCGTGCCGCGCACGCCGCCGCCCGAGGAGCCGGACCGCGTCCTCCGCGAGGAGGACCTCAACCGGCCCGAGCGCATGGGGCGCCTCAAGGACGCCATGCTCCAGATTTGCGAGGCCCTGGCCTACATCCACGGCCACGGGCTGGTCCACCGCGACCTCAAGCCGTCCAACATCATGGTGGACGATGACCGGCAGGTGCGGCTGATGGACTTCGGGCTCGCCAAGTTCCTGGCGGACGACGCGGCCATCACCGAGGCCGGCAAGCTGGTGGGCACCTACCGCTACATGGCGCCGGAGCAGATTCTGGGCGAGCCGTTGGATGGACGTTCCGACCTGTACAGCCTGGGGGTCATCCTCTATGAGCTGCTCAGCGGGCGGCCCCCCTTCGACGCGAAGACGCCGCACGAGCTCTGGCGCCAGGTGCTGGAGACCGAGCCGCCCCCCGTGCTGGCGCTGAACCTTCACGGGGACCCGCAGCTCGCGCGCGTCGCCCACCGCCTCATCCGCAAGGAGCCGGACGACCGGTTCCAGACGGCCGAGGAAGTCTACGAGGCCCTGTCCGAGTGAATCCCTCCAAGCTGCACACCCTCACCGTGGACGCCGACAAGGCGGGCCAGCGGGTGGACCTCTTCGTCGGTGAAGCGCTGGGCCTGTCCCGCGCGCGGCTCAAGCGCCTCTTCGAGGCCGGCGCCGTGAAGGTGAATGGCCGCCCCGCGAAGAAGGGCCTCACGCTCACCGCCGGACAGCACATCGCCGTCGAGGTGGAAGAAGAGTCGCGCGAGGCCGTGCCCGACGCGGACTTCCCGCTCACCGTGCTGCACGAGGACGCCTCGCTCGTGTTCGTGGACAAGCCCGCGGGCCGGCCGTCCCACCCCCTGCAGTCCGGGGAGACGGGCACGGTGGCCAACGCGCTGGTGGCCCGCTATCCCGAGTGCGCCCAGGCCTCCGTGGACGCACGCGAGGGCGGTCTGTGCCACCGCCTGGACGTGGAGACCTCCGGCGTCGTCGTGGCCGCCAGGACGCGGGACGCATGGAACGCCGTGCGAGAGGCCTTTGGCAGCCGCGCCGTGGACAAGCGCTACCTGGCGCTGGTGACGGGGCCGCTGGCCGACGAGGGCGACATCGACATTCCGCTGCGCCACCACCCGCGTCACCCGGACCGCGTGGAGCCCGCGCCCCACGGCGACGAAGACGCCCGGGACGCGGTGTCGAAGTTCACCGTGCTGTCGCGCTCGGGCGAGTTCAGCGTGGTGGAGGTCCGGATTCTCACCGGCGTGCTGCACCAGGTGCGCGCGCACCTGGCGGGCGTGGGCGCGCCCATCGTCGGCGACAGCCTCTATGGCGGACGCGAGGCGCCGGAGCTGGGCCGCTTCTTCCTGCACGCCCGCTCCCTGGGCCTGACGCATCCGCAAACGAAGCGGGCCATGACGGTCCACAGTCCCCTGCCCCCGGAGCTGCGCGCCGAGCTGGAGCGGCGCGGCCTGCCCCTGCCCCGCGGCGACCAACGGGGCTGAGGGGTTTCCACTAGGCGCCCATCACCTTGACGATGACGCGCTTGCGGCGCTGGCCGTCGAACTCGGCGTAGAACACCTGTTGCCAGGGCCCCAGGTCCAGCTTCCCCGCGGTGACGGGGATGATGACCTGGTGGTGGACGAGCAGGGACTTGAGGTGGGCGTCCCCGTTGTCCTCGCCCGTGCGGTGGTGGCGGTAGTCGGGGCCGGCGGGCGCCAGGTGCTGGAGCCATTCCCAGATGTCTTCATGGAGGCCGGGCTCGTCGTCGTTGACGAAGACGCCCGCGGTGATGTGCATGGCGGAGACCAGGACCATTCCCTCCTGGATGCCACTCTTTCGCACCAGGGCCGTCACCGCGTCCGTGAGGCGGACCAGCTCCCGCCGCTCCGCTGTCTCGAACCACAGGTACTCCGTCAGGCTCTTCATATCCGTAACCGCCAGGCGTCAGAGTGTGCCGTTAGAGTGACTCACATCATGCGAGCCATCATCCATGTGGACATGGATGCCTTCTATGCATCCGTGGAGCAGCGGGACAACCCGGCCCTGCGGGGCAAGCCGCTCATCGTGGGCGGGCATGCCCAGCGCGGCGTCGTGGTGGCCGCCTCCTATGAGGTGCGCCCCTTCGGCGTGCGCAGCGCCATGCCCATGGCCCGCGCGATGAAGGCCGCGCCCCACGCGCTCGTCGTGAAGCCCCGCTTCTCCGCGTACGCCGAGGCCAGCGAACAGGTGTTCGCCATCTTCGAACGCTACACGCCGCTCATCGAGCCGCTGTCCCTGGACGAGGCCTTCCTCGACGTGACGGCCTCGGTGGGGCTCTTCGGCACGCCCGCGGACATCGCCCGGCGCATCCGCAAGGAGATTGCCGACGAGCTGGGGCTCCCCTCCTCCGCGGGCGTGGCCACGGTGAAGTTCGTGGCGAAGATTGCCTCCGACCTCGCCAAGCCGAACGGCCAGCGGGAGGTGCGCGCCGAGGAGACGGTGGCCTTCCTCGCGGGACTGCCGGTGTCGCGCCTGTGGGGCGTGGGGCCGAAGACAGAGGAGTCCCTGAGGCTCGCCGGGCTGAAGACGATTGGCGACGTGGCCACCCGGGATTTGGACTGGCTGGAAGACAGGCTGGGCTCCAGCGGGAGGCACCTGTGGGAGCTGTCCCAGGGCATCGACACGCGCGAGGTGGTGCCGGACCGGGCGGCCAAGAGCGTGGGCGCGGAGGACACCTTCGATGAAGACCTGGTGGGCATGGACGCGCTCAAGCCGCACGTGCATGCCCAGGCCCTGCGCGTGGCGCGGCGGCTGCGACGGGCCGCGCTGAAGGGCCGCGTGGTGCAGCTCAAGCTGAAGTTCTCGGACTTCACGCTCATCACCCGGCGCACCACGCTGCGCGAGGCCACGGACGACGGGCAGACGCTCTATCGCGCGGCGCTGGAGCTGATGGAGAAGTCACACCAGGGCAAGCCGCTGCGGCTCACCGGCGTCAGCGTGCAGTTGGACGAGGAGCCGCCCCAGCTCGGCCTGTTCCCCGCCGCCGCGCCGCGCACCGCGAAGCTGAACGCGGCGCTGGACAAGATTGCGGAGCGGTTCGGCAGCAAGGCCATCACCACCGCGGACATCGCCGGCAGTGAAGCGACGGACAACCCGGACCACCGCTCCGAGCGTCCGGTGGACAAGAGCGGCCCCAAGTCCTGAGGCGCGGTGGCCGCGCGGCACCTCGCGACGAGGAGGACACCGGCCGCCCCGGATGGCGCATAGGACGTCGCCCAGCGTTTCCCGACGACGAGGATGCCCCGGCGCTCGTTCCCGGCACGCCGGGCGGAGACTCAAGCGTCGCCCAGCCCCCGCTTGACGCAGGGGGCACCCCGGCGCGCACAAAACGCGCCGGGCGGCGACTCAGGCGTCGTCCGAGCCCGACTCCGACGACGCCCCGGAGCCCTCACCGGAGCCCCCATTCGCCGAGGAACGGCGACGGCGGCGACGACGGCGGCGCTTGCGCTGGCCTCCCGCGTCGGACTCATCACCCTCCGCGGCGGCGGCCCGAGGCTGCGGCACCTCACCGGCCTTCCAGGCCTCCAACTGCTCGCGGTTCTCGCCCGTGGCCTCCACCGTCATCTCGAACACGGTGAGGGCCTCGCTGAAGAGCGGGTGCCGCTTGAAGGCCGCGCTGCGGCGGCGGCGCTCACCGGTCAGCGTGCGCTGCGCCAGCAGCAGCATGCGGCAGCGCTCGGCGATGCGGCGCGGCAGCCGCGCGGACTGCACGAAGCCCGCGAGCAGGTCCTCCACCACCTGCGACACGGACGGGCGGCCCTCCTGCGCCTCCTCGGGCCCCGTCGAGCGGCTGATGGGAATCAGCAACATCGCCAGGAGGATGGCGTCGTCCAGCGGCTCGCCCGCGGACACGCGCCGGTCCAGCGCCTCGGCGAAGGCGTAGAACGTCTTCTCCCCTTCCTTGCCGTGCTGCTTGAGGTACGCGTTGACGGGCGGCAGCAGGATTTTGAGCGCGTCCAGCGCGTCCAGCAGCTTGAGCGCCGGCGCTGACACGCCGCCGCGGATGAGGCGGAACGTCTCCTCCAACAGGCGCGCGGGCGCACAGCGGGGCAGGTCCTCCACCGCGCCTTCCATGGCCGCGTACGTCCGCGACTCGATGTCCAGCTCCAGCTTCGCCGCGAAGCGCACCGCGCGCAGGATGCGCACCGGGTCCTCGCGCATGCGCACTTCCGGGTCGCCGATGGTGCGGATGAAGCGCTCGTCCAGGTCGCGGCGGCCGCGGACGTAGTCGATGACGCGCCCTTCGGCCACGTCGTAGAACAGGCCGTTGATGGTGAAGTCGCGGCGGCGCGCGTCCTGCTGCGCGGTGCCGAAGACGTTGTCGTGGGTGATGAGCAGGTCCTCACCGTCCCCCTCGTCCTCACCGCCGCTTGCCGCGGGCTCCAGCTCCGTCGGGTTCGCGCGGAAGGTGGAGACCTCGATGATCTTCCCGCCCTTGAAGTAGACGTGCGCCAGCCGGAAGCGCCTGCCAATCAGGCGGCAGTTGCGGAAGATGCCGCGCACCTCGTTGGGCGTCGCGCTGGTGGCGATGTCGAAGTCCTTCGGCTTGCGCCCCAGCAGCAGGTCGCGCACGCAGCCGCCCACCATGTACGCCTGATGGCCGTGCTGGTGCAGCCGGAGCACCACCTTGAGCGCGTCCGGGTCCAGCTCGTCGGGGTCGATTTCCGCCGGCTCACCGGTGGGCCGGACGTGGGGCGCGTGCAGCGCGCGCTCGTCGGGGGTCGGCTCCGGCTCGGGCTCCAGGATGGTGGGGACCTCCTCCACCTCCTCGTCCCGGGCCTCGGCGGCGTCCTCCGCCTCGGCTGCGGCCAGCGCGGCCTCGGCGCCCAGGACGGCTTCATCCAGACCCGCCTCGGCCGGGTCGGCCTCGTCGTCATCTTCCTCGTCGTCCTCGTCCTCGTCGGCCGCATGGGCGGGGGGCTCGGGCTCGGGCGTGGGCTCGGCAGCGGTGGCGGTTTGAATCGGGGCGGTTTCGGTTGGGGCCTGCGCTTCGGCGGCCACGGGCTCGGCGGCGCTGTCCTCTTCAGGGGGCGCCGACAGCTCCAGATTGGAATTCATGGGGACCTCTTGTTCGCCGCGCTCGGAAGTCCCTGCCGCCTCGGAAGAGGCAACCTCGCGCGCGTCATTCTCGGGCGCAGGTGGCAGCAGACCATCGGCAGGCGGCGTCTCAGTCAAATCTCGCGTCATCAGCCAGGGACGCCCCTCGTGGGGCGCTTGTAGGCCTGCCGTCTATACCGCATCCTCCGGGTAGGGAGTAGCGAGACGACATGGTTGTCGGATGTCACCGGGCGGCGGGTACCCCCGCCCGCCCTCCTGCTCCCTCCCTGGGGACAGGACACGCCTCTCGCGCGCGGGCGCAGGCCCCCCCTGAGGCTCTGTCCTCTATCAACACCCCGTCCACCTGAAACGTTCTGGGAACGGCCCGCGCGGGGAACGCCGGCCCCCTCGTGGGGCGGCCAGGCAGACCTCCCCTACTGGGGCTTGGTGCGGCCCTTGTGGTTCCGGGGCAGCGCGTGGTGGATGAGGGACACGTAGTCCACCGCCTGCACCGGCGGGGGCGGCGGCGGCGTGCCCAGCGCGGCCAGGCGCTTGCTGAAGGCGGCCAGGATGTCCGGCATGGGCCGCATCGCCGCGAGCAGCTTGTTGGGGCCCTCCAGCGCCTGGGACAGCGCCACCGCCGCCTGCTGGAGCGGGAGCCCGCGCCGCAGCAGGTCCTGGAACGAGTTCGACAGGGTGATGATGTTGTGGCCCGCCGTCTGCACCATCTCCACGGCGATTTTCAGCACCTGCGGCGCCGTCAGGTGGCCATCCGCCAGCAGCACCAGCGCCGCCTGGAAGTAGTTGAAGATGGGCACCACGCGCGGGCCATACGCCGTGAAGTGCGCGGGCGGCGTCAGCCGGTCCAGGTGGATGAAGATGCGGCGCACCGGGTCGCCCACCGGAATCTTCTTCCAGGCCTCGCGCACCCGCTCCGCGTCGTCCGGGTACACCCCGCCCGCCTCCAGCACCTGTGACAGCACGCGCTCGTCCACGCGGCCCGCCACCAGGTCCGCGAAGAGCGAATAGATGAACGCGTCCGCCTCCGCGTCGTCCCCGAAGAGGACCTCCTCCGCCTCCACCGGCGCGTGCACCCGGCTCTCCAGGATGGCCGGCAGCTTGTAGCCCACCTGGCCGCGCAGGGCCCGGAAGCGGCCGCGCAGCAGGTTGCCCACGTTGTCCTTGAGGACGAACTCGTCCCACCGCACGCCGTCCAGCTTGAGCTTCTCCTCCAGCACGGCCCGCATCTGCTTGGGGCTGCCGGAGACGATGCACAGCCGTGAATCCCCGCTCTCCGACAGCTCGCGGATGAGCGCGCTCGCGCCCGGCACGGCCACCTTCTGGTGGGCCTTCTGGAACGCCGTCCGCACCAGATCACGGAGCGAGTCGAACTCCGTCTGGAGGTACGTCTTGTCCAGGTCCCAGCGGTAGATGCGCCGGGGCGGACGTGGGTCGATGCGGTCCGGCAGGCTCACTTCGTCAGGCCTTCCCGGATGGCGGCGCCCAGGTTGTTCGACACCACCTTCGCCGCGACCTTGCCCGCGTTGGCGATGGCCCGTGACTTCGAACGCCCGTGCGCCTTGATGAAGATTTTGTCGAACCCGAGGATGGGTGCCCCACCGTACTGGTTCCAGTCGGTGATGTCCTTGATGCGCTGGATGCCGCTGGACAGCATGGCGAGCCCCGCGCGCCAGCGCAGGCTCTCCTTGTAGGCGTACTGGGCCAGCTCCACCACCGTGTCGTGGACGCCCTCCAGCATCTTCAGGCACACGTTGCCCACGAAGCCGTCGGTGACGATGACGTCCGCGGTGCCCTTGGGGATGTCGATGCCCTCCACGTTCCCGATGAAGTGGATGTCCTTCATCTCCGACAGGCGGGCGTGCGCCTCCACCACGCGGGGCGGGCCCTTCTGCGGCTCGATGCCGTTGGACAGGAGCGCCACCTTGGGCCGCTCGTTCTGGGAGATGATGCGCGCGTAGGCGGAGCCCATCACCGCGAACGTCACCAGGTCATCCGCGGTGGCCTCCACCGTGGCGCCCACGTCGAGGATGAGGGAGAAGGGGTCCCCCTTGGCGCCGCGCACCGAGCGCGTCGGGTACACGGTGGCCAGCGCCGCGCGCCGCACCCCGGGGATGAGCTGGAAGTGCCGGGCACACGCCAGCACGCCCGCGCCCGTGTTGCCCGCGGACACCAGCGCCTGCGCCTCGCCCTCCGCCACCAGCCGCGCGGCCACGGCCACGGAGGCGTTGGGCTTGCGCGCCAGCGCCTCGCCGGGCTTCTCGTCCATGCCGATGAAGTCCGCGGCGTGCTGCACGGAGATGCGCTCACCGTTGTGCTTCGTCTCCGCCAGCGCGTCATCGATGAGGGTGCGGTCCCCCACCAGGAGCGTGTGGATATGGGGGGACTCGAGCGACAGCATCGCCGCTCCCCGGACCACCTCCGCCGGGCCGTGGTCCGTCCCCATGACATCGAAAGCAATCGTCACCGGCTGCGGCTGCGTCCCCACCATGTCCTCCATCTTAGGACCTTTGCTCGGCCCCCGCGCCTGCCATTCTTGCCTGAGCCACCAGGGACAGCCCCAGGAGCCCCGACAACGCCACCATTCCCGCCGCCGTCCCATATGGGGCCACGGGCCCCAGCCGGGTGAAGAGCCAGCCGCCCAGGGCCGGCCCCAGAATCCGCCCCAGCGAGCCGAAGGCCTGGTACGCCCCCAGCACCGCCCCCAGCCGCTCTGGAGGGGCATGCAGTGATACCAGGGCGGACAGACACGGCGTCACCAGCGCCGAGCCCACCGCCAGGAGTCCCATCACCGGGAAGAGCCACGCATAGTCCGGTGCCACGGGCAACAGGCCCAGCCCCGCCGCCGTCAGCCCGAAGCCCACCGTGGCCAGCAGCGCCTCGCGCCCCGGCCTGCTCCCGGGCCCGCCCGTCAGCCTCCGCACCAGCCCACCCTGCACCGCCGCGGAAATCACCCCCACCGCCGCGAAGAGCCACCCCGAGCGCAGGCTGGCCTCGCGCAGCACGTCCAGGTCCGTCACCGCGGCGCGCAGGAACAGCCCGCCCTCCTGGAGCGGCACCGGCCCGGCCGACAGGAAGCGCGTCAGCAGGTAGACGGAGAAGGTGCCTTCCATCTGCGCGAAGGCGGTGGTGAACACCAGCATCAGCACCAGGCAGCGCCCCACCACCGGCAGGTTCATGGCCAGCGTGGCGCCCTTTAGCGTGCGCGCATGCCCTTCTCCCGGGCGCCCCTCCACCCGCGTCTCCGGCAGGAAGAAGTACGTGCCGGTCAGGTTGACGGCCACCAACCCCGCTGCGAACAGACCGATGGCGAGGTTGCCGCCCCAGGCGCCCAGGAAGCCGCCCAGCGCCGGTCCCAGCACGAAGCCCAGCCCGAACGCCGCGCCAATGACGCCCATGCCCCGCGCTCTATCCTTCGGCGGGGTGATGTCCGCCACCACGGCCTGTGCGGTGGAGATGTTGCCACCGGAGATGCCGTCCATGACACGCGCCAGGAAGAGCAGCGGCAGCGACTGCGCGAAGGCGAACAGTAGATAGGCGAAGAGCGAGCCCACCTGGCTCATCAGCAGCACCGGCCGCCGCCCGTACCGGTCGCTGAGCCGGCCCAGCACCGGGGCCGACACGAGCTGCATCAGCGAATAGATGGAGATGAGCAGCCCCACCGTGAAGGGCGAGGCGCCGAACCGCACGCCGTACACCCCCAACTGGGGAATCAGGATGCCGAACCCGATGAGGTCCAGCGCCACGATTCCGAACACCACACGGAGTGACGCCGCCCGCCGCACCACCTGTTGCCCCTTTGCAGAAAAAAGAAAACCGCCGGAGCGCGAAGATAGCGCCCCGGCGGCTGGAATGGGGGAGAAGTCCCCGGCCCGGCGGGCTTTACATCGCCTCGGCGGACTGGACGTTCCGGTTCGCGGTGTCGCGCTCGATGCAGCCCTTCGTCATCGTGTACTGGTAGGTGCCCAGCTCGTCGCGCCAGTACTCACCCTCGTACGGCCAGTAGAGCTGATCGTCCTGCACGGCGACGGAGTACTTGTACTTCTTGACGATGGCCGTGCGGCCGCCCGCCTTGAGCTGCTCCTCCAGGAACTCCTTCTCCTTGGTGGTCGTCTCGAACTTGATGCGCAGGCCGTTGGCCAGCAGCTGCTTGAGCGCCACCAGCTCCGTCTCCAGCTTGCCCTTGGCCATGATGCCGGCCTTGGAGATGAGCGCGGTGCGCTGCACCTTGAGCCCCTCCAGCAGGGACTTGCTCAGCTCGGAGTACTTGAAGGTGTCCGCCCGGTTCGCGAAGGCGTCCATCTCCGCCTCGAGTTCGAGGATGGAGTCGTTCGTCTTGCGCAGGTCCTGGTCCGTCAGCGCCAGCCGGAGGATGCGCTCCAGGATGAGGTCCGTCTCGTTCTTCTCCAGACCGTCCTTGTTCTTCTTCTGCACGTCGGAGAGCACCGAGTAGTACTCGCTGGCCTCCATGTTCTTCTTCACCAGCGCCTCCAGCTGGTCATGCACGGGCAGGTAGGTGCGCTCGAAGTCCTGGAGGATGATGTTGGACTCCCGGTAGCGGCAGTTCTCGTAATAGATGACCGCCTTCAGGATGAGCGCCTCCGGGAAGTACTCCTCGCGGAAGAAGGGCGACGACAGGGTGATGAGGTTGCCCAGCGCCTGCTCGTACTGGCCCACGCGGTAGTTGGCCCAGCTGGACTCGAAGAGGGACTCCAGCCACTGCGTGTTCCCGCGCTCCACCTTGCCCAGGTAGAAGAGCGCGAAGCGGTTCTGCTGCATGCCGTAGTGCGTGCGGGCCAACTGCATGAAGGCCAGCTCGCGCAGCGACTTGTCCAGCTTCGCCTGCTCGGCCGTCTTGCCCGCCTGCGGACGGGTGAGGCGCACCACTTCCTTCATCGCCTCGATGGCCGCCAGCATCTCCCCGTTGGCGCGCTTGGCCGCCGCGTCCTTCTGACGGCTGCCGTTGCGGAAGGAGGACAGGCCCTCCAGGTACTTGGCGCGAGGGAAGAACGGGTCGTCGCGCGGAATGGTCAGCGCCAGCCGCTTCACCTCGGAGAAGCTCTTGTCCGCCTCCTCGGGCTGCCCCACCTGGTCCAGCGCGCGGCCACGCACGAAGTGGTAGCGCGCCAGCAGGTAGCGGAACTCGTTGCGGTACTTCTCCGGGAACTCCTGGTTCGCGTGACGGGCAATCTCGTCGAGGATGACCGTCTCGTTCTTCGTCTTGCGGCTGATGAAGAAGAGCCACTCCAGGCTCGTCTTGAAGAACTTGGTGGACGGTCCCAGGGAGAGGATCTTGGAGAACTCACCCAGGGACGAGTGGTACATGCCCATGCGGTAGAGCGACTTGGCCAGCACGTAGCGCGCCTCGGTGTGCAGGCCCGCCAGCTTCGGGTCCTCCAGCAGTTCGTGCGCAGCCATGGAGGCCTTCTCGTACTCGTCGTTCTTGAAGAGGCTGACGGCCACGTCCAGGCGCTGGCGGTCCGCCGTCTTGCCGGAGACGTCCACCGCGTCGAAGGACATGGTGGGCGCGGCCGGCTTGGGGGCCTCCTGCGTCAGGTCCAGGCCCATGCCCATGCTCCCGGTGCTCGCCGGAGGCGGCGAAGCCGGGGTGGGCGCGGGTGCGGGTGCGGGCGTGGTCGCCGCGGGAGCCGCCTCCGCGGGGGCCACCGGGGTGGGGGCCGCGCTGGAGGAAGCGGCGTCATCGCCGTCCGCGTCCTCGTCCTGCACCGGCGCGGGCTTCGCCTTGTCGGCGCGGCCCTTGCGCGTGGGCTTCTTCTTCTTGGGGGTGGTGCGCTTCTTCTTCTTGGACTGACCGGAGAGGTCGATGCCCTCGAAGCTCTGCGCGAAGGTGGGAGCCGTCCACGCGAGCGACAGCCCGACGACGGCGACACGGATGAGCCGGAAGGAGCGCATCATGACTCGGACCCGAAGAAGAAGGAGACACCCAGCTCGAACAGGAGCTGGTTGCGCAGGTAGTTGCCGGAGACCTCGGTGCCCTTCTCCACGTAGATGAGGTCACGCAGCTCCGTGCGCAGCGTCACCCACCGGTTGAGGAAGAAGCGCGCGCCCACACCCAGGTTCGCGCCCGGCGTGAGGTAGTTCTGCGCCGCCGTTCCCACCGTCTCGCCCGGCCCCCGGTACTGGACCAAGGAGGCGCCCGCGATGCCGTACAGGTCGAAGTGGACGAAGGTCTCCGCCAGCAGCGACACCTTGCCGTAGATGGGCGCCCACTGGACGTCCGCGCCACCCAGCAGCTTGATCTGCCCCGGTGCGTTGCCGTCCAGCTCGTTGAGCGTGGGAGGCACGCAGCCGCGCGTGGAGCCCTCGCCGCCATCCCCGAAGGTGCACTTCTGCGCCGCGCCCGCCACCGTATTGACGGCGTAGCCCAGGCGCAGGCTCACGCCCAACGTCTCCATGGGGTGGTACGTCAGCGTGCCGCCGAAGATGTACTTGCTGTAGAACGCGTCGCGCAGCGACAGCGTCGCGGACGGGCTGAACTCGAGGCGGCCCTTCTTGAGGAAGACGTGGCCGGAGACCGGCCGGACGCGCTCGCGCAGAGGCCCGAGCCGGTCCTTGTCCACTTCGGACACGTCGCCGGCCTCCGTCTCTTCGGCCGTCTGGGCGTAGCCCAGGGCCGGCGCGGTGAGACACAAGGCGAGGAGCACACGGAAGAGGCGCTTCATTCCGAGTCCCTCCCCGTGGACTTGAAGGGCAGGAACAGCGAGATGCCTGCGTTGAGCGTCATGACGTTCTGGACGGCGCCCTTGCTGCTACCCAGGGGCTGATCCACATAGGAGGTGTTGATGAGGGCCACGTTGACGGCGATGTAGTCCTGCGCGACGAAGCGCATGCCCAGGCCCAGGTCGGCGGCGGGATTGAGCCCCCGCCCCGGCAGCGCCGAGGTCTCCGTCCTCACCACGCCCGCGCCCGCCAGCAGGTAGCCGTCGAAGTGGAGGATGGAGTTGAGGAACGCCACCTTGCCGTAGATGGGGCTCCACTCCACGTCTCCCATCGCGGACCACTGCGGCACGGAGTAGTAGATCTGGCTGTTGAAGGTCCGCTTCGCAGTGCGCACGTCATCCGAGGGCACCACCTGCATCAGCGAGGCCCGCGCCGAAATGGCCAGCGTGTCCGCCAGGTAGTAGGCGCCCCGGACCGACAAGCCCACCTTCGAATAGAAGGCGTCATTGACCGAGAAGCTCAAGAGCGGCGTCAGCTCGAAGCGGCCCTTCTTGAGGTAGACCTTCCGCTGCACGCTCTTCACCCGGTCTTCCTGGGTGATGTCCGTCAACGGCAACTGCGGATCCGCATCCACGGGCTCGTCCGCGGGGCGCGACGCCGCGGCCGGACTGGCCTCCTCCACCGGAGGAGGCACGGGTGATTCTGCATCCTGCGATGACTCGGCCTGCGACTCGTCGGTAAGGTCGAGTCCCATGCCTTCTTGTCCCTGGGCGGATGCCAGTGCGGGCACCAGACACAGGGCGAGCAGCAACTTGGGGCGGTTCAAATCCGGAGGCTCCGTGAGGGAGGGGGGCGTAACTGCCACCGGGGGTTCAGCGCGACTCTCGGCTTGCACATCCTATCGGTCGTATTCCCAACCATCAACCGCTCCGAGCAAGCCTGGTTACCGCCTATCCCTCCGGTATTCCTTCACAATTCCACCCGCCGTACCGCCGTACGATGACGTTGGTGTTCCAGGGGGCTGTGCTACCCTTCCCAGGCTCGCGGGCCCGAGGTCCCGTGCCCCATCCCCCCTTTGTAGAGGTCAGAGGTCCCATGAAGATGTTCGTGCGAACCGCCCTCATGATGTCCACCGCGCTGCTGCTGGGTGGCTGTGAGGTGGCCAGCGAGATTGGCAAGCCGTGCGCGCTGGTGCGCAAGGCGACCCCCGAGGAGTCGGCGGCCAACAACAACTCCCCCACCATGCCCATCCTGGAGCGGGAGATCGCTGACCAGCAGGACTTCATCTCGTTCGGGTCCGTGAACTGCGAAGACCTGATCTGCGTTCGAGATCAGGACTACCCGCGCGAACTCAATCCGGATGGCTCGGTGAACGGGGATGCTCCGGCGATGGGCTACTGCAGCAAGCCCTGCATCGAGGGCGGGTCGACCTGTGACGTGACGGACACGGACGACGTGAACCCCGACCTGCCCGGCCGGATGTCGTGCCGACCGATGCTGCTGGACCAGGACACCCTGGATGCGCTCCGCTCCGCGGACGAGGCCTTCTACCGGCGGACGTTCGGCGAGAACAACTCGCCCTTCTTCTGCGCCGGCGCGCTCGTCTCCGGTTGATTCACCGGACACTTTTCGCGCGGTGGGCTAGACCTTTCCCCGCGACTGGTTCGTAAAGGCAGGGCCCGCGCCGTTTCCGCAAGGAGCCCTGCCTCATGAACCGTACGGTCCTCTTCCTCAGTCTGGCTGGCGGTCTCGCGCTCACCGCCCTGGTGCTGGGGCTGCCCCAACTGGGCACCCCGCCGACGCCCATCGCCGTCACGGACCCCATCCGGCCGCCTCTGCCTCCGCCCGTGGTGCCCTCCACGACGGGTTCGCTGACGCTGACGAGCCGGCTGTCCCATCCCTACATCCCCGCGGGCAGCTCCGAGCTCTTCGCCACCTTCGACCTGACGGGCGCGCAGGTGCCGGGGGCGCAGCGCAGCCCCGTCAACCTGGCGCTGGTCATCGACCGCTCGGGCTCCATGAGCGGCTACAAGCTGGCCCAGGCGAAGCAGGCGGCGCGGCACCTCATCGGGCTGCTGAGTGACGCGGACCGGCTGGCCATCATCGACTACGGCTCGGACGTGAAGACCCTGCCGTCCCTGCAGGCGACGGCCGCCAACCGCGAGCGGATGTTCCGGTACGTGGACGGCATCTGGGACGAGGGAGGCACCAACATCGGCGCGGGCCTGTCCGCCGGGCGCTACCAGCTCTCCACCGCGCAGCAGGCGTACGGCGTCAACCGCCTCATCCTCATGAGCGACGGCCAGCCCACCGAGGGCCTCACCGCCAACGAGGAGCTGACGCGCATGGCGCGGGAGCTGCGCGCCACCGGCATCACCCTGAGCGCCATTGGCGTGGGCACCGACTTCAACGAGGACCTGATGCAGTCCTTCGCCGAATACGGCGCGGGCGCCTACGGCTTCCTGGAGGACGCCGCCCAGCTCGCCACCCTCTTCCAGAAGGACCTCCAGCAGGCCGGGACGACGGTGGCGCGCGGCGTGACGATGACCTTCACCCTGCCCGCCGGCACGTCGCTGGGTGAGGTGCTGGGCTACCGCGCCAGCCAGTCCGGCAACCAGGTCCACGTGTCGCTGCCCGACTTCTCCGCGGGCCAGTTGGAGCGCGTGGTGGTGCGGCTCAACGTCACCGGAGACACGGTGGGCCAGACGATTCGCGTGGTGGACCTGAAGCTCGCCTATACCGACCTCATCCGCGACGCGCAGGTGGCCAACGCGGCCTCGCTGACCTCGGTGGTGACCAACCGCCGTGAAGAGGTGCTGGCCCGACAGGACCGCGATGCCACCGTCTATGCCGCCCGCGCGCGCAGCGCCGTCAACATGCAGAAGGCCGCGGAGGCACTGAGCGAGGGCCGCAAGGACGAGGCGAAGCTCTATCTGCAACGCAACCAGGCCCTCTTCGACGAAGCCGGCGCGGTGTCCGGCAGCGCGGCCGTGGCCGCCGACCAGGCCGAGCAGCAAGCCGTGATGGACGCGTACGACAACGCGGAAGGCGAGGAAGCTCGGCGCTCCCTTGTGAAGCAGAGCAAGGTGAAGGCGCTCAAGAGCTTCGGCAAGCTCGGCTCCACGTACTGAGAGCCGCGCCACGCGTCGACTGCACGCTCCGCCGCACCGCGTCGTGTTCAACATCGTGTGCAGGCGGAGCGTGAAGTTTCAGGAATGGGCCCACACAGGATGCGTTCAGCCATAAGCTGCGGCACCTCAAGCCAACCCTGTTTCCGAGTGGAGCCCCCCTCATGCAGCTCCCGCAGTTCCAGACCCTCATCGACATCCTCAAGCGCAGCACCTCCACCTTCGGCAGCCGCGAACTCTTCGGAGAGAAAAAGAACGGGCAATGGGTCTGGACGACCTACTCCCGCTTCGGGGAGATGGTCGACGACCTGCGAGGCGGGCTCGCGCAGCTGGGCGTGGGCGCGGGTGACCGCGTGGCCGTCATCTCCAACAACCGCCTGGAGTGGGCGGTGGGCGCGTACGCCACGTACTCGCTCGGCGGCGCCTACGTCCCGATGTACGAATCGCAGCAGGCGAAGGAGCTGCAGTTCATCATCAACGACAGCGGCTCCAAGGTCGTCTTCTGTGCCACGGATGAAATCGCGCAGCGCATCCAGTCCGTGCGCGCGGAGCTGCCGCACCTGGAGCACATCATCCGCTTCAGCGGGACCACCAGCGACACGGACAGCTTCGCGACGCTGCTGCGGCGGGGCGCCGAGACGCCCACGCCCATGGTGAGCCCCAAGCCCACGGACCTGGCGGGCCTCATCTACACGTCGGGCACCACCGGCCAGCCCAAGGGCGTGATGCTCAGCCACGCGAACATCGCGCGCAACGTGTCGGCGATGCACGAGGTCTTCCCCATGGGGACGGACGACCGCTCCCTGGCCTTCCTCCCCTGGGCGCACGTCTTCGGCCAGACGGTGGAGCTGCACGCGCTGTTCTCCATGGGCGCGTCCATGGCCATCGCGGAGGCGGTGGAGAAGATCATCGACAACCTCTCCGAGGTGAAGCCCACGCTGCTGTTCAGCGTGCCGCGCATCTTCAACCGCATCTACGACGGCCTGCAGAAGCGCATGGCCGGCGAGAAGCCGGTGACGCGCTTCATGTTCCGCCGCGGCCTCGCTGTCGCGGCCGAGAAGCGCGCGCTCAAGGAGCAGGGCAAGTCGAGCGGCCTGCTGGACCTGCAGCACGCCTTCTTCGACAAGGTGGTCTTCTCCAAGGTCCGCGCGCGCTTCGGCGGGCGGCTCAAGTACGCCTTCTCCGGCGGGTCGGCCATCTCCAAGGAGGTGGCGGAGTTCATCGACAACCTCGGCATCACCGTCTACGAGGGCTACGGCCTGACGGAGACGTCGCCCATCGCCACGGCCAACTTCCCTGGGAACCGGAAGATTGGCTCGGTGGGCAAGGCGCTGCCCGGCGTGCGCATCGAAATCGACACGGCGGCCACCGGCGAGGCCAAGCAGGGCGAAATCGTCGTGCACGGGCACAACGTGATGATGGGCTACTACAACAAGCCCGAGGAGAACGAGAAGGTGTTCACCGGGAACGGCGGCTTCCGCACCGGTGACATGGGCTACCTGGATCCGGACGGCTACCTCTACATCACCGGCCGCATCAAGGAGCAGTACAAGCTGGAGAACGGCAAGTACGTGGTGCCCAGCCCCATCGAGCAGTCGCTGGCGCTCTCCACGTTCATCGCCAACGCGTTGGTCCACGGCATGAACAAGCCGTACAACGTGGCCATCATCGTGGTGGACGTGGACGCGCTGAAGAAGTGGGCCACGGAGAAGGGCCTGGACACCACGTCCATGCCGGAGCTGCTCAAGCGGCCTGAAGTGATGCAGCTCTACCGCGAGCAGGTGAACGAGTTCACCCGCGACGTGAAGGGCTACGAGCGCCCGCAGCGCTTCCTGCTCACCAGCGAGGACTTCACCGTCGCCAACGACATGCTCACCCCCAAGATGAGCGTGAAGCGCCGCAACGTGGTGGCCCGCTACAACGACGCCATCGAAGCCCTCTACCGCGAGGGCGCCGACCGCTCCGTCTCCGCGGCCTAGCCCCCTGGGTGCCGGGCAGGGGTACATCCCCCTGCCCCACCCTGTGTGCGTGCGCGCACCGGGAATGCGGGAAGGCCGGCGTGTCATCCTCGTCACCCGCGCCTTTCCGTGTTGACCGGCGGAATCCCCCCGCCCTATCTCCGCGTTCCTCCTGGTTTCGGCGGGACAGCGCACGGAGGCGCGCACACCAATGGCGAGCACGGTCACCCCGTGGGTCGGGGTCATCATGGGCGGTAAGAGCGACCTGGAGCACCTGCAGCCCGCGGTCGACATCCTCAAGGAACTGGGCATCCCGCACGAGGTGCGCGTGGTGTCCGCTCACCGCACCCCGGACTGGATGATGGAGTACGCGTCCACCGCGGAGTCGCGGGGGCTGTCCGTCATCATCGCCGCCGCGGGCGGCGCGGCCCACCTGCCGGGCATGGTGTCGAGCAAGACGCTGCTGCCCGTCATCGGTGTGCCCATGCCCACCACGCTGCTCAGCGGGCTGGACGCGCTGCTGTCCATCGTCCAGATGCCCAAGGGCGTGCCCGTGGGGACGCAGGCCATTGGCAAGCCGGGCGCCGCCAACGCCGCCCTGCACGCGGCGGCCATCCTCTGCCTGAGGTACCCGGAGCTGCGCGAGCGGCTCGCGGCCTGGCGCAAGGCGCGCACCGACGAGGTGCTGGCGCACCGGGAGATTTCATGAGCCCGCGCGTGGTGCTGCCCGGCGGCACGATTGGCATGCTCGGCGGCGGCCAGCTCGGGCGGATGATGGCCCTGGCCGCGCGCACGCTCGGCTTCCAGGTGCAGGCCCTGGACCCGGACTCGGACTGCCCCGCCCACTCCGTGGTGGACCACTGCTTCACCGCGCCCTTCGGCGACACGGCGGCCGCGGAGGCGCTGGCGCGCGCGAGCGACACGGTGACGCTCGAAATCGAGAAGATTCCCCTCGCCACATTGGAAGCGGTGGCGCGGCATGCGCCCATGCGTCCAGGCGCGGACGTGCTCCGCGTGATTCAGCACCGCGGCCGGCAGAAGGGTTGGCTCACCAAGGGCGGCTTCCCGCTGGGCCCCTGGCGCGAGGCGCACTCCGCCGCGGAGCTGGCCGAGGCCATCCAGGCGCTGGGCGGCCGCTGCTTCGTGAAGTCCAGCGAGGGCGGCTACGACGGGCGCGGGCAGGTGGAGGTGACGTCCGCGGGCGAGGCCGCCCAGGCGTGGCGCGAGCTGGGGGAGCGCTCCGTGGTGGTGGAGGCCGCGCTGGCGCTCCAGTCCGAGCTGTCCGTGCTGGTGGCCCGCAGCCCCAACGGAGAAGTGGCGGTGTACCCGCCCGCCTTCAACCACCACGAGGAGCGCATCCTCGCGTGGTCGCTGCTGCCGGGTCCGCTGCCGAAGCCGGTGCTGGAGCGGGCCACGGAGCTTGCGCGTGGCATCACCGAGTCGCTCCAGGTCGAAGGGCTGCTCGTCATCGAGCTGTTCCTGCTGAAGGACGGCGGCGTGCTCGTCAACGAGCTGGCGCCGCGCCCGCACAACAGCTTCCACTCCACCGAGGTGGCGTGCCTCACCTCGCAGTTCGAGCAGGCGGTGCGCGCGGTGTGCAACCTGCCGCTGGGCTCCGTGGAGGTGGTGCGTCCGGCGGCCATCGTCAACCTGCTGGGTGACTTGTGGCTGAAGGACGGCGGCCCGCGCTTCCAGGACGTGCTGGCCATGCCCGGCGTCCGCCTGCACCTGTACGGCAAGCGGGAGGCGCGCAAGGGCCGGAAGATGGGGCACCTGTCCGCGGTGGGCAGCTCGCCCGAGGACGCGCTCGCCCGCGTGCAGGCCGCGGCCACCGCGCTGGGGATGTAGGGCCGTGAAGACGAACGCCGCCCGCCTCCTGGACTCGCTGGGCGTGAAGTACTCGCTGCGCGACTACGACGTGGACCCGGAGGATTTGTCCGCGGAGACGGTGGCGGCCAAGGTGGGCATGCCGCCGAGCAGGTCTTCAAGACGCTGGTGGCGCGCGGCGACCGCACCGGCGTGTTGATGGCGGTGGTGCCCGGCAACGCGGAGCTGGATTTGAAGGCCCTGGCCCGGCTCAGCGGGGACCGCAAGGTGGACACGGTGCCGCTCAAGGAGCTCCAGCCGCTCACCGGCTTCATCCGGGGCGGCTGCACGGCCATTGGCGGCAAGAAGGACTACCCCGTCTACGTCGACGAGACGCTGGAGCTGTTCGACGCCATCGCCGTGTCCGCGGGCGTGCGCGGCACGCAGCTCGTGCTCGCGCCCGCGGACTATCTGCGGGTGACGAAGGCGAAGACGGGCCCCATCTCCCGCGACAAGGCCTGAGCCCCGCCGCTCACGTCGCCGCGGCCGGGGCCTGTCCCTGCTCCGGCACGAAGAGCACCTTGCCGGACGTCATGTCCGCGGAGGCGATGCGCACCGCCTCGCCCGCGGACTCCAGCGGGAGCCGGGCGCGTACGGGCGTCTCCAACGTCTGCCCCACCAGCGACGGCACGCCCATCAGCGCCTTGATTTGCGCGGAGCCAAAGCCCTGCCGGTGCCACTCCGACAGCCAGAAGCCCTCCACGCGCTTGCGCCCGAAGATGAGGTCCCCGGGCGCGATGCGACACTCCTGTTCGGAGAGCGAGCCGTACACGATGACGGTGCCGCCCTCCGGCAAGGCGTGGAGGAGCTGCCCGGTGAGCCGGCCCCCCACGGGGTCGAAGGCGAGCGACACCTTCAGCGCATGACACACGCGATGCAGGCGCTCCTCGAACTCGGGCTCGTGGGTGCTCAGCACGTGCTCCGCGCCCAACTCGCGCAGCAGGGCCACCTGCTCCGGCCGCCGCACCACGTTCACCATGGCCACGCCCCGGCGCTTCGCGAGCGCCAGCAACATCCGCCCCATGGTGCCCGCGGCGGCCGTCTGCGCCAGCGCGGGGTGGCCGCCGTCCTTCGCGCGCTCCATCAGCACCCACGCGGTGAAGGGATTGATGAACAGGCTGGCGCCCTGCTCATCGGAGACCTGTGCCCGCAGGGGCAGACACTGTCCCAGGGGCACCGCCGCGTACTCCGCCCACAGGCCGTCCCCCTCGCCGGGCGCCACGCACGCGACGCGGCGCCCCACCAGCAGCCTTCCGGCGACGCCGCCCGCGGCCACCACCGTCCCGCTGGCCTCCAGCCCTGGCACCACGGGCAGCGCCTTGCGGATGCCGTACTGGCCGCGGACGAACATCAGGTCCGCGGGGTTGATGGGCGCCGCCGCCACCCGCACCAGGACCTGCCCCGGGGTGGGCCTGGGCACCGGCCGGGATTCGACGCGCAGGGACTCCGGCCGTCCGTCATAGGCGGTGAGGACCAGCGCGCGCATCGTCTCGGGAACGACGGGGCTCTTCATCGGCAGACCTTTTTCGCCACCCATGCGTGAAAGGAACAGTTCCTGCCCGGCCTACATCCGTGGGGAGTCGATGAACGCCACTCTATTGCAACTCCATCATCGCGAGGCCTTCGAGCAGACCGTGACGCGCGCGCTCACAGCGGGGGCCAGCGCCGGCATTCTCCACCTGGCCGCGGCGCGTCTGGGACTTCCAGTGCCCCTGGCGTGGCTTGTCCCCGCCGCCGTCGTGCTCGGATGTGCACGAGGCGACAAGTGGGACCGCGTGCTGCTCGGGGGGCTGGGCGTGCTCCTCACCGCGCTGCCCTATGCCCTGGGCATGGCGCCGGGTTGGACGGTGGCCTTCAGCGCCGCGGCGGCGGGGGCGCTGCTGGTGCGCTCACGACTCAGCGACCGCGGTGAAAACGGACAGGTGGCGGAAGCGCGCCCCACCCTCTTCCACTTCGGACTGGGCGCGGCGCTGTGCGCGGGCCTGACGCTGGGCGGGCTGGAGGTGTCCCGCATCTTCTCCGCGCGGCTGGCGGACCTGGCCACCCCGGCGTTGCTGGGCGCGGGCGTGACGGGCGGCATCCTGGGCCTGTTCGTGGGACTGAGCGCGGTGGCCTCGCACCTCGCGCTGTCCGCGGACCCGGTGGAGGCCCGCGTGGAGGCGTTGCTGCCCCAGCTCGCCGGTGACTTCCACACGCTGACGGAACGGGCGCTGAACCTCTACCGGCAATGTGGCCAATCCCTGGCGCTGCTCCCGCGCGAGCCCGCCCGCGAGGAGCTGGCGCGCACGCTGGGCCGGATGACGCGGGACGCCGCGGAGCTGGCCTCGGAGTGGGCGGGCGTGGAAGCACAGCTCGAGGAACGCGCGCAGGCGAACCTTCAGGCCGAGCGCGAGGATTTGGAGCGCAGCGCACGGGCCAGCACGGACGCCGTCGCGCGGCGTCAGTTGGAGCTCGCCGCCGCCTCCCTGGGCGAGGAGGTGGAGCGGCTGGGCGAGCTGAAACAACGGCGCGAGCGCATCCTCGCCCGCCTGAGGACGGAGGTGGCCCTGCTGGAACGGGCCCGCGTGGCCCTGCTGTCCCTGCGCAGCGGACAGGCCCAACTCAAGGCGGCGGAACTGGCCGCCCTGGCCCGCCGCTTCCGCGCCCTCTCCTCCGTCCAGTGGGAGGAAAGCCAGGCCATGGACGCAGTGGCGGCCCACGCCACGGTGGGCACATCCCCAATGATTCAAGGAACTTCCGGGCACTCAATGCCTGTCGAAGCCGGCCTGTCGGAGGCGGACGGAGGCCCGGCGGCCACCTCGCTGACCGAGCAGCCGAGGGGTCGCGAGACGTGACGGCGTGCCCGTGACAGCCCCCCTAAAACACCTTCTTTCGGGGAGGGCATGGAGCCTGCGGTGGCTTGGGCTACAATTTCCACACATGAGCCTGCCCCTCTCCTCCGCACCAGCGCCCTCCTGGCTGTGGAAAGGTGACGAGCCGAGCGTCACCTCGGTGTTTCAGCCCATCGTGGACTTGCTGCGTGGCGAGGTCATCGGGCACGAAGTGCTGTCGCGTGGACCGGGCGAGTTCCGAGAGCCGCACGTGCTCTTCACGCAGGCACGCTTGGAAGGCTACACGTGGGAGCTGGAGCGCGCGTGCTGGACGTCCGCGCTGCGCTGCATCTCCACGCTGCCAGAGGCGCAACGCAGCGCTCCCTTCTTCTTCAACGTCAGTCCGGACGTGCTGAGCGACCCGCGCTTCGGCGATGGCTCCACGGAGGAGCTGCTCGCTCGCTACGGGCTGAACCCGAAGAACCTGGTGCTGGAAATCACGGAGAAGGCGGCGTTCGAGGACAACGCCCTGCTCCAGCGGCTGACGCGGCAGTGTTCCGCGCTGGGCTTCGGAATCGCGCTGGATGACTTCGGCGCGGGCACTCCGGACTGGTGACGCTGGTGAACAGCGCGCCACAGTTCATCAAGCTGGACCAGGCACTGGTGCGAGACATCCACCGGCACAGCTATCAGCAGCACTTGGTGAAGTCGCTGGTGGCCTTCGCGGCCAGCGTCAACGCGACGCTGATTGCCGAAGGCGTGGAGACGTGGGACGAGCTGGCGGTGTTGCTGCGGCTGGGCATCCGCCACGCGCAGGGCTACCTGGTGGCCCGCCCCGCGCCCGTGCCCGTGCTCCCCAGCGTCGAGTTCGAGGCGCGGCGCCATGAAGCCATGCGCGCGCTGGACTTCCGCGAGGACGAGGACGACGACACGGTGGGCAGCATCGTCATCCGCCGCGTCTGCGTGGAGCGGGCCATGACGGCCGAGGAGCTGGAGCGGTTGTTCCAGCAGAAGGCCGATGTGGACCACATCGCGCTGCTGAATGGCGAACGGCTGGAGTCGCTGGTGCTGAGGCGGGTTACGGCCACGAAGGGCACGGCGCAGGTGGCGCCGCTCATCGTCGAGGACCGGATGGCCATCACCACCCTGGCGCGGCTCGCCATGGAGCGCCCACCCGAGGCGCTCTATGACCCGGTGGCCGTGACGGATGCCCAGAAGCGCTTCCTGGGCACCGTTACGATGCAGGCGCTCATCCGCCGCGTCACGGAGCTGCTGGAGCGGCACAGCCCGGCCTGATTACGGGCACGGCTGCGGGGCGATGCGTACGAGGCGGTAGTCCGACTTGTTGCCCCAGTTCACGCGGCCACCGCCGCAGGTGCAGCCGGACTGCCCGACCAGGTTCGTGTATTCGCTGTCCGAATAGAACTCGTACCAGAACTGAAGCGCACACGCGGCGAGCGCCTCCTCCTGCGTCTCCAGGGACAGCTCGGCGTCCTCCTGCTCCACGCCGCCACAGCCCACGAGCAGGCCCGCGACCAGCGCCATCTGACCGACCCATCGCTTCATCTGCATACAGCCTCCTGAGTTGAGTCACCTGTTGTTGCTGCAACAAGGGACTGTGCTTCTGTGAAGCCGGGTCGTCCAGGACTTCCCGAGTAAACGCGCTGAATAGCAGACACGGAACCACCTGGGTTCGTGTCACTCCAGCAGGGTCAATCCAAACACTGTGTTGTGTTTCGCCGATGCGGGCCGGTGTCAGTTGATACACACCGTGGAACCCCTCATTGCGCTTTGACTTGCATTATTGGAAAAGGCGCCAGCCTCCCCCGGGCGGCTCCTCCATCCCATCTCATGTCTAATCCGCGCAGGCGGAGGATGTCGCACGGCCCGCGATGCGCAGGCCGGCGCGCGTCCTCCCTGTGATGGGACCTCTCTTCAACCCGCACCCTGGCTCCAGGAGGAAGCCTGGGGTGTATCGGAGTGGTTCACTTGAAACGGAAGACAGTGGTTCGTGGTGGTTCAGGACGTCAGCGGTGCTGGCTGATGGTGCTGTCGTTCGGGCTGGGATGCGGAGAAGTCCTTCCCGCCGATGACGCGCCCGTGGCGTCTGGGGCTCTCGAGAGCAGGCTCGCGGGTCCGCTTTCTGTGTTGGGCGTCGCCGCGGGTGCGTATCACTCCGTCGCGCTGCGAAGCGATGGTGAGGTCTGGACGTGGGGCCGGAATGCGGACGGACAGCTCGGACGTGGCGCCGTCAGTGCCACGCCCGAGGCTTCGCCTCGGCCGGTCTCCTTGCCAGGGCCCATGACGGCGGTCGCCGCGGGGGCCGGGCACTCGCTGGCGCTCGATGCGCTGGGGAATGTCTGGGCGTGGGGCCGGAACAACCGGGGGCAGGCGGGCAGCGCGCTCACGGGTGGGCCGGTCCTGACGCCGGTCCAGGTCTCGCTGCCGGTGACGGTTGTCGCCATCGCGGCCCGCGCGGACTACTCGCTCGCGGTCGATGAGGATGGCGACGTCTGGGCGTGGGGACAGAATACGGATGGTGAACTGGGACAGCGCACGGCGGATACCGGAGCCCATTTCACGCCGGTCCGGGTCGTGCTTCCCCAGCTCGCGGCGAACGATGAATGCCTTACGCGCACGGGGCACACCACCGAGCCCCTGGACGCCTATAGAATCACTGCCGTTGCCGCAGGTGGCCACCACGTTCTCGCGCTGAGCCGCACGGGGTGCATCTGGGCCTGGGGACGCAACGACGCCGCTCAGATTGGCACGGGGACGGAGAGTTCCACACCCATCGTGGTGCCCACACTGGTGCGCAGCATCCCGCGGGCGAAAGCGATTGCAGCCGGTGAGTCACACTCGCTTCTCTACAACGATGAGGGGAACAGAGTTCCCTGGGCGTGGGGCCTGAATACGTCAGGACAGGTGGGCGCGGGCTACGTTCCATCGTCACCGCCTCTCCCGTGGCAGGTTGTCCGAACTCCGACTCCCCTCGTGAGCGATTACATGGGCGGTGGCATCGCCGCTGGTGATAACTTCTCTCTATTCATCAACGGCTTCCCCCTTGGCATCTTGCGCTCCTGGGGTGCCAATGGCCATGGCCAGCTTGGCAATCGCACTCAATCACTCCAGCCAACGCCGAACTACGCCCTACGGTGGGATGATTATTGGCAGAACTACGGGCATGTCGAGGGCACCACCCACGTCGCTGCTGGATCTCGCCATGGTCTGGCCATCCGCGTTCTATCGTACGTATACACTGACTGCCCTGTCGCCTGGTCATGGGGCGACAACAGTGAGGGACAACTCGGCACGGGGAGCCTGACCCCGGCATTGAGCGACCACGTCCAACCGGGCCTTCCGCTGCGGCGATATTTCCCGGACACAGATGGCGACGGCTTCGGCGATTCCAGCGAGCCGAAGTACTCATGTCTCACGGAGACTCCGACCGGCCACTCCGAGGTTGAGGGAGACTGCGATGACACGGAAGACGCAGTCCACCCCGAAGCGGAGGAGGTCTGCGACGGTATCGACAACGACTGCAACGGCGAGGTCGATGAGAACGGCTGCGGCAGCTTCTGGTATCGCGACTCCGACGGGGACGGTTTTGGCGACCTGAACGACTCCGTCCGCGCCACGGAGCAACCGGCCGGCTACGTCGCGAACGCGACGGACTGTGACGACCAGCGCGCGACCGTGTATCCGGGCCACGCGGAGCTCTGCGACGGCCTCGACAACAACTGCAACGGGCAGGCGGATGAAGAGGCGGGTTCCACCTGGTACCGCGACGCGGATGGCGACGGCTTCGGAAACGTCAGCATCTCCGCCGTCGCGTGCAACCGTCCCACCGGGTACGTCGCCAACGCGAACGACTGCAACGACAGCAACGCGCAGATTCACCCCAACCGCGCTGAGGTCTGCGACAGCGTCGACAACAACTGCAACGGACAGGTGGACGAGGGCGTCGGTTCCACCTACTACCGCGATGCGGACGGGGACGGGCTGGGGAACCCCAACAACGCCGTCCAGTCCTGCGGGCGTCCTTCTGGATACGTCTCCAACGCGGACGACTGCAACGACAACAACGCCAACGTGGGTGCGGCCCAGCAGTTCTTCCGGGATGCGGACGGAGACACCTTCGGCAACCCGTCGGTCTCCGTCTGGGCCTGCTCACGGCCCACGGGCTACGTCGCCAACTCCGAGGACTGCAACGACAACAACACGCAGGTCCACCGGTACCGGCTCGAGACGTGTGACGGCATCGACAACAACTGCAATGGCATCGTGGACGAGGGCGTCAGCTCCACGTACTACCGCGACGCGGATGGAGACAGCTGGGGCAATGGGCAGGCCTCCACGCAGGCGTGCTCGCGGCCGTCCGGCTACGTGACCAACGCCAGCGACTGCAACGACAACAACCCCAGCATCGGCGAACCCACGGTGTTCTACCGCGACGCGGACGGAGACGGCTGGGGCAACGGCCAGTCGCCCACGTACGCGTGCTCGCGGCCGTCCGGCTACGTGACCAACGCCAGCGACTGCAACGACTCCAACTCCGGCGTGGGCCAGCCCACTGTGTGGTACCGCGACGCGGACGGAGACGGCTATGGCAACGGTGGCAGCTGGCAATACGCCTGTAACCGGCCGTCCGGATACGTGTCCAACGGCTCCGACTGCCACGACTCCAACGCCAGCATCAATCCAGGCATGCCCGAGTCGTGCATGGACAACATCGACAACAACTGCGACGGGTACGTGGCCCCCTACTGCGGCTCGAATCCCAATCCCAACCCCTGGCCGTGCCCATCGGGACAGAGCTGCCCAGAGCCGTGACGGCGCCCAGGCAGTGAGGCAGCACCGCATTCGTTGTGACTGACACGCGGCCCCGGAGAAATGGTCCGGGGCCGCGCGTCACGCGCCATGCATCACGAACGTCTTCTGGCGATGAGACCGCGCTGTCTCACACCGCCGGACGGTGGAGCAGCCGCGTTCATCCACCACGCCGCAAGGAATTCCAATGCGCATCGATGCGCGCCGTCATGGAATCAAGCGCCACAGGAGTCGCCGTCAGAATCGACAGCTCGACGGCCTCGAGGTTCACCCACCACGCTGGAATTCGGATTGTCCCGTGAGTGAACGCCCGGCACGCACCGCACCACACCCAGGAGCCGCCCAGAGTCCTCCCAGGGTGCCCATGGAAATAGGCATGGACCGCCGCATGGTGGCAGAGGGGACACTGCGCAGGCATGTGCTCAGGATGGCCGGCCAACGCCTCCCCCAGCGTCTCCTGCAGCGCATCGACTTCGGGCCCGTCATGCCACTCCGGCACGCTCGCTGACCTGGGGACCATGGACGCGCCTCAGGGCTCGATGTCCAAGCCCGCCACGCCCTCGAAGCGGACGGCACTGCCCTTGCGGATGCCGACCTTCTCCGTCCAGCCGCCGGGCACCTCCAGCACGTACTGGCTGGGCGCCCCCACGGAGCGGGACTCGAATGAGCGAGGCACCGCGCGCGACACGATGCCCGCCACGCGCAGGTCCGAGGTGATGAAAATCATGTCCAGCGAGATGAGCGTGTTGCGCATCCAGAAGCCCTGGACCTGCTCATGCGGGAAGAGGAAGAGCATGCCCTTCCCCTCCGGCAACGCCGTGCGCCACATCATGCCCCTCTGGCGCGAGTCCGCCGTCGCGGCGATCTCCACCTCCACCCGGTGCGCCCCGCCGAAGGCGTCCTCCAGCCGCACATGCCCACGCGGAAGCGGCGGCATCACGTAGTCCTCGGCGGTGACGTCGGTGACGCGCGGACGCGGTGCATCCGCAGCCTTCGGCGGAGCCCGAGGCGCGCTGCCCTGCGCCTCCTGCTGGCAGGCCGTGGCCAGCAGCAGCGGCATGGCCACTCCCATCCAGCGAAGGCCGCGCGTCATGAGTGCGAATGCAGCGGCTTGTTGAGCAGCTTCTCCGTCAGCTCGCCACCGAGGCTGTCGGACATCAGCCCCTCCACCACCGTCTCGAACTCCACCCGCTGCGCTTCGCTGCTGTAGATGAAGCGGATGCCCATGCCGGGCTCCTCCGCGTCCGCCTTGGACCAGACGACCTCGCCCAGCAGTTCGAAGGGGGCCTCCCGGTGCGGAACCGTCAGCTTGAAGAGGAAGCGGGTGCCGATGGGCAGCGGCTTCTTCGTCTTGATGAAGGTGCCACCCTTGCTGATGTTCTTCGTGTAGTCCGCGAAGAACGAGTTGAGCTTCTTGTAGTCGACCTTCAGCTCGATGGGCGCGCGCCGTTCTGGCGGTGCTCTGGACCTGTCTTCTGTTCGGACATGCTGGCCGGGAGTATAGGAGAGGCCATGCGGCAAGTCCTCACCCGCGCCTCTGGCCTGTTGCGTCGCCCCGCCGTCCTGGCCACCGTCCTCCTGCTCGCGGGCGGGGGCTCGGCGCTCGTCCTGCTCCCCCTTTTCGGCGTCCCCGGCTTCGAGCTGAGCCTGGCCCTCTCCATCGCCGTGGGCCTGCTCGGAGGGGGATTGGCATCGCCGCGGCCGCCCAGGAGCGTCGCATCCTGCTGGGCGCCACGCCGACCCCGCCGGGCGCCCTCCGGTCACAGACGCCCGGCGGCGCGGTGGCCCGGGCCCTGGGCACCGCCCTGCTCCTCAATGTCGCCGTGCTGGTGCCTCCCTTCCTGGCGGCCACCCTGTTCGCCTGGCTGCGCACCGCGTGTGACCCGTTCGCACTGGTGGGCTTCTATCCGATGCTCACCCTCCCGTCGGCCGCGCTGGCGGCGGCGGCCGGCGTGCTGTGCGGCTTCGCGGCCAGCGCCCCGCCTG
>JBKGHI010000470.1:0-3294 GCA_046520405.1 Myxococcus sp. 1LA
CGTCGCGCTGCGCGTGCAGGGCGCCCAGGGCGTGCTGCGCGCGGGGCTGGGCCGCGGCACGGAGCGGCTGGAGCGCGCGCTGGACTCGGCGGACCGGCAGGTGCAGCGCTTGTCGGACCTGGTGGAGTCGCTGCTGGACGTCTCCCAGCTCCAGGGCAGCGCGCCGCGCCTGCACCTGGAGGACGTGGACCTGGCGCGGGTGGTGCGCGATGCGGTGTCGCGCTCGGAGGACGCGGCGGCGCGCGCGGGCTGTCTGCTGGTGCTCGGTCCGCTGGAGCCCACGCAGGGGCGGTGGGACGCGGCGCGTCTGTCCCAGGTGATGACGCACCTGCTGTCCAACGCGATGAAGTTCGGGCCGGGCAAGCCGGTGGAGGTGGCGCTGGAATCCGGGCGGGACATGGCGACGCTGATGGTGAAGGACCATGGCATCGGCATCGCGCCCGGGCGGCTGGAGAGCCTCTTCCGCCGCTTCGAGCGCGCCGTGCCGGTGCGGCACTACGGCGGACTGGGCCTGGGGCTGTACCGGCTGCGGCGCATCGTGGAGGCGCACGGGGGCGGGGTGTCCGTGGACAGCAGGCCCGGCGAGGGCGCCACCTTCCGCGTGCGCCTGCCGCGCGAAGGGCCGCCCGCGCTGCGGGACTGACGGCGTCCCCCCGCGGCCGTGGTCATCACGGCTGGCTACAGCGAATCCAGGAAGGCGACGAGCGCGTCTCGCTCCCCCCGGGTCAGCCCGCGGAACGCCTCGCGCGAGGACGCCGCCTCGCCGTCATGCCAGAGGATGGCCTCCGCCAGGGAGCGCGCCCGCCCGTCATGCAGCAGGCGCAGGTGTCCGCCCGCCTCGCGCGTGCGGCTCAGCCCCCAGAGCGGCGGCGTGCGCCATTCACGGCCCGTGGCGAGGAAGTCCTCCCGCCCGTCCGCCAGCGCCTCGCCCATGTCGTGCAGGAGCCCGTCCGTGTACGGCCAGATGCGCTGGGACGACAGCTCCGGGTAGCCCTCCAGCGCGCCGGTGGTGATGGACGGCCGGTGGCAGCGCGCGCAGCCCGCGCGGTGGAAGAGCGCCTTGCCCCGGAGGACCTCGGGCGCGTCCACCCGCTCGCGCAGCGGCACCGCCAGGGTGTGCGTGTAGAAGTCCAGCGCCTGCCGCTGCCGTTCGCTCACCTCGGGCAGTCCGCCGGTGGGCGCCGCGCGGCACGCGGCCAGGACGGGGCCGCCGCAGTTCTCCTCGGGGAAGAGCGACGTCGTCAGGCCCAGGTCCCCCAGGAATGCCGCCGCGTTCTGGTGCTCCAGGTCCGGCTGGTTGGCCTTCCAGCCGAAGCGGCCCAGCACCGCGCGGCCTTCCCGCGCGCTCCACACCCGGTTGGGCCGCCCGGAGACGCCGTCCCCATCCGCGTCCTCCGGGTCCGTCCACTCCAGCCAGGTGTCCTCGGAGACGGCGGCCAGCAGGCCCAGCCCCATCATGGGCTGCGCCAGCCGCGCGGACGTGCGTGTGTCCGGCGCCAGCGGGCCATGGGCCAGGTCCACCAGCAGCAGCTCTGGCGAAAGCAGCGTGTAGGGCGTTCCGTCCTCGAAGGCGCCAGCGACCTCCGTCCAGCGCATGCGCACCTGCCCCTCCGCGGGCACGCCGGGAATGCTCCGAGGCTGGAGCTGGTCGCCATACGCGGGTTCGGGCAGCGGCGCGCCGTGAGCGTCCACCCCCGGCACCGACAGCCGCACCAACAGCGTGTCCGCCACCTCGCCCTCCTCGGGCGGGCGGCCGCGGCTGTTGCCCACGTGGCAGGCCAGGCAGGAGACGGAGTGGAAGAGGGGGCCCAGCCCATCGCGCTCCACCTGGGAATGGGGCGCGGGGAACCAGTCCGCCTGGAAGACGGCCTCGCCCACGAAGAACTCCGCGCGCCGTGACAGCGACAGGTTGCCGGCCGGCCGCGTGAAGGACGTGGTGCCGGACGCCGCCACGCTGGTGTCTCCGCCGGGCTTGTCCTCACCGTCCTCCACGGTTTCGTAGGGCGGAGGAGGTGGTGGCGGAGGAGGTGGTGGCGGGGGCTCCTCGGGCGGTGGCCGGGTGGGCGGAATCGCATCTCCGGAGCCGCCACCACATTCAAGCGAGCCGAGCGCGCACAGCAGCAGGCCCAGGCGACGAAGCCGGCGCGTCACGGTGCGCATTCCTGGAAGGGACCGGTAGCGCTCCACCGGGAGAAGCGGGCCTGGGGGGAATGGATGAAATTGTTTCTCAAAATCAAAATTGGCGGACTGATACCTTCCGGAGGAACCAGGCGCAAGGGGCGCCCGTCCGCGTCCGGAGGCTTTCAGGGCGCGTGTCATCCCGGGGAAAGGGGCTCCAAGGGCCCGTCCGCACCCCAGGCGCGTCCATGCTGACACCCCGTGTTCCAGGGAAGGCACGCCGTCGTTGTGGACTGTCCGCCAGTGTGCGCTGTACCAGCCACGTGTCCGGCCATGTCTTTCAACTTCGCGGAATCGCTCTAGGTTCGGTGGCCGTTTCCAGGGGAAGCCATGGCTGAGGTGCTCGTCGTCGATGACAGCAAGGTGATGCGCGACATGGTGGTCGCGTGCCTGCGGCCCTATCCGGGTCTGACCTTCACGCATGCGTCCAGTGGTTTGGAGGCCATTGAGCGGTTGTCGCTCCAGCCCTACGACTTGCTGGTGCTGGACCTGAACATGCCGGACATCGGTGGCATCGAGGTGGTGGAGTTCGTGCGGGGGCAGGACCGCCTGCGTGAGTTGCCCATCATCATCGTCACCACGCGTGGGGACGAGGCCTCGCGGGCCCGGGCGTTGGCCGCGGGGGCGAGCCGCTTCATGACGAAGCCCTTCACGCCGGACGCCATCCTGTCGGAGGCGAGTGGGCTGCTGGAGGGGAGGCGCGCTTGAGCGCGTCCGTGGACCTCGCGGACTTCCTTCCCGCGTACCTCGCGGAAGCGGAGGAGTTGCTGGGAACGGGGCACCGTCAGTTGCTGGCCATGGAGGCCAGCATCCGGCGGGGGCTGGCGAACCCGCGCGCGGTGCGCGAGCTCTTCCGCGCCGTTCACACCATCAAGGGACTGTCCGCCATGGTGGACGTGGATCCCATCGTCGACATCACCCACTGGATGGAGACGTGCCTGCGCCACGCCGACCGCGCTGGAGGCCGGCTGCCCGAGGCGAGCGTGGAGCCGCTGATGGAGGGGCTGCGCGAAATCGAGCAGCGCGTGCGTCAGCTCGCCGCGGGCAAGCAGGCCGCGCCGGTGCCTCAGGGGTTGTTGGCGCGCTGGAGGCGCTGGACGCCGAGGCGGAGAAGGA